>NC_009921.1:6086782-6408477 GCF_000018005.1 Parafrankia sp. EAN1pec
GGTCGCCCACGCAGGGATGCCGCAGCGCCGCCATGTGCACCCGGATCTGGTGGGTGCGGCCCGTCTCCAGCCGCACCGACAGCAGCGAGGCGGCGCGGAACGCCTCCTCGGTGTCGTAGTGGGTCACGCTGGGCTTGCCGTCCGCGACGACGGCGAACAGGCCGGGCCGGCGGGGATGGCGGTCGATGGGGGCGTCGACCGTCCCGCGCAGCGGGTCCGGGTGCCCCTGGACGACCGCCCGGTACTCCTTCTCCACCTCGCGTTCCCGGAAGGCCCGCTTGAGAAGGGTGTAGGCGCGTTCACTCTTCGCGACAGCCATCGCCCCGGTCGTGCCGACGTCCAGGCGGTGCACCACGCCCTGGCGCTCGGCCGAGCCCGAGGTGGAGACCCGGTAGCCGGCGGCGGCGAGCGCGCCGATGACCGTCGGGCCGGTGAACCCCGGGGCCGGGTGGGCCGCCACGCCGACCGGCTTGTCGACGACCACGATGTCGTCGTCGTCGTGCAGGATGCGCAGGCCACCGACCGGGGTGGGCTCCACCGTGAGCGGACGGGGCGGGGCGGGGAGGGCTACGTCCAGCCAGGCGCCGCCGCTGACCCGGTCGGAGCGGCCGCGGACCTGGCCGTCGACGCTCACCTGGCCGTCGTCAACGAGCGTGGCGGCGGCCGTGCGGCTCAGGCCGAACATGCGGGCGATGGCGGCGTCCAGGCGGATGCCGTCGAGGCCGTCGGGGACCGGCAGCGAGCGCCGGTCGGTGTCGGCCGTGCTCACGCGCCACCGGGCCCGGGACCGCCGGCGTGGCTCGGCCCCGCCGGACCGGATGGTCCGGCCGGCTCCGCTGACCCGGGGTCGGGTGGCGGGGCGGCGGAGAGGCGCGTGCCGTCGAGGCCGATGCCGCGCAGGGAGAGGATGACCGCGAGCACTCCGCCGCAGACGATCGCCGAGTCGGCGACGTTGAAGATGGGCCAGTGGTGGATGTGGACGAAGTCCACGACGTGCCCGCGCAGCGGCCCGGGGGCGCGGAACAGCCGGTCGATCAGGTTACCCAGCGCGCCGCCGACCATCGCGCCGAAGACGAACGCCCACCCGATGGAGGCCAGCCGCCTGGCGGTGACCACGACCACCGCGACGACCGCCAGCGCGATCAGGCTGAGGATGACCGTGGCCCCGCCGGCCAGGCTGAACGCGGCCCCCGAGTTCCGGGTCAGGCGCAGGTCGAGCACGCCGGGGATGATCTCGATCGGGGCGCGCCCGGTGAGCTGGGCGACGGCCAGCAGCTTCGTGCCGATGTCCAGGACGATCAGACACAGCGCGGTCAGCGCGACGACGAGCACCGCACGGTGCGAGGTGACCAGGCGGTCACGGTCGGGCCTGACCGCGGCGTCACCGCTCGGGGCGCCGCCGCCCGCGTCAGCGGCACCCGGGGCACCCACTCCCGCCGCACCGGCGTTCACGGTGCTCCCGTACTGGGTGTTCCTGTACGGGACGCCCTTGTCCATCCCCGGCTCGGCCACCACACACACCACTGTACGGGTGCGATCTCACGGGTCACCCGCCCGCCGGCCGGCCACCGGCCCGAGACACGACCCGAGACCCGGCCTGAGTGCCCGCCCGGTACCAGGCACGGGTGCCGGGGTGATCCGCCGGCGATCCGCGGCCGCGATCGCCGTTGGCCGTCGGCTACGCTGGAAGCGCGGAAAGGCTTTGACGGGACGAGTAGCGGCGGGCGCAGTCGCAGCGAGCCGGGGGCGGTGCGAGCCCGGTGGCCAGCGCGCCGTGAAGATCACCCTGAGCCGCCGGGAGAACAGGGCTGTGAGCCCCCAGTAGATCCGGCCGCCGCCGCATGACAAGAGTGGCCGCCCGGTCGCCGTCCACGAGAGATCGCGGAGCGCACCCGGGCGCGCAAGGAGGGTGGTACCGCGGTACCTCGCGCAGCCACCGGCCCACGCCGGTGTGCGGCGAGGTGTCGTCCCTCCGCCGGAGTGCCCCACCGCCGACGGAGACCAGCCACGATGAGTACCCCCGACGCCCCGACGCCCGCGTTCCGCCCACTGCCCTCGCGGGTCGACCTGCCGGCCTTCGAGCGCGAGACGCTGGAGCGCTGGAAGGATTCCAAGGTCTTCCACCGCTCGCTGCAGGCCGGCGCAGACCGGCCGCTGTGGGTGTTCTACGAAGGCCCGCCGACCGCCAACGGCAAGCCGGGCGCCCACCACGTCGAGGCGCGGGTCTTCAAGGACCTCTTCCCCCGTTACAGGACGATGAAGGGCTACCACGTGCCCCGCCGGGCGGGCTGGGACTGCCACGGCCTGCCTGTCGAGCTCGCCGTCGAGAAGGAACTCGGCTTCACCAGCAAGAGCGACATTGAGGACTACGGCATCGCCGAGTTCAACGAGAGGTGCCGCGAGTCCGTCCTGCGCCACGTGGCCGACTTCTCCGCGATGACGGAGCGGATGGGCTACTGGGTCGACCTCGACGGCGCCTACCGGACGATGGACACCTCGTACATCGAGAGCGTCTGGTGGTCCCTCAAGCAGATCTTCGACAAGGGCCTGCTCGTCGAGGACTTCCGGGTCACCCCGTACTGCCCCCGGGACGAGACGCCGCTGTCCGACCACGAGGTCTCCCAGGGCTACAGCGACACCGACGACCCGTCGGTCTACGTGCGGTTCCCGGTCGTCGAGGGCCCGCGCGGGCTGGCCGAGCACGGCGCGCACCTGCTGGTGTGGACGACCACCCCGTGGACGCTGGTCTCCAACACCGCGGTCGCCGTCCATCCCGAGGTCAGCTACGTGCTGGCCCGGGCCGCCGGCGGTGAACTGCTCGTCGTCGCCGAGCCGCTGCTGACCGCGGCCCTGGGCGAGGGCGCCGAGGTCGTCGAGCGCTTCACCGGCGCCGAGCTCGCCGGCACCCGCTATGCCCGGCCGTTCGAGCTGATCGCGCTGGAGCGCTTCGAGGAGGCGGCGGGGAAGACCGCCGTCGGCCGGGGCGCCGGGACATCCGCCCGCCCGCACTCGGTGGTCCTGGCGGACTACGTGACGACCACGGACGGCACCGGGCTCGTGCACCAGGCACCCGCCTTCGGCGCCGAGGACCTCGCGGTCTGCCGCGCCAACGGCCTCGGCGTCGTCAACCCGGTCGGGACGGACGGGCGTTTCCTGCCCGAGATCCCGCTGGTCGGCGGGCTGTTCTTCAAGGACGCCGACGCGCCGCTGTCCGCGGACCTCACCGCGCGCGGCCTGATGTGGCGGGCCGCGACCTACACGCACAGCTACCCGCGCTGCTGGCGCTGCCACACACCGCTGATCTACTACCCGCTGCCGTCCTGGTACATCCGCACGACCGCCGTCCGCGAGCGCCTGCTCGCCGAGAACGCGCGGACGGACTGGCACCCTGAGCGCATCCGCGAGGGCCGCTACGGCGAGTGGCTGCGCAACAACGTCGACTGGGCGCTGTCGCGCAACCGGTACTGGGGCACCCCGCTGCCCGTCTGGCGGTGCGAGGCCGACCCGTCCCACCTGACCTGCGTCGGCTCGCTGGCGGAGCTCTCCGAGCTGACCGGCACGGACCATTCGACGCTCGACCCGCACCGCCCGTTCGTCGACGACGTGACCCTGCCGTGCCCCACCTGTGGGGAGACCGCCCGGCGGGTGCCTGAGGTCATCGATGTCTGGTACGACAGCGGCGCGATGCCGTTCGCCCAGTGGGGCGCCCCGCACCGCAACGCCGACGAGTTCGCGAAGCAGTACCCGGCGCAGTACATCTGCGAGGCGATCGACCAGACCCGGGGCTGGTTCTACACGCTCATGGCCGTGGGCACGCTGGTCTTCGACCGGTCGTCCTACGAGACCGTGCTGTGCCTGGGCCTGCTGCTCGACGCCGAGGGCCGCAAGATGAGCAAGCACGTCGGTAACGTGCTGGACCCGTTCGACCTGTTCGACCGGCACGGGGCGGACGCCGTCCGGTGGCTGATGCTGGCCGGCGGCTCACCGTGGTCGGACCGCCGGGTCAGCCACGAGTCGATCGAGGACATCGTCCGCAAGATCCTGCTCACCTACTGGAACACCGCGTCGTTCTTCGCGCTCTACGCGGGCGCGGCGGACTGGTGCCCGACCGGCGCCGACGGGTCGGGCGAGGGCGCCGCGGCCCCGGCCGAACGCCCGGTGCTGGACAGGTGGGCGCTCTCCGAGCTCGCCGACACCGTCGCCGAGGTGGACGCCGCCCTCGAGGGCTTCGACGCGCTGCGCGCCGGGCGCCGCATCGCCCGCTTCGTGGACGACCTGTCGAACTGGTACGTCCGGCGTTCCCGCCGCCGCTTCTGGGCGGGCGACCCGAACGCGCTGGCCACCCTCTACACCTGCCTGGACGGCCTGACCCGGGTGATGTCGCCGTTCACCCCGTTCCTGACCGACTGGCTGTGGTCCCGGCTGTTCGCCGGCATCCTGCCCGGCGCCCCGGACTCGGTGCACCTGGCCTCGTGGCCGCAGCTGCCGGCGGACCTCGTCGAGCCGGGCCTGGCCGAGCGGATGGACCTCGTGCGCCGGATCGTCGAGCTCGGCCGCGCGGCCCGGGCCGCCAGCGGGCTGCGCACCCGTCAGCCGCTGCCGCGTGCGGTGGTCGGCTCCTCGGCGTTCGACGACCTCTCGGCGGAGCTGCGCGCGCAGATCGCCGAGGAGCTCAACGTCGTCGCCGTCGAGGCCGCGACCTCGGACCTCGTCGACATCAGCGTGAAGCCGAACTTCCGGGCGCTGGGACGGCGCTTCGGCAACCGCACGAAGGCGGTCGCCGCCGCCGTCACCACCGCCGGGGCACCGGTGGACGGCCGGCTGACCGTCACCGTGGACGGCGAGCGCATCGAGCTCGGCGGTGAGGATCTGATCGTCACCGAGACACCGCGCGAGGGCTGGTCGGTGACGAGTGAGTCGGGCCTGTCGGTCGCCCTCGACCTGACCGTCACCCCGGAACTGGCCCGGACCGGGCTCGCCCGCGACGTGGTGCGCGTCCTGCAGGACGCGCGGCGGGCCGCGGGGCTGGAGATCACCGACCGGGTCGAGCTGCGCTGGGTCGCCGCCAAGGAGGAGACGGCGGCAGCGTTGCGTGAGCACGCGGCGACCGTCGCCGACGAGATCCTGGCCACAGTGTTCCAGGAGGCACCGGTCGAGCAGACGGCGGAGCCGGCATGGCACCGGGGATCATCCGCGGAGCTCGGCCTGACCTTCGCGCTGACCAGGACGACCCCCGCGCCGCCGACGGTTGGCTGACGGCCACCCGACTTCTCGCCCGCGCCGGTGGAGACCCCGCCGGCGCGGGCGCGGCGGCAACAGCCGTGGTTCCGCGGGACGCAGCGAGGCCTAGGCCGGCGTCTTCTTCCCGGCGCGCCGCACAGCCGCGACGGGCAGCAGCACCGCGGCGAGGCAGACGACGATCAGTGACGTGTACGACCAGGTGGCCGCGCCGAACAGGCCGAGCACGGCCAGCACCGCGGCGATCACCACCAGGGCGCCGCTGATCATCACCATGCTGGCCTAGAACTCCTGCATGCCCGGAGCGTCGCGGCGGCCCGGGTCGAGATCCGGGCGCCCGCCGTGGCCGTTGCTCTCCCGCGCCAGCGTCGCGGCGCCCATCTGCGGGCCGCCCTGGAACGCCTGCGCTCCCACGTGCTGGGGCTGCTGGGGCGGCTGGGGCGGCTGGCCGCCACCGGTCTGCGCCATGCCGACACTCGCGGGGGCCGGGGTGGGTGTCGGCGCGCCGGGGTTGAGCCCGGGGCGCGACGGCATACCCGGCCCGACGGCCGGCTGTGTGGGCATGCCGTCGAGGTCACGCAGCTGCATCTCCAGGTAGGCGCGCAGCCGCGTGCGGTACTCACGCTCGAAGGCGCGGAGCTGCTCGACCTGGCCTTCGAGGCGGCGCTTGTCGTCCTCGAGCCCACCGAGCTGCTCGGCGACGTGCGCCCGGGCCTCACCGAGGATCCGGTCGGCGTCGGCGCGCGCCTCGCGGCGGGCCCGCTCCGACTCGGCGCGGGCCTCCCGCAGCGCCTCGTCGGCGGTCCGCTGGGCGAGCACGAGGGTCCGCGCGACGCGCTGCTCGATGTCGGCGTCGTTCTGGCCACCGGCTCCCGGGCCCGTGCGGGCCGGGGCCTGACCGCCCCCGCCGACCAGCGCGGGCATGACCGCCGTCGGGCCACCGGACACCGGCGGACCACCGGGCGCGCCAGGTCCACCCGGACCACCCGGACCCGCGCCAGGCGGGCCGGCGGGCATCGGGGGCCGCTCGCGGGCGGCCTGGGCCGCCTGCGCGGCCTGCGCCTGCGCCTGCGCCAGCTGCCGGCGGGACTCCTCGAGCTGGCGGCGCAGCTGCTGGTTCTCGTCGAGGATCTGTGCCGGGACACCGGGACCGCCACCGCCGGACCGGCGGGCCTCGTCGAGCTGCCTGCGCAGGTCGCTGCTCTCGTCGAGCAGTCGCGTCAGCTCGGCCTCGACCTCATCAAGGAAGGTGTCGACCTCGTCCTCGTTGTAGCCCGTGCGGAACCTCGTCGGGCTGAAGACCTTGTTCTGAACATCCTGCGGTGTCAGCGCCACGTTGCCTCCTCGTGCGGCATCGCCGCTCCCCGAAGAGAGGGCGGTCTGCGGGCAGTCTGCCTTGCCCGCACTCGCGGTGTGCACACGACCTCAGTCACAGCCTCTGCGCATAGCTCTGCAAAACGACGATCACTATGAAGAGAAGCAGAAACCCGAGGTCAAGCGCAACGCTACCTACCCTCAACGGCGGGATGAACCGCCGGATCAATCGCAACGGAGGGTCAGTCGCCGTGTACACGATCTCGAAGAGCAGGACCAGGGGGCCGGTCGGCCGGAAGGAGCCGCTCAGCGCGAGCACCAGGTCGATGACCCACCGAGCGATCAGGAGCAGCAGGTAGGCCGTCAGCACCCAAAAGAGCAGAGTTCCAAGTGCGCTGATGGTGCTCTCTCCCGGGAGGACGAGGGGAAGTGGTGACGACCCTACTGGATGATCTTGCCCTGGCTACGACTGGTTACTACGACTGGTTGTAAAACCCACCCTCGCGGATGCGTCGTTTGTCCGTCTCGGTGACCTCGACGTTGTGCGGCGAGAGCAGGAAGACCTTGTTGGTCACCTTCTCGATGTCGCCGCGGAGCCCGAAGATCAGCCCTGCGGCGAAGTCGACCAGCCGCTTGGCGTCGACGTCGTCCATCTCGGTGAGGTTCATGATAACGGGGGTCCCGTCCCGGAACTCCTCACCGATCTGACGGGCCTCATTGTAGCTACGCGGCTGGAGCGTCGTGATCCGGTATGGCCGGGGCTCCTCGACGGGCGCTACGCGGCGCATCGGCGTCGGCACGGGGGGTCGCAGATGCTCCACCGGTGGGCGTCGCGGCATGGCGACATGCTCCTCACGTGCATCGATCCGGCGGACCGACCGGTCAATCGGCACCGGGTCGAGCGTGGCCCGCCGATCCTCCCGGACGGCGCCTCGGGCGGCGTCGTGACCGCCGTCGTCATAGTCGTCGTCGAGATAGTCCTCGTCCTCCTCGGCGAGCCCGAGGTAGACCATCGCCCTGCGACCGAGCCCCATGGGCGCGACTCTAAGGGACACCGTGCCGTTCACCGAACAAAGCGGTGCCGATCCGAAGGTGTGTCGCGCCCTCCGCGACCGCGTCCTCGAGATCGCCGGACATCCCTGCACTGACTAGCGTCGCCGCGGGATGTTCGGAAAGAAGTCGGTCGGCTACCTCACGGAGTCGAGCGAAGGCCGGCCTGGCGGGTGCTCCGCGTGGCGCGACAGCCATCACACCCGTCAGAACAAGCCCTTCGGAGCCCGCGACGAGCTCGGCGAGCGCCGGTACGTCCGCGGGCAGGGCCCCGCCGCGAGCGCCGTCCGCAGCCCCGGCGGTGGGCTCGTTTTCCCTGGTAGACAGGGCATTTCGCGCCGCGGGCGCACCCGGTGCACCGACTGGCTCCGCAATGTCCAGATTGACCTGTATGCACACTGAAATCTGACGACCACGTGCCGTTGCTGCCCGGGAAAGGGCTTCGACCAGTCGCGCTCGGTCCACCGACTGCACGCAGTGCACCCAGCCCGCCACGGCCCGGGCCTTGTTGCGCTGGAGCTGGCCGACGAAATGCCAGACCGGCACATCGGGCCCGGCGGCCGGCCCGAGGGTCGGACCCTGATCCACACGTGATGGACGCCATGCCCCCGACGTGTCGGCCAACGGACTCGATTCCCGGAAACGGTCATCATCGGACCACATCGTGTGCTCATCCGAGCCGCCCGCCGCGGCGGCGGCCAGCGCCAGCCGGACGGCCTCGGTCTTCGGCCCGGCCTCCTGCTCGCGGTTCTCGGCGAAGTGGCGGACACCCAGCGCGACCAGCGCGAGGACGTCCTCGGCGGGTCGGGTCTTGCTGACGGCGATCAGGGTCAGCTCCGCCGGGTCGCGGCCGGCGTCCCGGGCCGCCACGGTGATCCGGTCACGGACGACTGTCAGCCGCTCGCGCAACTCGGCCAGCCGGCGCGGGTCCACCTCGCGCTCGAGGCCGCTCATGACAGCCAGGCGAGGCCGGCGAACCGCCCGGTCCGCCCGTCGCGGCGGTACGAGTAGAGATCCCCCGACTCGGCGCTGCAACGATCGGATACCACAACACGGCCCACGCCGGCCGTCGCCAGCTGGGCGCGCAGCCCGGCCCGGAGATCCAGCGCGGGCGTGCCCGCTCGGGTCTCCGACCCACTGCCCGGAACCCGCCGCTGGATGTCGGCGCGCATGTCCGCGGGCACCTCGTAGCACCGCCCGCAGATCGCCGGGCCCAGCGTGACGTCGATCGACGAGCGGTCGACGCCGAGCTCGTCGAAGATCTTCAAGGTGGCCGCCAGCACGCCCGCCGCCATCCCCTGGCGGCCGGCGTGCGCGACGCCGACCGCCGCCGGCGACTCGAACATCACCGGCACGCAGTCGGCCACCAGCACCGCGAGCGCGACGCCGGCGGCGTCGGTGACCATGGCGTCGGCCTCGGGCGGCGGTCCGGGTGCCCGCACCAGGCTCACCTGGGCCCCGTGCACCTGCCGCATGAACTGGACCGGCCGGCCGACCCGGGACGCGAGCAGCCGCCGGTTCACGCTGACCGCCTCCGGATCATCACCCACGTGGTCACCGAGGTTGAGCCCCGCGTACGGCGGCATGCTCGTGCCGCCGTCACGCGAGGTCACCAGGACGGGCATCGCCGCCTACTTGAGGAAATCCGGGACGTCCAGCTCGTCGTCGTCGGCCACCGGGCGGACGGGGCGGCGCGGCGGGTAGGTCGGGCGCGGGCCGGGACGGGCCGGCTCCGGGCCGCGGCCGGCCTGCGGCGGAGCCCCGCCGGCCGGAGCGGCTCCCGGCGCGCCCGGGGCCCCGCCGGGAGCGGCTCCGGCGTGCCCGAGCCCGGCGCGGGGCATGCCCTGGGCCGCGGCGGCATGGGCCGGCGCGGCGTGGGCCGGAGCAGCGTGCCCGGGAGCCGGGTGGCCGATGCCCGGTGCGCCGGCAGCCGGCGCGGAGCGGGCGTAGCCGCCCTCCCCGGCCGTGTCCGGGTGCTCCCGGCGGGGCGGCCCGCCCATGGGCCGCTGGTCGCCGGCGGACCCGACCACCGGCGCACCGGCCTGGCTCGGGGCGCGATCGTCGGGCAGCGGGTCCGGCACGTAGTGCCCGACCTGCTGGCTCGTAGGCGGCAGGTAGGTCGAGTGGGCCGGCGCGGGCCGTGGCGGCGCCGGCACGTTCGGGATCGGCGGCAGCGCCGTGGTGTTCGGCGCGCCGCCCGAGCCCGGCTGGGCCGCCGGCTGGCCGGGGGCCCCCGGCTGCGGCGGGCCGCCGGCCGCGCCGCCCGGCCCCGGTGGTCGGCGCTGGGTGGCGAGCGTGCGGGTCCGTCGGTCCTGCACGGTGTCGAACCCGGCGGCGATCACGGTGACCCGCACCTCGTCGCCGAGGGCGTCGTCGATCACCGCACCGAAGATGATGTTCGCCTCGGGATGGGCCGCGTCGGCGACCAGCTCGGCCGCGGCGTTGATCTCGAACAGACCGAGGTCGGACCCACCGGAGATGTTCAGCAGGACGCCCTGTGCGCCGTCCATGCTGGCCTCCAGCAGGGGGGAGGCGATGGCCTGTTCGGCGGCGACCGTGGCCCGGTCGTCGCCCCGCGCCCGGCCGATGCCCATCAGGGCGCTGCCGGCGTGCGACATGACCGTCTTGACGTCGGCGAAGTCGAGGTTGATCAGACCAGGGGTGGTGATGAGGTCGGTGATGCCCTGGACACCGGAGAGCAGCACCTGGTCTGCGCTGCGGAAGGCGTCCAGGACGCTGATGTCGCGATCGGTCATCGCGAGCAGGCGGTCGTTCGGGATGACGATGAGGGTGTCAACCTCATTGCGGAGGGTGTCGATGCCCGTGTCGGCCTGGGTCGCGCGGCGGCGGCCCTCGAAGGTGAATGGGCGCGTCACCACACCGATCGTCAGCGCGCCGAGCGAGCGGGCCACGTTGGCGACGACGGGAGCGCCACCGGTGCCGGTGCCACCGCCCTCACCCGCGGTCACGAAGACCATGTCGGCCCCCTTGAGGACCTCCTCGATCTCCTCGCGGTGATCCTCGGCGGCCTGGCGGCCGACCTCCGGGTCGGCACCGGCCCCCAGGCCACGGGTGAGTTCACGGCCGACGTCGAGCTTGACGTCGGCATCGCTCATCAACAGCGCCTGGGCGTCGGTGTTGATGGCGATGAACTCGACACCCTTTAGCCCGACTTCGATCATCCGGTTGACGGCGTTTACGCCGCCTCCGCCTATCCCGACGACCTTGATGACCGCGAGATAGTTCTGGGGGGCTGCCATGCGGTGTCGGTCCTCCAGCGGCGTCGGTGGGCGAGCAGGGGGGCTCCCCGGCTCCGTTAGCCCGCGGTCTTACGACCGATTGGAGCGGGGAAGCAGCCGAGCAGCCTCAACCTTCACCGTCAGCTAGACGGTTACAGTTATGTCAACTTCCGACTGTGGATCGGACAGTAGGCACGGCTTCGTCGGTGGTCAAGGACGCTGGCGGCGCGTCACACGGATGGGATTCGCGTCCCCTTCGTCACACCGGTCCCGGCTCGCCCGGGGCACCTCCGCCGAGCCCCTGCCCGGTGGTGTGTACTGCGTGGCGTGACCGGACCGCACTCCGACGACGCCCCGGCCGCCCCAGCAGGCCCGGCCGCCGCGCCGCCGCCCGTCGTCCCCGATCCCCGCGACCGCCCCGAGCGGGCCCGGCGGGTCCACTTCCTCGGCATCGGCGGCGCCGGGCTGTCACCCCTCGCCCAGATCCACCTGGCCGCCGGCGGCCAGGTCTCCGGCAGCGACCAGGAGTACTCACCGCGGGTCGCCATGCTGCGTGAGCTGGGGGTCCCCGTCCGGGTCGGCCCCGCTGCCGACGCGGCGGCGCTGGCCGCCGAGCTGTCCGCGGCGGACGTCGTCGTGGCCTCCAGCGCGCTGCGTGACGACCACCCGGAGATCATCGCCGCCCGCGAGCTCGGCGTCCCCGTCCGGCGGCGCTCGGACTGGCTGCCGGAGCTGACCGCGCCCTACCGGCTCGTGGCGGTCGCCGGCTCACACGGCAAGACCACCACCGCGGCGATGCTGACCCTGGTGCTCGCGGCCGGCGGCGCCGACCCGACCGCGGTCATCGGTGCCGATGTGGCCCAGTTGGGCGGCAGCGCCGTGACCGGACGGGGCGACGTGTTCGTCCTGGAGGCGGATGAGTACGGCGGCGCGTTCGCCGGGCTGGACCCGGAGCTCGCGGTGATCACCAACGTCGAATGGGAGCATCCGGACCTCTTCCCGGACGAGGCCTCGGTGCGCGCGGTGTTCGCCGACTTCGCGGCCCGGGTCCGCCCGGGCGGGCGGCTGGTCGTCTGCGGCGACCATCCCGGCGTCGCCGCGGTGCTCGCAGAACTCGACCGGCGGGCCGAGCCCGACCGGCGCGCCGACGCGCCGCGGGCCCGGGTGGTCGACTACGGCTTCGCCCCCGGGCGGACGTGGCGGGCGGTGGACTACGTCCCGCTGCCCGGCGGCGGCTCCACCTCGACCGTGCTGCACGACGGGAACCGGGTCGGCGAGCTCACCCTGGCGCTGCCCGGCCCCCACATCGCCCTGGACGCCCTCGCCGCCCTCGCCACGGCCGCCGAGCTGGGGGTGCCGCCCACGGACGCCCTGAGGACGCTGGGGACGTACGCGGGCGCGGCCCGGCGCTTCGACGTCGTGGGCCGGGCGAGCGCGCCCGGCGGCACCCGCGTGGAGATCGTCGACGACTACGCGCACCACCCGACCGAGATCCGCGCCACCCTGCGCGCGGCCCGCGACCGCGCCGCCGGCCGGCAGGTCTGGGCGGTCGCGCAGCCGCACACGTTCAGTCGCCTCGCCGCGCTGCTCGACGACTTCGCGACGGCCTTCGGCGACGCCGACCGCGTCTACGTGACCGACGTGTACGCCGCGCGCGAGACCGACAACCTGGGCCTGCACGCGTCCGACCTCGCCGGGCGGATCAGGCGGCCGGCCGCCGCCGGCTACGTGGCCTGGCCCGACCTGCCGGGCCGGCTCGTCGCCGACCTCGCCGACCTCGGCGGCCGCGGCGGCCGCGGGGACCTCGGCGACGCGGCGGCCGGCGGCACGCACGGCGTCATGCTGCTCACCCTCGGCGCCGGAACGATCACCACGCTCGGCCCGCGCCTGCTGGACCTGCTCACCGCCGGCGGCACCGCCGCACTTTCCGGGAGCAGCCGGGCGGGCGACCAGGACGCGACGGGCCTGCCGACCTGACCCTGCGGGGCGGTGCGCGGAGTCGATGGTTGACTGCGCCGCGTGACATTCTCCGGTGAACGAACACTCCCCCCTCCCGGCGGGTGCCCCGACGGCAAGGGTGAGGACCGACGATGACCGAAACTCGAGACCCACGCAGCCGCGGGTTCGACTTCAGGGTGGTCAACCAGGCGGTGATCGCCGAGTACCGGGCCAACGGCGGCAGGCTGGAGAAGACCCTGTCCGGCTCCCGGCTCCTGCTGCTGACAACCGTCGGCGAGCGCACCGGACGCCCGCGCACCACCCCGCTGGGCTACGTCGTGGACGGCCATCCGGCGCACGGCGCCCCTGACGCCCCGCCGAACGCTCCGAACGTCACTCGGGACGGCCCGCACGCCACGCTGGCCGGCCCGCACGCCACGCCGGACAGCCTGAACGCCAGGCCGGACGGCCCGGAGCGGGACGTCCCGGCCCGGCGCCTCGTCGTCTACGCCACGAACATGGCCGCCGCGGCGCACCCGCAGTGGTACCGGAACCTGCTGGCGCACCCGAAGGTCACCGTGGAGCTGGACGCCGACCGGTTCGACGCGGAGGCGTCCACCGCCGTCGGGGTCGAGCGCGAGCGCCTGTACGCGGCGCTGGTGGACGGCATGCCGGGGCTGCGCACCCATCAGGAGCAGACGACCCGCGAGATCCCGGTCGTCGTCCTCGCCGCGCTGCGCTGACCCCACCCCGGCAGCACTTCGGACAGAGGCGCGGCGGCTGACGCCGCGCCTCTGCGATGGATCATCAAACTGGGGCCTGGCGAGGCTTGGGCCTGCGATTCGGCCTCGGGCTTGCGGCTCGGTCGTGCGCTAGGGTCCGCCGCTCGGGCTAGCCCGGCAGGGCCGACCGTTCGGCCAGCAGACGCAGCAGCTCCGGGCCGACCTGCGTCACGTCCCCGGCGCCGAGCGTCATGACCAGGTCGCCCGGCCGTGCCAGGTCCATCAGCACGCCCGGGACGGCCGACCACGACGGCTCGTACACGACCCGCGCCGCCCCGACCCGCGCCGCCCCGGACCGGGTGGCCGCGGCGACCCGGGCACCGCCCGCGCCCGGTTCGGGCTGCTCCCCGGCGCCGTAGACGTCCATCACCACGACCGCGTCGGCCGAGCCCAGCGCGGCACCGAACCGGTCGGCGAGCAGGGCCGTGCGGCTGTACAGGTGCGGCTGGAACGCGACGACGACCCGGCCGCCGCCGGCAGCCGCCCGCGCCGCCTCGACCGCGGCGGCCACCCGGTCCGGGTGGTTGGCGTAGTCGTCGACCACCCGCACCCCGCCCGCCGACCCGAGCGACTCGAAGCGGCGGCGGACCCCGGCGAACTCGGTCAGCCCGGCCAGCAGGCCGGCCGGCGGGGCGCCCAGGGCGATCCCGGCGGCCAGGGCCGCCGCGGCGTCCAGGAGGTGGTGCCGGCCGGGGACCCGCAGCGACAGCCGGCCCAGCCGGACGCCATGGACGACGACCTCCGCGCTGGTGCCCGCGATCGAGATCTCCTCGGCGACGAGCCGGACGTCCGCCGACGGCCCGAACCCGTACCCCGTCAGCCACGGCCGGCCACCGTCCGGGGCGCTGGCGCTGGCGCTGGCGCCGGCCCGGCGCCAGCGGTCGGCGTGGTCGGCCGCCGCCGTGGCGAGCGCCCACCCGGCCGCGTCGTCCACGCAGGCGACCAGGAAGCCGCCCGGGTCGACCCGGCGCAGGAACGTCGCGAACGAGGCGGCGAGGGCGGGCATCGTCCGGTAGTGGTCGAGGTGCTCGGCGGCCACCCCTGTCAGCACCGCGCCGTACGGCTGGAGCTGCCAGAACGCGCCGGCGTCCTCGTCCGCCTCGACGACCATCAGCTCGGAGCTGCCCGCGTGGGTGTGCGAGCCGGCCTCGCCCGGATCCCCGCCGACCGCGAACGTCGGGTCCGCGCCGCAGGCCTGCAGGGCGGCGGTGAGCATCATCGCCACGGTGGTCTTGCCGTGCGAGCCCGCGACCGCCACGCCTCGGTGCCCGGCCATCAGCCCGGCGAGCGCGGCGGAGCGGGTCAGCACCCGCAGCTCGCGCCGGCGCGCCTCGGCGAGCTCCAGGTCGTCGCCCGGCACCGCTGGCGCGACGACGACCAGCTCGACCCCGTCGAGGCGCGAGGCGTCGAACCTGTCGGGGCCGTTGCCCACCGTGACCGGGACGCCGAGCGCGCGCAGCGACGCCAGCCGCCGGGACTCGACCGCGTCGCTGCCGGAGACCGTCGCGCCCCGCGCGACCAGCAACCGTGCCAGACCGCTCATGGCGATCCCGCCGATGCCGACGAGGTGGACCCGCCGCCAGCCCTCCGGGAGATCTCGCGCCGTCACGTCGCCATCCTGCCGCAGCGCCGCGCGCAGGCACGCAGCGGACTCCGGCGCCGCGCGGGCGCGGGAAGGCTGACCACGGCCACTCAGTTCGCCGCGTGCCTCGGCCGGGCCCGCCTGCGGGTCGGCTCGGCCAGCCGGATCATCGCGACGATCGCGCGGGCGGCGTCCGGGTGGCCCGTGCCGGCGCAGGCCGCGGACATCTTCCCCAGCCGCTCGGCCGAGGTCAGCACCGGGAGCAGGTTGGCCGCCAGCCAGCCGGGGCTCAGCTCGGCGTCGTCCACCAGCAGCCCGCCGCCGGCCTCCACCGTCGGCAGCGCGTTGCGGCGCTGCTCGCCGTTGCCGTGCGGCAGCGGTACGTACACCGCCGGCAGGCCGACCGCCGCGAGCTCGGCGCACGTCATCGCGCCGGAGCGGCACAGGCTCATGTCGGCGGCCGCGTAGGCGGAGGGGATGTGGTCCAGGTACGGCACCGCCCGGTAGGGCGCGGCCAGCCCGGCGGGCAGCGCGGCGGCGACCTCCTCGTAGTTCTTCGGCCCGGTGGCGTGCAACACCTGCACGCCTGAGCCGGTCAGCTCCCGCGCGGCGCCGACCATCGCGGTGTTCAGCGAGCGGGCGCCCTGCGACCCCCCGAAGACGAGCAGGGTCGGGCGGTGGGCGTCCAGGCCGTAGCGGGCCCGCGCCGCGCGCGCCGCCGGCGCCGAGCGGTCCAGGGTGAGGATCTCCGCGCGCAGCGGGATCCCGGTGAGGGTGGACCCGCGCAGCGGGGTGCTGGGGTAGGAGGTGGCCACGAACGGCGTGAGCCGCGCCCCCAGCCGGTTCGCGAGGCCGGGCAGCGGGTTGGCCTCGTGCACGACGATCGGCACCCCCAGGCGGCGCGCGGCCACGTAGGCGGGCACGGCGACGTAGCCACCGAAGCCCACCACGACGTCCGCCCGCACCTCGCGCAGCGTGGCGCGCGCCGCGCTGACGGCGGCCGCCAGCCGCTTCGGCACCGTGAGCAGCGCCGGCGAGGGGCGCCGGGGCATCGGCACCTTCGGCACGGTCGCCAGCTCGTAGCCGCGGGCCGGGACGAGCTTCGCCTCCAGCCCGGTCTCGGTGCCGAGCAGGGTCACCCGGATCCTGGGGTCGTCCGCGCGCAACGCGTCGGCGACCGCGAGGGCCGGTTCCACATGGCCGGCAGTTCCGCCGCCGGCGAGCAGCACACTTCGCAACATCGGCCCTGACGATTCCACATCGGGGCGGCGTCCACGCAACATGGTCGGTGGAACACGCGGACGCCTCGTCGCGGCCGCTCAGACCACCGTTTCGGGGGTCTCGGCCCGCGCGGCGCGGCGGCGGCGCAGCCACCCCCGGCCGGCCCGCCCCGCTCGGCGTGCCTCGGCCCGCTCCGCGAGGTAGACGACGGCGTCCGGCTCGCGGCGGGCGAAGGCCAGCAGCATGCCCAGCGCGCCCATCGTCGGCAGCAGCGCCGATCCGCCGAAGGACACCAGTGGCAAGGTCACCCCGGTGATCGGCAGCAGTCCCACGACCGCACCCATGTTCACCACGGCCTGCGCGATGATCCAGGCGGTGACCGCCGTGGCGGCCAGCCGGATGAACAGGTCGTCGCTGCGGTGCGCGATCCGCAGGCCCGCGTAGCCCAGCACGCCGAACAGCGTGACGGTCACCAGGCTCCCGAGCAGCCCGAGCTCCTCGCCGATGATCGCGAGGATGAAGTCGGTGTGCACGGCGGGCAGCAGGTCCGGCCACTTCTCCCGCGAGGCGCCCAGCCCCTCCCCCCACCAGCCGCCGGACGACAGCGCGTAGATGCCGTGGACGGCCTGGAAGCCGGTGTTGTTCGGGTCGGCGAAGGGATCCCGGAAGGACATCAGCCGTTCCAGCCGGTACGGCGCGCTGATCGCCAGGACGCTGGCGCCGGCGACCATGCCGCCGAGCAGTCCGGCGTAGATCCGCAGCGGGGTGCCGATCACCCAGAGCACCGCCAGCGGGACGACGGTGACACAGATCGAGCCGCCCAGATCGGGCTCGAGCATGAGCAGCAGGTCGACGAACAGGAAGCCGGGCACCACCGGGATGATCAGGTGCTTCCAGTTGACCAGCAGCCGGCGCTTGCGGACGAGGACGTCCGAGCACCACAGCACCAGGGCGATCTTGGCGAACTCGCTCGGCTGCAGGGTGTACGGGCCGATCGGGATCCACTGCCGGGAACCGTTCTCGACATGCCCGATCCCCGGGACGAGCACCGCCATCAGCAGCAGGACGGTCACGCCCAGCAATGGGTAGGCGGCGGCCCGGAACACGCGGATCGGCAGGCGGCTCGCCACCAGCAGCAGCGGGAAGCCGATGCCAGCCCAGGTCGCCTGGCGCAGGAACAGCGTGTAGGCCGAGCCGAAGTCCTGGAACGACCGCGGGGCGGACGCCGAGAGCACCATCACCAGGCCGAGTAGCAGCAGCAGGCCGGCGGAGGAGAGCAGCAGGTAGTACGAGGCCAGCGGGCGGTCGAGGACGGGCGTGCGGGGGTCGCCGACCCAGCCCCGCCTGGCCCCGGTGGCCTCCGGCCCGCCGGTGCTCGGCCCGCCGGCGCCGCCCGTGTCGGTGGCGGCCGCGGAGCCCGCCGCGCCGGCCCCGCCCGCACCGGTCGTGCCCGCGCTGGTGCTCCCCGCGGGCCTCGACCCGGCGACGGCCGTCCCCGTTCCGGTGGTTCGCGCACCCGTCATGCGCTCACTCACGCTCCCCCTCTCCGGTGCCGCGCTGGGAGGGAGAGCGCCGGCGGTCAGCCTCCCCGCGCTCGCACGGCCGCGGCGAACAGGTCGCCGCGCTCCGCGTAGTCACGGAACATGTCCATCGACGCCGCCGCGGGCGCCAGCAGCACGGTGTCGCCCGGTGCCGCGAGCTTCGCGGCGGCGTCCACCGCATCGTCCATGCCCGCGGCCCGTTCCACGGGGACATCGGGGGCGTGTCGGGCGAGAGCCGCGGCCACCTCGTCGGCGCACTGGCCGATCAGGACCACCGCGCGCAGCCCGCGACGGGCCGAGACAACGAGATCGTCGAACTCAAGGCCCTTGTTCAGACCGCCCGCGATCCACACCACCGACGGGTAGGCGCGCAGCGACGCGGCGGCGGCATGCGGGTTGGTGGCCTTGCTGTCGTCGACGTAGCGGACGCCGCCGCGCCGGCCGACGGTGACGTTGCGGTGCGCGCCGGGCCGGAACGACGCGAGCGCCGCGCCGATGGCCGCCGGGTCCACCCCGTCGGCGCGGGCCAGCGCGGCGGCGGCCAGCGCGTTGGCGATGTTGTGCGATCCCAGCTCAGCGCCGGTGGCGAAGGCGGGGAAGCGGTCGTCCCGGAACTGGCCGCCGCCGAACGGGCCCGGCCCGTCGCCGGTCCCGGCCGCGCCGGCCCGGGCGCCACCCGCCACGGCGCCGCCGACCCTGCCGCCGGCCGGCCCGCCGCCGGTGATGCCGGTGGCGGGCGGGCGCCGCCCGGGTGAGCGGCCGGCCGCGCCGAGATCGGCCACGGCGATCAGCCGCCCGCCGGAGAAGACCCGGTCGACCAGGTACCCGTTCACGACGGTCAGGTCGGGCCGTGGGGTGGCGTTCGGGTCCAGCCCGAAGGTGACCCGCCGGCCCGGCGCCCGCGACAGCAGCTCCAGGCTCACGGGGTCGTCCACGTTGCCGACGGCGACGGTGTGCGGGGCCGCCCAGATCCGCGCCTTCGCCGCCGCGTAGGCGTCGGCTCCGCCGTGCCAGTCGAGATGGTCCGGCGCGACGTTGAGGATCACCGCCGCGCGCGGGGCGACGGTGGACGTGTAGTGCAGCTGGAAGCTGGACAGCTCGACGGCGAGCGCGTCGTAGGGCGGCCGGGTCTCGACGGCCGCCACGATGGGCGTGCCGATGTTGCCGGCTGTGGTGGCGCGCCGCCCCCCGGCGACGAGCATCGCGCCGAGCATCTCGGTCGTGGTGGTCTTGCCGTTCGTGCCGGTGACCGCGAGCCACCGGGACAGCCCGCGCCACCGCCAGGCGAGCTCCACCTCGCCCCAAACCGGTACCCCGGCGGCCTCCGCCGCCCGCAGCAGCGGCGTGTGCGGTGGGACACCGGGCGAGGTCACGACGAGCGACGCCGCCCCGGCCTCGGCCGGCAGGCCGCCGAGCCGGACCTCGATTCCCTCCGCCCGCAGCCGCTCGGCGGCGGCGCGCTGGCCCGGGCCGTCGGCCGCGTCCACCACGACCACCCGGGCGCCGCGGGCCGCCAGCGCACCGGCCGCCGCGGCGCCGGAGACGCCCACTCCGACGACCGTGACCTGAGCGCCGGCGAGCACCGCGCCCGCGAGCACCGGTGTGGCGGAAGTACTCATGGTCAACCGCCCCCGTGGGAAAGGTACTCGGCGTAGAACAGGCCCAGGCCGAACGCTACGGCCAGGCCGGAGACGATCCAGAACCGGATGATCACCGTCGTCTCCGGCCATTCGGCGAGCTCGAAGTGATGGTGGATGGGCGCCATGTTGAACACCCGTCTCTTTGTCGCCTTGAAGAACGCCACCTGGATCATCACCGACAGCGTCTCGATGACGAACAGGCCCCCCAGCACGAACAGCAGCAGCTCGGTGCGGCTGACGATCGCGATGCTGGCGAACGCCCCGCCGAGCGCGAGCGAGCCGGTGTCCCCCATGAAGATCTTCGCCGGGCTGGCGTTCCACCACAGGAAGCCGAAACAGGCCCCCATCGCGGCGGCGGAGACCAGCGCGACGTCGAGCGGGTCGCGCACGTAGTAGCAGCCCTCGGTCAGCGCCCCGGACTCGCAGACGTTGCCGAACTGCCAGAAGGAGATCACCACGTAGGCACCGAAGACCATCGCGGACGTGCCGGCGGCCAGGCCGTCCAGGCCGTCGGTGAGGTTCACCGCGTTCGAGGTCGCGGCGATGATGATCCAGGCGAGCAGCGGGAAGCCGATCAGGCCGACCGAGAACCCGGTGTCGCGCACGACCGAGATGAACGTCGAGCCCGGCAGCAGCCCGCTGTCGTTCTTGAACCGGACGGCCAGCAGCCCGAACGCCAGCGCGACCGCGGCCTGGCCGGCGAACTTCGTCCGGGCCGTCAGCCCCAGGCTGCGCTGCTTGCGGATCTTGATGTAGTCGTCCAGGAAGCCGACCAGGCCCAGGCCCGTCATCACCATCAGGACCAGCAGGCCCGAGGCGGTGAAGCCGATGCCGGTGACCAGGTGCGAGACGAAGTACCCGGCGAGGGTGGCGAGGATGATGACGGTGCCGCCCATGGTGGGCGTGCCGCGCTTGGTCAGGTGGCTCGACGGCCCGTCCTCACGGATCTCCTGCCCGTAGCCCTGCCGCCGGAAGAAGCGGATCACCGACGGGGTGCCGAGCAGGGAGATGACCAGCGCGACCAGTGCCGCGAAGAGAACTCCTCTCACGCGAGCGTCACCCGCGCACGCCTGGTTCGCCGGAGTGTCCCACCGTGTTCCACGTGTTCTCGATCCCCTCGATCGCGGCGCCGGCGGCGCCGTCCCGCCGGCCCGCTGGGCCGGCCCCACCATCCGCGGTCAGCCCCGTGGCCACCCGCTCGAGCCCGAACGACCGGCTCGCCTTCACCAGAACCACGTCACCCGGGCGGACCTGCGCGGCCAGCAGCGCGACCGCCTCGTCCACCCCGGGCACCCAGGTCGACTCGCCGGCCCAGGCGCCCTCGTGCTCCGCCGCCTGATGCACCCGGCGCGCCCCGGCGCCGACCGCCACCAGCCGTGACACGCCCAGCCCGGCGGCGAGCCGCCCCAGGGTGTCGTGCGCGGCGTCCGCGTCGGCGCCGAGCTCGCCCATCGGGCCCAGCACCGCCCACGCCCGCCCCGCTCCCCGCATGTCCATCAGCGCGGTCAGGGCCGCGCGCATCGACTCGGGGTTCGCGTTGTAGGAGTCGTTGAGCACGACCACGCCGTCCGGGGTGGTCGTCACCTCCATCCGCCAGCGGCTGCGCGGGCGGGCCTCCTCGAGCGCCGCCGCGGCCTCGGCCGGCGCGAGGCCGAGTGATGTCGCCACCGCCGCGGCGGCCAGCGCGTTGGCCACCTGGTGCGCGCCGACGAGGCCGAGGCGCAGCCGGTGGCGCTCCCCGCCGGCCAGCAGGTCGAACGCGGCCCGGCCGTCACCGCCCACCTCGACGCGCTCGGCGCGGACGTCCGCCGCCGCGGCGCGGCCGAAGGTGACCACCTGGGCGCCGGCGCGGCCGGCCATCGCCGCCACCAGCGGATCGTCGGCGTTCAGCACGACCAGGCCGGTGGCCGCCTCTGCGAGCTCGCCCTTCGCCGCGGCGATGCCGTTCCGCCCGTCGGCGTACTCCCCCACGTGCGCCGACCCGACGTTGAGTACCAGCCCGACGTGCGGGCGGGCCACCGCGCACAGCGTCGCGATGTGCCCGATGCCGCGGGCGCCCATCTCCAGCACCACGAACGCGGTGTCGGGCTCGGTGCGCAGCAGGGTCAGCGGCAGGCCGATCTCGTTGTTGAACGAGCCCACCGCGGCGACCGTCGGGCCGAGCCGGCCGAGCAGGTCGGCCAGCAGGTCCTTGGTGGTCGTCTTACCGGCCGAGCCGGTCACCCCGACCACGGTCGCCGGGGCGAGGTCGCGCAGGTGCGCGGCGAGCGCGGCCAGCGCCGCCGCCGGGTCGGCGACGACGGTGGGCACGCCCGTCTCCCGGGCGCCGAGGACGGCCACCGCGCCGGCCGCGACCGCGCCGGCGGCGAAGTCGTGCCCGTCCACCCGCTCACCGGGCAGGGCGACGAACAGCGCGCCCGGGCCGACCTGACGGGAGTCGATCACCACCGACGTGACCGGGGCCAACCGGTCCGCGCCGGCGGTGAGCCGGCCACCGGTGGCGGCGGCCACCTCGGCGAGCGTCAGCGCGATCATCGGCTCGCCGCCGCCAGCAGCGCGGAGCGCAGCACCTCGCGGTCGTCGAACGGCGTGACGACACCGGCGACGTCCTGCCCGCTCTCGTGCCCCTTTCCGGCCACGATCACGGCGTCGGTGGGCCCGGCGGCGCCGACCGCGAGCGCGATCGCGCTCGCCCGGTCCGGCTCCACAACGATCTCGCCCGCTCCGGGGGCGCCGCGGGCACCGGCCAGCATCTGCTCGAGGATGCGCGCCGGGTCCTCGGACCGGGGGTTGTCACTGGTGAACACCGCCAGGTCGGCCAGCCGCGCCGCGGCCGCGCCCATCAGCGGCCGTTTGGCGCGGTCGCGGTCCCCACCGCAGCCGAGGACGACGACCACCCGCCCGGTCACGATCGGGCGCACGGTGGCGAGCAGCGTCTCGACCGCGCCGGGGGTGTGGGCGTAGTCGACGAGGGCGAGGAACGGCTGGCCGGCGTCGATCCGCTCCATCCGGCCCGGGACCCCCGGCAGCGACGAGATGCCCTCGGCCGCCGCCTCCAGCGGAACACCGACAGCGGCCAGCAGCGCGAGGGCGCCCAGCGCGTTGGCGACGTTGAACCGGCCCGGCAGGGCGAGCGAGAGGTCCGCCTTCGCGCCGTCCGGGCCCAGCGCGCGGAACACGCTGCCGCCCGGCCCGGCGACGACGTCCTCCGGCCACCAGTCGGCCGGGCGGCCGGTCACCGAGTAGGTGCGCGCGTCCGGGCGCAGCGCCGCGAGCCGGCGGCCCCAGTCGTCGTCGACGCAGACCACGGCGGCCGCGCTGCGGGCGGGCTCGAACAGTGCCGCCTTCGCCGCGAAGTAGTCCTCCATCGTCGGGTGGAAGTCGAGGTGGTCCTGGCTGAGGTTGGTGAAGGCGGCGCCGGCGAAGCGCAGCGCGTCCACCCGGTGCTGGGCCAGCGCGTGGCTCGACACCTCCATCGACGCCGCCCCGACGCCCCGCTCCACCATCGTCGCGAGCAGCGCCTGCAGGTCGCCGGACTCGGGCGTCGTGCGCACCGAGGGCACCACCGTTCCGGCGACCCGGGTCTGCACCGTGCCGAGCAGGCCCGTGGTGTACCCGGCGGCGCGCAGGCCGGCGTCCAGGAGGAAGGCGGTGGTGGTCTTGCCGTTCGTGCCGGTGACCCCGAGCAGGGTCAGCGCGCTCGACGGGTCGCCGTAGATCCAGGCGGCGGCCGGCGCCAGGTCGCGGCGCGGGTCGTCGGTGACGAGCACGGGCACCGCGAGCCGGCCGGACAGCGCCGCGGCGCCCACCGGGTCGGTGAGGACGGCGACGGCGCCGGCGGCGACCGCGCCGGCCGCGAAGTCGGCACCGTGCACGTGCGCGCCGGGCAGCGCCGCGTAGAGGTCGCCCGGCAGCACCGCGCGCGAGTCGTGGGTGACGCCGGTGAGGACGACACCGGCGAGGGCCGCCCCGCCCGACGGACCGGGCGCGACGGTGATGGATCTGAGGACGTCGGGCAGAGCGGTGAGCGACCGCGGTGACGGCGCTGCCGGACGTAGTGCCGGGGTGGTCACGGGGACGACCTTAGTGGGCGGGCAGGCGGGGGATCCGCACGGGCGCCGTGGACGGCGGTGGTCCACCGGGCTGACGCGCAGGTGTCGGGACAGCCTGGGCCAAACCGGCGGCGGCTCCCGGCCCCCGGCCCCCGGCGTGGACGGGCGCGCGACGTCCCGCGCTCGCCCGTTCTCAGTGGTCGAGGTCGAGGACCAGCGGTTCGGGTCTCGTCCCCGGCGGCGGCACACCCAGCGTGGTGAGGGCGAAGCTCATCACCCGCTTGAACACGGGCGCGGCGACCTCGCCGCCGTAGAAGCCCTTGCGCGGGTGGTCGAGCACGACCTCCACGACGACCTGGGGGTCGTCGGCCGGGGCGAAGCCGATGAACGTCGAGACGTAGCCGTCGTAGCCGCCGTTCACCGGGTCGTACCGCTTCGCCGTGCCCGTCTTGCCGGCGACCCGGTACCCGGCGACCTCGGCGGCGGGGGCGGTGCCCTGTGTCGTCGCGACGGCCTCGAGCATGCGGGTGAGCGTGGAGGCGGTCTCCGGGGAGACCACCCGGCGCTCGGGCGCCCGCGGGGTGGGCCGTGTGACCCCGTCCGGGCCGGTGATCGCGTCCACCAGCCGCGGCGCGACCCGCATGCCGCCGTTCGCCACGGTCGCGTAGACCGACGCCATCTGCAGGGCCGTGGCCGAGGTGCCCTGGCCGTAGGCGATGGTCGCGGCCTGGCTGCCCGACCAGTCCGCGGCCGGCGGCAGGATGCCGGCGGTCTCACCGGGGAAGTCGACCTCGGTCGCCTTGCCGAGCCCGAACGCGCGCATCATCTGCTCGAGGTTGTCGTTGCCGACCCGCTCGGCGACTAGCACCGTCCCGATGTTGCTGGACCGGGCGAGCACGCCGGCCGCGGTGAGGTGCTCGGTGCCGTGCGGCTCCGAGTCCGTGATCGTCACCCCGCCCCGCTCGATGGACGGCGGCACGGTGATCGGGGTCGTCGTCTCGATCAGGTTCCGGTCAAGTGCCGCGGCCATGGTGATGACCTTGTTGACGCTGCCGGGCTCGAAGGCCTGGCCGGTCGAGCGGTTCCCGATCGCGTCGATGTCCCGGGAGGTGATGTTGTTCGGGTCGAACTGGGGCGCGTCGGCCATCGCGAGCAGGTCACCCGTCTTCGGGTTCATCACGACGATCGTGCCGCCGTCCGCCTCCGAGGTCCGCACCGCCTCAGCGATCGCGCTCTGGGCGTCCCACTGGATGTAGTTGTCGATGGTGAGGCGCAGTGTGGAGCCGCTGACCGGGTCCTTCTCCACGCTCTGTGCCGAGGGGATCTCCCGCCCGGACGGGTCGGCCTCGATCTGGCGGCGCCCGTCCGTCCCGCGCAGCACGCTGTCGTAGGCCAGCTCCAGGCCGCCGGCGCCCACGATCGCGTCGTTCTCGCCGAGCTTGGTGAAGCCGACGAAGTTGGCGCCCAGGGTCAGCGACGGGTACCAGCGCCCCCGCTCGGGGAGGACGCCGATGCCGCGCAGGCCCAGCTTGTCCACCTCGTCCCCGACCGCCCGGTCGAGGCGACGGCCCAGGTACACGAACCGCACCTTGGGATCGTTGGACGTCATGCTCTTGCGCAGCGTGTTCTCGGACTCGCCGAGCAGCGGGGCCAGCTTGCGCGCCGCGTCGACGACCTGGGCCTCGTTCATCAGCCACGGGTCCGCGTACACGGCCCGGCGCTCGACGTCCTGCGCCAGCGCGTCGCCGTGCCGGTCGGTGATCATGCCGCGGTCGGCGGGCAGGACGGACTTGCGCAGCCGCTGCTGCTCGGCCTGCTCCGCGTAGTTGGACGAGGCGAAGCCCTGCAGCTGCGCGAGCCGGCCGGCGATCACGACCAGGACGGCGATCATCAGTACCACCGACACCCGGACCCGGCGGCGGGGGCTGGCGAGGACGAACGGCCGCGGCGGCCGCGGCGGCGCGCCCCCGAGGCCGCGCCGGATCGAGGTGGCCCGGTTGCGGCCCGCCCCACCGCTCGAGGGATGCGGGCGCCGGACGGGGGGGATCCGCCCGGACGTCGTCCGGCTGGCCGCCCCCCGGGTCGGGTTACGCCGGCCGGCCGCCCCGCGGGCGGAGGTCGTACGGGCGGATGTGGCGCGGGCGGCCTGGTCCCGGCGGAGCTGCTCACGTGGCGTCGCCGAGCCGGCGGCCGCGCTGCGCAGCGGAGACACCCGTGGGGACGACCGACCCGCCCGGGCCGTCGCCGCCCGGCGCTCCCGTCCGGCCGCGGCGGGGCGGGGCCGGGGACGGCGCGCCGCCCGTTCCGTGGCTTCGGCGGCGGCGTCGTCCCAGGTCTGTTCGTCAAGCTCGTCGCGGTCGTCGCGGTCGTCGCGGTCGTCGCGGTCGTCGCGGTCGTCGCGGTCGTCGCGGTCGTCGCGGTCGTCGCGGTCGTCGCGGCGGCGGGCGTCCTGGCGCCGGTCGTTTCGAGGCCGGGCAGCGTCGTAGCCGCGCCGGTCGTCACCGTGTCGGTCGCCGCCGCGGGGGGGCGGGGTCATCCGGCCGCGGCCGCCGTCCGGGTCACGGCCGGAGAACCGGCGCACGGACGGATCGAGCAGGTCGTCACCGTCGTGGCGCGCGGACCGCGAGTCCGGGCTCCCCGGGTGCGGGTTCGTGACGAGACGGAGTCGGTTCCGACCGCGGCCGGAGGACGGACCGCGGGTCGTCTGGCTCACTGACCGGCTCCCGCCTCTCCGTCGGTACCGGTACGGGCCTGCGGATCGGCGGCGGACGCGGCCGCCTCGCCGCCAGCCGCGGGCTGGGTGGACGTGCCACCCGCGCTGGAGGCGCCCGACTGAGCCGAGGCGCCGGACTGGGTGGCCGCGGAGTCCGTCGCCGCGGCGGCGCCGGCCGGAGCCGGAGCCGCCGACGGGCCCGGGACCACGACGAGCAGCATGCCGCTGCCCGCGTCCCGGGTCAGGACGCGCGCCCCGGGCGGCAGCGGCGCGTTGGCCGGCAGGTACTCGGGAACGCCGCCGGGCACCATCCCGAGCTGGTTCGCGCGGGCGGCGAGCTGCCCCGGGTCGGACTGCTCGTCGAGCTGGAGAGACAGCTGCTGCTCCTGCCGGGTCAGCTCGGTGGACTGCCGCTCGAGCTCGTCGGCGTGGAAGGAGTTCTCCATCAGCGCCGTGTTGAGCAGGAGCAGCGACAGCAGCCCCGCCCCCATCAGCACGAGCAGCAGCACCACGAACGGCCCGCGCGGCGCCGTGGACCGCGCCGGCACCCGCAGCACCGACAGCCCCGGCCGCGTTCCCCTCCGCAGCGGCGAGTCGAGCAGGGGAACCGTGGTCGCGCCGACCGCCATCGCGGACGGCCGACGTCCCGCACCGGACCGGCCCGTTCCCGATCGTCCGGTGGCTGTCCGTCCCGTGCCCGAGCGCGCGCTGCCGGGCCGTGCCGGGACGGTGTGCCCCGCGGTCGTGCGCGCGCCGGTCGTGCGCGTGGCGCTGGACGAGCGGGCGGGCGCTCCGGCGCCTACCGCGCCCACGCCGGCGGCGACCGGCCGGCGACGGGCACGGCCGGGCACGGCCACCTCGTCGGACGGGTCGGCGCGGCGTCCGGCTTCGTCGGCGTACGCGGGCTCCCCGACGGGCGACCCGCCATCCGCGAGGTCACCGGCCGTGGAATCGCCGAACGCGGGCTCGCCGGCCACGGGCTCGCCGGGGGCCGTATCGCCGTACTTGACGCCGCCGTATGCGGAGTCGTCATAGACGGGGTCGCCGTAGCCGGACGCGCCGTACGGCGCGTCCTCGTAGGGAGCGCTGTCGTAGGGCGCGCTGTCGTAGGGCGTGTCGTCGTAGCCGGTGCTCTCGAACGCGGCGACGTCGTAGGCGTACGCGGTGCCGTCGTGCGCGGCGCCGGTGTAGGCGGCCGCGTCGTGGTCTGTCGCGTGGTGCTCGGACCCGGAGGCGCGACGACCCGGACGGGCGCGACCGCTGCGGGGCAGCGGGTGCGCGGGAGCGGTCATCGGACACCTCCGGTCGGGTTGTGCGCGCGGCCCGGTTCGGCCGCCGTGCGTTCCGCCGCGCGCAGCCGGACAGACCCGGCGCGCGCGTTCTGTTCGATCTCCGTGTCGGAAGCCGGCTCCGCGCCGCGGGTCAGCCACCGCAGCGTTGGCCGGGCGTCATCCGGGATGACCGGCATGTCCGGCGGGACGGAGGGCACCGAGCGCGGCATCAGCACCCGCTTCACCAGCCGGTCCTCCAGGGAGTGATAGGAGAGGACGACCAGGCGGCCCGCCACGGCCAGCGCGTCGAAGGCGGCGGGCACCGCACGCTCGAGCACCTCGAGCTCGGAGTTCACCTCGATGCGCAGCGCCTGGAAGGTGCGCTTGGCCGGGTTGCCGCCGGTGCGGCGCGCCGCCGCGGGGATGGAGTCGCGGACCAGGTCCACCAGCCGCGCGGAGGTGGTGAACGGCGCGGCCTGGCGCTGGGTCACCACCGCCCGGGCGATGCGGCGCGCGAACCGCTCCTCGCCGTACTCCCGCAGCACCCGGGTCAGCGCGTCGACGTCGTAGTTGTTGAGGACGTCGGCCGCGGTGGGGCCGCGCTCCTGGTCCATCCGCATGTCCAGCGGGGCGTCCCGGGAGTAGGCGAAGCCGCGCTCGTCCAGGTCGAGCTGCATGGACGAGACGCCGAGATCGAACAGGACACCGTCCACCGACGGCACGCCGAGCCGATCGAGGACGTCCGGCAGCTGGTCGTAGACGGCGTGCTCGAGGTCGACGCGGTCACCCAGGCCGGTGAGGCGGCGCCGGCTGTGCTCGAGGGCGGTGGTGTCCCGGTCGAGACCGATGAGGCGGACCTGCGGGAAGGCCTCGAGCAGCGCGTGCGAGTGACCGCCCAGCCCGACCGTGGCGTCGACGACGACCGCGCCGGGACGGCGCAGCGCGGGGTCGAGCAGCTGGATCACGCGCTCGGTCAGCACCGGCGTGTGCGTGACGTCCACTGCCAACCCCTCGGCCGCTCGTCGGATCTGGTGTTTCGGATATGCGGGCGGGCACGCCGGTGCGCTGGCGGGTACGCCGTCCCCGGCGGCCATCGGGAAGGGAACGGCCGGAGGAGTCGTACACCCAGGTCCCGCCCCGCTCAATCCGCCGGACGCCGGGGAAGTGGTGTCCGGTGGGAGCGGGGGGAGACCTCGACAGACGACCGGATGGTGACGCGACGCCTTCGACGACTCAGATGACTCCGGGCAGAACCTCCTCCGACATCTCGGCGAAGGTCTCCTCCTGGTCGGCGAGGTAGGTGTCCCAACGCTGGGAGTCCCAGATCTCGACCCGGGTGTTGGCGCCGTTGACCACGCACTCGCGAACCAGCCCCGCGTACGCCCGCAGCGGCGGCGGAATGGTGATCCGCCCCTGGCGGTCGGGGACGTCGTCGGAGGCCGACGAGAAGAAGACGCGGCTGTAGTCGCGAAGCGCCTTCGCGGTGACCGGAGCGGTACGGAGGGACTCACTGATGCGGGTGAACTCCGCCAAGGGGAACACGTAGAGACAACGTTCCTGCCCCTTCGTGATCACTAGCCCCCCCTCCAGCTCTTCGCGGAACTTCGCAGGCAGAGTCAGCCGCCCCTTGTCGTCCAGCCGCGGCGTGTGGCTGCCGAGAAACACCGGAGCCTCCCCGCCAGGCCCGGAGAGACGCGCCGTGGCCATCAGACGACGACTGGTTCACCAGCCGGCGGCTACCCGCGAGCTCCCCACCCCCACTGCGCGCCACTCTACCCCACTCCCCCCCACCCGACACCCCCAAGACACCCCGCTCCACCCCACCGCTCCCACTCCGGGCTCGGGGGCGGTAAGCGCTCCGTAGGGAGGCTGGTATAAATCGCCGCAAACCAGGTTGATACACGACAGTCAGGCGGCGAAAAAGGGAACAAATGACCCCTCGCCCGGGTGCGGACGACCGGGCCGCAGCCCACGGCCACGACCGCAACGGCGGCCATCACCGACCAGTCCTCCCGGACCCCCCCTTATGGATGTCACACTCGTGGGGGAGTGCTCCGCGTCAGGATGATGTCCGGGCTGTTCCGGGGTTGCTTCCGGGGGCGGCGGTGAGGGCGGCGTCCAGGGCGGCGGCAGTGCCCTCGCGCACGACATCCCCGCACCAGAGGCGACGACCGGGACACGCGATCCGAAGGAGGCCCGCACCGTGGTGACGGAGCCGGGAGTACTGCGCTGGCGCGACCCGGCGGGCGAGATCGATCATCTGTCCGAGGTCGCCGACCGGATCGGTCGCTCGGTGGAGACCGTCATCGACGGCAAGTCGGATGTGGTCCGCACGGCTCTGGTGGTCCTGTTCGCCGAGGGGCACCTCCTCATCGAGGACGTGCCGGGCGTCGGCAAGACCATGCTCGCCAAGGCCCTCGCCCGCTCGATCGACGCGCGGGTGCGGCGGATCCAGTTCACTCCGGACCTGCTCCCCAGCGACGTGACCGGCGTCAGCGTCTACAACCAGGGCACCCGCGACTTCGAGTTCCGGCCGGGCCCGGTGTTCGCGAACATCGTGGTCGGCGACGAGATCAACCGGGCCGAGCCCAAGGCCCAGTCGGCCCTCCTGGAATGTATGGAGGAGCAGCAGGTGACCGTGGACGGTGTCACCTACCGCCTCGAGGCCCCGTTCATGGTCGTCGCCACCCAGAACCCGATCGAGATGGACGGCACCCGGGCGCTCCCCGAGGCCCAGCGCGACCGCTTCACCGCCCGGGTCTCGATGGGCTACCCCTCGCCCGGCGCCGAGCTGGCGATGCTCGACAACCACGGCCAGAGCGACCCGCTGACCAACGTCGTCCCGGTCACCACCGCGGCCGAGGTCGCCAAGCTGGCGAACGCGGTGCGCTCGGTACACGTCTCCGGCGAGGTCCGCCAGTACATCGTCGACCTGGTCGGGGCCACCCGGCGGCACCCGGAGATCACGCTGGGCGCGTCTCCGCGGGCCACGCTGCACCTGATCCGTACGGCCCGGGCGCACGCCGCGGTCAGCCGGCGCGGCTATGTGCTCCCGGACGACGTCCAGGCGGTCGCCGGCCCGGTGCTGGCGCACCGCCTGCTGTTGCATCCGGAGATCATGCTGTCGGGTGAGCCGACGAACGACATCGCGGCCCGGATCGTGACCGACCTGATCGCCCGGATCCCGATCGCCCGGCAGGACCCGGCACGTCCCTCGCGACGTGGCCGTTAGAGACACGTGCGCGACTTCCTCGCCGCGGTACGCGGGCTGACGGTCCGCGGTCGCTCGTTCCTCGCCGCGGGCGGGGCGTGCGTGGCCTCGGCAGCGGTCATCGGCGAGCAGGACCTCCTCGCGGTCGGTGCCCTGCTTGTCGCGCTGCCGCTGTTCGCGGCCGGGTTCGTCGCGCGGACCCGCTACCGGCTGGCCTGCACCCGCCGGTTGGAGCCGCCGCGGGTCACCGCGGGCGACACCGTCTCGGTACGGATCCGGCTGGACAACGTCTCCCGACTGCCGTCCTCGGTGCTGCTCGTCGAGGACGCGACCCCCAACCTCGGCCACCGCGCGCGCTTCGTGGTGGACCAGATCGAACCGGGCGGTTCCCGTGACCTCTCCTACCCGCTGGGCGCCGGGGTCCGCGGCCGGTACCAGGTCGGCCCGCTCACGATCCGGCTGACCGACCCGTTCGGCCTGTGCGAGCTGGAGCGCAGCTTCCGGGGGCGGGACGAGCTGATCGTCGCGCCCGCCCTGGAGCGCCTGCCGCTGACGCCACTGGTCGGTTCGTCCTCGCTCAACAACGAGGTACGCCGCTCGTCGGCACGGGCGGGTGAGGACGATTCCACCACACGGCCATACCGCTCCGGCGACGATCTGCGCAAGGTGCACTGGAAGACCACGGCCCGACTGGGTGAGCTGATGGTGCGCCGCGACGAGCGGCCGCTGACCGGCGCCGCCGCCGTGCTGCTCGACACCCGGCACGCGGCCTGGCCCGAGATGGACCGGGACGCCCCCTTCTCCTGGGCGGTCGGCGCGGCCGGCTCGATCGCGGTCAACCTCGCCCGCAGCGGCTACGGCGTCCGGCTGATCGCCGACACCGGTGTCGCGGCGACCGGTCCCGGCAACGCCGTCGGCGCGCTGCTCGACGAACTGGCGGTCATCGCGCCGACCCCGTCGGCCACCCTCAGTCCGGCGCTGGCCAGTCTGCGCTCGGCCGAGCACTCCGGCATGGTCGTCGTCGTGCTCGGGCGCACCGACCAGGCGACGGCCTCGATGATCGCGGGTGCCCGGCCGCGCAACGCCCCGGCCATCGCGGTGCTGGTGGATCTCGCCGGCTGGGGCACCTCCCCGGCGGCCGGGGGCGACCTGGAGGTCACCCGGCACACCCTGACCAGGCACGGCTGGACCGTCCTGGTCGCGGGTGCCGGGGCCCGCCTCGCCGACACCTGGCCGCAGATCTTCCGTCCGGGCGCGTCGGCCGGGCGCCGGTTCGCCGTCGGGAACGCCGTCGGCGGCATGGCGCGGGTGTCGTACGGGTCCGCGTCGGGCCCCGGTCCGGCCGCCCGCGCGGGGTCCGCCCCCCGCGCGGACCACGACGCCTCCGCCCGCCGGGCCGGCGCGGCACCGAACGGCGGCTCGCTCCACGGCGACTCCCCCCACGACAGCCCGCCCAACGGCCGCTCATCCAACGGCGGTTCGACCAACGGCGGTTCGGGCCACGGCGGCTCCCCCAACGGCGGCTCGGGCGGCAGCGGCTCGCATGGTCGGGACGCCCGCCGCGGCGCGGCGCCCGCCGGGGGTGGGGCGGACCAGGCCCCCGCCGACTCGACGCCACCCCCGCCCGCGACCGGCCCGCTGTACCGGCCCGGCTCCCCCCACGAGCCCGCGGCCCCCGCCACCACGGGAGGCGGTCCCCCACCGAATGGTCGCGGATGGTGACCCCACGGCCGTTCTCCGCCGCGCTGGGCGGGATGGCCTGCCTACTCGCCAGCGCCGCGCTGGCCCCGCTGTTCGACGGGTTCGGCTGGTGGTTCGGCCCCGTCCTGATCGCGACGGCGGTCGCCGTGAGCACCGCGGTGCTGGGCCGGCTGCTCGGCGCCCTGTTCCGGCTGCCGGCGTCCACCGGCATCTGCCTCAGCCTGATCGGCCTGCTCACCACCCTCACCAGGGTGAGCGCACGGGACACCGCCCTGCTCGGCGTGTTCCCGACGCCGTCCACCGTGACGGCGCTGCGCGAGCTGGCGCTGGCCGGCAAGCACGACATCGGCGAGCTCGCGGTACCGGTGCCGGAACGGCCCGGCCTGGTGGTCCTGGTCTTCGTCGCCGTGTACCTGGTCGTCATGGCGGTCGACCTGATCGTGGTGGTCGTGGACCGGCCCCCGCTGGCCGGCCTGCCGCTGCTCGGCCTGTTCGTCGTGCCGGCCGCCGTCCTGCCGGCCGGGGTCGGCACGCTTCCCTTCGTCCTCGCCTCGGTCGGCTTCGTCGCGCTGATGCTGCTGGACGGCAACCGGATGGTGACCCGGTGGGGCCGCCCGGTCGGTGACCGGCCCCCCCGGGTCATCCGCAACGGCCTGGGATCACTCGGTGCCCGGGTGGCCGTCGGGTCGCTGGTGATCGCGGCGGCGGTGCCACTGCTGGTGCCCTCCCTGGACGGGCACGGAGTGATTGACAACGGCGGCGGCGGGCGCTCGGGCGACGGCCCGAGCTCGGCGAGCGTCGTGCAGCCGATCGTCTCGCTCTCCCAGCAGCTCCATGACGACCGCGAGATCCCGCTCCTGCGCGTCACCACGGACAATCCGCAGTATCTGCGGCTCACCGCCCTGGAGAACTTCGACGGCCAGCGCTTCACCCTGCGGGCCCTGAACGCGACGAAGGAAGCCCGGGTGAGCGAGGGCCTGCCCGGACCGGAGCGGGGCGTCCGCACGATCTCGACCACCGCATCGGTGGCGGTCTCCGGCGAGATGGCCGAACGTTACCTGCCCGTGCCGGGCATTCCCACCGACTTCGACGGACTCGCCGGCGACTGGCGCCTCGCCGAACCGACGGGCACCGTCTTCTCCACCCGCACCTCCACCGCCGGGCTGCGCTACACCGTCAGCGCGGCGGTCCCCGACCCCACCGCGCAGCAGATCGCCGCCGCCACCGGCCCGGTGCCCGAGTCGATGAACGTCGTCACTCAGCTGCCGCAGGACGCCGACCCACGGCTGCGGACACTGCTCGCCCAGATCACCACCGGCGCGAGCACCGGCTACGCCCGGGTCCTCGCCATCCAGAACTTCCTGCGCGGCTCGGAGTTCACCTACGACCTCAACGGCGCACCCACCGTCCAGGACGGCGCGCTCAGCGAGTTCCTCTTCGAGAGCCGGCGCGGGTACTGCGAACAGTTCGCGTCCGCAATGACCGTCCTGGTGCGGATGCTGGGGCTGCCCGCCCGGGTGGCCATCGGTTTCACGCACGGCACCCGCACCGCCGACGGCACCTGGGTGATCACCAACAAGCAGGCACACGCCTGGCCCGAGGTCTGGTTCCCGACCCTGGGCTGGCTCCCGTTCGAGCCGACCCGCCGCTCGGACGGCGCGACCCCGGCCCCGGACTACGCCCCGTCGACGACCGAGCCGACCACCGGCCCGGACCCGGCCGAAGTCCCCCAGGGGAACGGGGATGTCGCCGTCGAGCCGACGCCGAGCGCGGTGCCCGTCCCCGACGACCAGGGCGGGGCGGCCGAGGAGCTGACCGCCGAGGCCGACGACAAGGCCGCGGGCACCCACAAGGGCACCTTCCCCCCCTCCTGGCTGCCCTGGGTCGGGCTGAGTCTCGGGATCCTGGTCCTGCTCAGCATCCCGGCCCTGTCCAGGGTGGCGCTGCGGCGCCGCCGGATGGGCTCGGGCGGCCCCGACCGCCAGGACGCCGAGGCAGTCGCGCGCGTGCACGCGGCCTGGGCCGAGCTGGTCGACGTGGCCGCCGACCTCGGCATCCACCTGCGGACGAGCGACTCACCGCGCTCGGGCGCGCAGCGGCTTATCGCCTACCTCGAGGCCGGCCCCGAAGCCGGGTCGGCGGAGGTCGACGCCGCCCGGCAGGCCCTGATCCGGATGGCAATGGCCCAGGAGCGGGCCCGTTACGCCCCCGCCGGGATGGCCGCGCCCGATCCGGGCGTGGACGTCCTGGCCGACCTGGCTCTGGCCCGCCGGGTGCTGTGGTCGGTCGCGCCCCGGGGCCGCCGCGCGATGGCGACGGTGGCCCCGCCGTCGATGATGCAGCGGGCGCGGGAAATCCCGGTGCGCGATGTTCTCGGGCGCATCCGGCACCGGGCCGACGACCCGCCGGACAACGGCGCCGACGACGACCAGGAGGCCGGGGTCGGTGCCTCCGCCGGCGGGCGGACACACCCGCCGCAGCCGCCCGCCTGAGATCGCGCCAGCCCGGGCTCGGGCGAAAATTCGTCTGAGCCACCAGGCTGAGATCGGCTCGCCACCGGGCTCAGCCTGGCCGGGCTCCGGGAGCGGTCCCGATCAGGGACGGTCCTCCCAGCGGCGGCGCCACCGCTCCTCCACCCGTTCCATGAACGACTGCCGCGCCGGGCGCGACCGGCCGCCAGAACCGGGCCTGGATTTCGACCCGTGCGGGCGACGACCGACGTCGTTGCCCCGGCCGCTGATCCGACGCAGGTCGGCCGCCCCCCGCAGTGCCGCGAAGAGCATCATCAGGAACCCCAGGATCCCCAGGATCACGGTGAGGGGAACCTGGTTGAGGACCACACCCACGACCAGGACGACGAGACCGAGCGCGAACAGGACCCCGCTGCGCCGCACGCGCCGCAGGAGGTAGGTCCTGGGGTTCGTCGACCGGACCGTGCTCGCGAACTTGGGATCGTCCTCGACGAGAGCGCGCTCGATCTGCTCCAGTAGGCGCTGCTCGTTCTCCGAGAGCGGCATCGACGCTCCTCCCACGACCTTCAGGCCCGCCGGACGGAACCTGACACCCAAGAATAGGCATGTGCGGGGCCGAGGCGGTAGGCAACAGGTCATGCTGTGTCCAAGCCGGTTCGAACCCACTCCGACCAGAGCTATTCGGCGTACTGGGCTCCTGCCCGGGCCAGCGGGGTTCATGCCATGCTCATCGTACGATCATGCCGTTCGGTGATCGTGGCCGCGGCCGTTCCAGGGGCGTTCGAGCCTTCCAGGACACCGGGTTCACATTCGGTCGGGCCCCCACTCACGGGGAGGAGCCGGGCGCCGCGGGCGGTCGGGCAGCAGCGACGCGGGCCGGACGGACTCCTCCCCGAACCGCCGGCGGGCGCCGTCGGTGGCCCGGTCGACCTCGGCCCAGCCTGACGGCCGCTCGTCGAACGCCAGTTGGTGGCTCGTCCGCCCGGCGGCGGACAGCCGGGCCGCCCGCACCCCGAGCAGGCGCACCAGCGGGCGGGATGTGGCCCTGAGCTCGTCGAACAGCTCGCCCGCGGTGCGGTAGATCACCCAGGTGACGTCGGTCGGCTCGGCGAGGGTGCGAGCCCGCGTGACGGTGCTGAAGTCGGCATGCCGGACCTTGATCGAGATGTTGCGGCCGGCCTGGCCCCGGGCCCGCAGGCGGGCCGCGACGCGCCCGCTGAGGCGGAGCAGCTCCCGGGCGAGCCGCTCGGGGTCGGCCAGGTCGGCGGAGAAGGTCTCCTCGGCGCCGACGGACACGTCGACGCCGTCGGGCTCGACGCGGCGGTCGTCCCGCCCGTGCGCGAGCGCGTGCAGGTGGCCGCCCGCGCCCGCTCCGAGGGCGCGCCGCAGCGTGTCGGCGGGCGTGCGCGCAATGTCGCCGATCGTGCGTATCCCCAACCGGGTCAGCGCCTGCTCCGTCCGCGGCCCGACCCCCCACAGCGCCGCGGTCGGCAGCGGGTGCAGGAAGGCGAGGACCTCGTCGGGGGGCACCACCAGCAGGCCGTCCGGCTTGCACCGGGCTGAGGCGATCTTCGCGACGAACATCGACGGCGCCACCCCCACCGAGCAGGTCAAATCCTGTTCGGTCGCGATCCGGCCGCGGATGGCCCGCGCGATGTCGACCGGGGTGCCGAACAGCCGCCGCCCGCCGCCCACGTCGAGGAACGCCTCGTCGAGGGAGATCGGCGCGACCAGCGGCGTCACGTCCCGGAAGACGTCCATGATCGCACGGGAGACCTCGCGGTAGCGGCCGTGATCGGCGGGGACGACGACCGCTGTGGGGCACAGCCCGCGGGCCCGCGCCATCGGCATGGCGCTGCGCACCCCGAAGGCCCGAGCCTCGTAGGTCGCGGAGAGCACCACACCCCGACTCCCCCCGCCGACGATCACCGGCCGGCCCCGTAGCTCGGGTGCGTCCCGTACCGCGATGGAGGCGTAGAAGGCGTCCATGTCGACGTGCAGGATCCGACTGTCGGACGGCCCTGCCCCGCCGGGCTCCAGTGGGGCGGGCTCCGGCGGGGGCTTCACCGCGGGCCGTCAGCGCGGCAGCAGGAACCCGATGACCAGGCCGACGGCGAGGCTGCCCACCGAGAGCCCGGCGACCCGTACCAGCCAGGTGTTCCGTCCTCTCTCCATCGGCCGCGCCCGCCCGGACGGCCCCGCCGCCGGCCGCCGCCCCACCACGGGCCGCCAACGCGCCAAGGGCGGCTTCGGCACCGCCCGGCCGGCGCGCCGCTCGTCCACACCAGCGACCACCACCGAAAACCACCACCCTCAGTAATCATCAAACCCCAAGCTGTAACCGATGGTGACCGAACGTGGGTCTCGACGCAAGAGTGGGCCGTCATCAGTGGGGCGTCATCGGAAGTCCCTGGAGCGCCCGCCCACCGCCAGCGGCAGCGGCAGCGGCAGCAGCAGCAGCAGCAGCAGGCTCTCGACGATCATGTCCACCACGCCTTCCGCGCTCTCCAGCCGGCCGCGCACGATCAGTGCCACCGCCGTTGCATGTGAGCGCCTGGTAGCGCCCGGTCATGCCGCCTCGCCTCTCGGTGAGGCACCCCCGGTCTGACCCGCTCGCACGGGGTCATGCCCACGGTGCCGGGTTCCCGCTTCCCAGCCACCCGCCCAGCAGGCTGGGTCCTACGGTCGGCTCCACGGGCGTTTTCCGTCTCCGACGTACTGGCGGCGACGAGGTTGCGCAGGTTGATCGCGGCGTTCAGGTCGCGGTCGATCACCAGCCCGCAGGACTGGCAGGCGAACGTGCGGTCGGCCGGGGTGAGGCTTGGGTTTCGCCAGCCACAGCCGGAACAGGTCTTACTCGACGGATACCACCGGTCCGCGACGACGAGCCGCGATCCGTACCAGACGGTCTTGTAGGTGAGTTGGCGCCGGATCTCGGCCATCCCGGTGTCCGAGACCGCGCGGGCGAGCCGGCGGTTACGGACCATCCCGGCGACATGCAGATCCTCGACCACGATCACGTCGTGGTTCTTCGTGAGCCGGGTGGTGAGCTTGTGCAGCCCATCGCGCCGCTGGTGGGCAATGTGGGCGTGCAGGTGGCCCAGTGCGGCAGCGCGCTGGCGGCGGCCGGCACTGCCCGGCTTCGAGCGGGCACAGGCCCGGGACGCAGTGCGCAGCCTGCGCAGCGAGCGGGTGAGTGGCCTGGGGTTGTCGACCTGCTCACCGGTCGACAGGACAGCGAGGTGCTTCACTCCCGCGTCGACACCGACCGCGCCGCCCGCACGTTGGCGGGCCGACGGGTTCTGGGGGATCTCACGATCGATCTCGACGGTGAACGCCACGAACCAGCGGCCCGCCGTGCGCGACACGGTCGCACCGAGCAGCCGGGCGGACCCGGCCGCCAACCGGCCGGTGAGCGCACCCATCGCCTCGTGGACCTTGACCCGGCCCAGGCGGGGCAGCTTCACCTGTAGGTTGCTGGCCGGGCCGTAGGCGCCGGTCGTGTACCGGAACGAGTCGCGGGCCCTGCCACGCTTCTTGAACCGGGGGAAACCGACCCGCTTCCCCTTCCGCTTCCCCGTGCGGGAATCAGTGAAGTTCTTCAACCCGCGGGCGAGCTGGTCGAGGCCGGACGAGTACGCCTCCTTCGAGCACGCCGACCACCACGGGGCGACGGTGCTCTTGGCCTCGTTCCAGGCGAGGCGCAGCGCGGGCAGCGTCCACGGCACCGGGGTGAGCATGTCCCCGGTCAGGCCGTAGGACTGCTCGGCGTCTCGCTGCGACAGGGCGGCTTTCACCCGGGCCAGACCCCAGTTGAACACGAACCGGGCCGCCCCGGCATGACGCCGCAGGTCGGCAAGCTGCGCCTGGTTCGGGTCGAGTGCGAACCGGTACGCCTGGAGAACCTTCACCGCACGTCCCCGGTAGCGGCAGCCACCGCGCGGGCAGCCCGGTCCGAGGCGTCCCGGGGGCCATAGAGCCGGGCGCACATCAACGTCAGGATCTCCGTCATGTCCCGGACAAGGCCGTCGACCTGGTCGGCCGGGTCGACGACGACAAGTCTGCGACCTGACGCGGCAAGCGCCGCCTCGACAGAGCCGACGCCGAACCGGGCGAACCCGTCACGACGCTCGACGATGTCAGCCCGCCGACCCGGCGGGCCGGGACCGGCAGCTCGCCCTCAAGGAACCACTGACGCGCAGTGGAATACCTGACCCCGTTCACAGCCGCCCACTCCTTGAGATTCACACCACCACACAGCGCCACTCAGCGCTAACTGGCACTCAACTGACAACAGTTTTCAACCCCACGGGGACGCGGCCTGCGCCAACGAGGGCTGGGAGGGCACGCCGAGCGCCGCCTCGACGAGCCCGAGGAAGATCTCCACCTGGCGGACGAGGTCGTCGGCGTCCCTGGTCGTCACGACGGCGAGCCCGGCCTCGGCCGCGGCCCGCCGCCCGGCACCCGCGGCGAAGAACGCTGACCACTCCTCGAGCTCGGGGGCCACCAGCGCGAGCAGCCGCCACGCGCTCACCGGGCGGCCCCGACGACCCGGGCGGGGCTGCGCGCGGGCGGCGAGAACGGCGGCCGCGGCCCGCAGGGCGGCGAGATGCGCCAACGCGTAACGCTCAGCCGCCGGGCGGGTGAAGGCCGCCTCGGCCAGCCCGCGCCGGGCCGAGGTGAGGAGCTCGTCCCGGGAGCGCCGCGGGAGCCCCGAGGCGGGGAGCATCGTCCGGCCCGGAAGCTGCCCGGGGACCGGCCCGCGCGGACCGGGACCGTCGTGACGGCTCACCGTGCCCTGGCGGCCCACCGCGCTCTGGTCGCCGGCCACTCCGAACCCACTGACAGTGCTTCGCCGAACCGCACCCACTGGGATCACCTCTCCGATGCCGAACCGCGTGATGCCGAACCGCGTGATGCCAGATCACGTGATGCCGGGCCACCCCGACATCGAACGCATGTTCGAAGATAATCCCGGTCCGGCCGGCCGTCAACCCGCTGGCGTGGCGCGCCACCCGGACGGGTCGAGATCGGGGTAGGCGGGCGCCGGAGGCACCGGGTCGTCCTCCAGCAGCAGGAGGAACCAGCCGAGCAGCACGAGCACCGTGACCTCGGGCACCCAGCCCCGGCGCGGGTCGGCCACCGTCCCGGCGCCGAAGTCCGGGCGGGCCACCGGCGGGCGATGGCGCGTCAGGTCGGACGGGTCCACCAGAACGATCGCGACCCCGTCGTGCGCGAACCGGACCACGTTGGCGTTCTTCCAGCCGACGAATCCGCGCTCGAAGACGTACCCGGCGGCCCGGCGGCGCGGGCGCAGCCAGCGCAGCGTGGAGCCGTCCGCGAGGTCGACCAGGCCGCCCCGCGGCCGGGGCCGGAACGCGGCGAGCGGCAGCCGCGCCACCGGGTCGACCACCCGCACCCCCACACCGTCGAGGTCCGACTCCAGCCGGAGCGGGCGGCCGGCGGCCATGAGCTCCACCCCGCCGTCCCGATGCCACCTCTCGAGGACGGCCGCCCGGTCACCGCGCACCCACACCTGGTTGCGGGTGCCCGACACGAAGTCGTAGCCCACCTCCAGCGGCAGCAGGCCGTCGAGCCGCGCGGCGAGGCCGGGCGCCACCCCGCGGCGGCCCGCGCAGGCCCCCTCGGCACCCGCCCGGCCCGCCTCCACCCGACTCACGTCAGCCCGGTCCGCGGCCGCCCGCCGCGCGCCGCCGTCACGGCGGCGGTGATCCGGTGCCTCGTCCGCTCCGCCGCGGGACGCACCCGTCACCGCTCCGATGCCCGAGAACTCGAAGATCGACATGATCGACACCCTCCCTCCAGCCACCGCGGGACCCCGAACACCCCCCGCCGAAATGCGCGGCGGCCCGGTATGGCTCTCGTCAACGAGTGCACCCCGGACCGATCAACAACCGGTACACACCCGATCACGACTGCCGTTGACCCGGAGTTGAAAGCGTCGAATCGCACGCGCGACGATTCCGCGGTTGTCCCGGTGTCCGCCACGGCCCGCCGCGGGAAAGGCAGAATCAGAAGGACGAACACCGCCGGCGCACCGCACCACACCGGCGGCGGCCACATTCGCCCGAGAGGACCAGATGCCCGATCCGGACCGGCTCCAGTTCGCCGTCCTGGGGCCGTTGGAGGTCACCGCGGGCGGTGTTCCCGTCGTGCTCGGCGGCACCCAGCGAAAGGTGCTGCTCGCGGCGCTGCTGCTCGAGGCCGGGCAGGTGCTGTCCACCCAGCGCCTGATCGAGGTGATCTGGAGCGAACCAGCCCCGGAAAGGGCACTCGCCACCCTGCGGACACACGTCAGCGAGCTGCGCCGCCGGCTGGAGAGCCCCAGCTCAGCCCAGGTACTCATCCGCCGGGGAGCCGGTTATCTGCTCGATGTGGGGCCGGCGCAGATCGACGCCGAACGCGCCCGGCGGCTGTTGGAGCAGGGCCGGCGCGCCATCGAGGACGGCGACCCGGTCAGCGCCATCGCGCCGTTGCAGGAGGCGCAGGCGCTCTGGCGCGGCCAACCGTTGGTCGATCTCGTCGACTATCCCTTCACAACGGGCTACGTCGAAAAACTGACAGAGCTTCACCTTGACATCCAGAAGACGCGAATCTCAGCCGATCTGTCGCTGGGCCGACACCGCGAGGTCATCGGTGATCTGCGGATGCTCGTCACGAGACATCCGCACGACGACGGGCTGCGCCGGGAGCTTGTTCTCGCCTTCTACCGCGACGGCCGCACCGAGGACGCCGCCCGGGCCTGCCGGGAAGGCCTTGAGGCACTCCACGATCTCGGTCTGGAATCCCCGCTGCTGCAACGGCTCCAGGAAGACGTCCTGCGCGCCGATCCGGGCCTGGCCTGGACTCCGCCACGTGCGCTGGGCCGGCCGGTGTCGGCGCCGCCCACCGGGCAGGGCGTCTACCAGCTCCCGCCCGACATCGAGGAGTTCACCGGCCGCGACACGATCCGGGGCCAGATCCTGGCCACCCTCACCGACCCGGTGGCGGGCGCGAAGGGGACGGTCGTCGCCGCGATCGCCGGCAAGGCCGGGGCGGGGAAGACCGCGCTCGCGGTGTACGTGGCCCACCGCGTCCGCGCCCAGTTCGCTGACGCCCTGTACGTGGACCTGCGCGGCACCACCGAACCGCTTGACCCGCACCGCGTGCTGGGCCGCTTCGTCCAGGCGATGGGGGTGAGCCGGGCCGCGGTTCCCTCCGACCCCGACCATCTGGTCGAGGTGTACCGGTCGCTGCTGGTCAACCGCCGGGTGCTGATCCTGCTGGACAACGCGGCGAACGAGGCGCAGATCCGCCCGCTGCTCCCGACCAGCCCCGGCAGCGTGGTCATCGTCACCAGCCGCTCGCGGATGCACGGGCTGACCCCCTCCTACTGGATGGTCGACGTCCTGCACCCCGGCGATGCCGTGGAGCTGCTCTCCAAGGTGGTCGACGAGCGGCGGGTGAGCGCGGAGCCGGAGGCGGCACGCGACATCGTGGGGCTGTGCGGGTACCTGCCGCTCGCCATTCAGATCGCGGGGCGCAAGCTGGCCGCCCACCCGCACTGGCGGCTGACGCGGTTGGCCTCCCGGCTGGCCAACGAGCGGGACAGGCTGTCCTGGCTGGAGGCGGGCGACCTCGAGGTCCGTGCCAGCTTCGGGCTCAGTTACGAGGGCCGCCCCGCCGACGAGCAGCGGGCGTTCCGCCTGCTGGCGCTGCCCGAGCTGGCCGACTTCGCCCCGTGGGCCGCCGCCGCCGTCCTGGACGTCGGCCTGGACGAGGCCGAGGACGTCGTGGACCGCCTCGTCGACGCCCAGCTGCTCGAACGCCGCGGTGTCGACCGGGCCGGCACCGAGCGGTACCGGTTCCACGACCTGCTCCGGGTCTTCGCCCGGGAAAAGAACGAGGCGTCCGCCGGCGCGGCCCACCCCACCGTCCCCCCGGGCCCGGGCTTCACCCGGACGGCGACCACCGACGTCCCGCGCGCCGCCCCCACAGGCACGGACACCGGAGCGGCGCCGGCAGCCCAGGTGCCGCGGCTGGCTCCCGAGCACGCGCAGGCCCTCGACCGGCTGCTGTACGCCTATCTGGCGGTGCTGCGCGGCGCGGTCGACGAGTTCGCGCCGGGCACCGCGCGCACCATCGAGCCCGCCGCCCACACCCCCGCCGCGGGCGGCTCCGGTGGACCGGGCCACGCCGTCGACCCGGACGTGGTCGCGGCGCTCACCGCCCAGCCGCTGCTGTGGTTCGGCGGCGAGCGGGTCAACCTGCTGGCCCTCGTCGACCAGGCGCACCGGCACGGCCTCGACGAGCCGACCTGGCTGCTCGCGATCGAGGCCGCCGAGTTCTGCGCCTTCGGCGCGCACTGGTCGGACTGGGAGCGGATCCACACCCTCGCGCTCGCGGCGGCGCGGCGGCGCGGCAACCGGCTGGCCGAGGCGGTCCTGCTGTGCGGTTTGGGTGAACGCGACATCACCCTCGCCTTCGAGCACGCCTTCTGGCGGCTGGACGCGCCCGGTGCCGACAACGACGGGGAGCCGGCGGCCGTCCTCGGTGCCCGCGCCGCCGACCACCTCGACCTCGCGACCGAGCGCCTGGAACGTGCCCGTTCGATCTTCGTCGAGTACGGCGACGCGCTCGGCGAGGCCCGCACCCTGCACGGGCTGGCCGACGCCGCGCGCGGGCGCGGGGACGCCGAGGGCGCGGTGGAGCACTTCGAGCAGTGCCTGGCGCTGACCCGCCGCGGCGGCGCGCGGCGCGCGGAGGCCGAGGCGCTGATCTGCCTGGCGATGGCGCACGGCGACCGCGACGAGCTGGGCGAGGGCATCACCTGCCTGTCGATCAGCCTGTCGATCGCGCGCGAGCTGACCAGCCGGTCGCTGGAAGCCCTCGCGCTGCGCCGGCTCGGCGACCTGCACCGGCACCGGCCGGAACGCGCCCTGGCCCACTACAACGAGAGCCTGCCGCTGCTGAGCGCGCTGCCCGACATCCTGTGGGAGCCGCGGATCCTGGTCCGGCGGGGCGACATCCTGGCGCGCCTCGACGATCATCTCGCCGCGCGCCGGTCCTGGCAGCAGGCGGTCACCCTGCTGCGCCAGCACGGTTCCACCGAGCTCGCCGCGGCCGAGTCGCGGCTGGCCCGCCCGGCGAGCACCGCGCCGACCCAGTTCGCCAGCGGCCGGCTGCTCGGCGACTTCGACCCGGCCTACTTCATCGGACGGGTCGCCACGAGCCGGCGCAGCGTCCGCCTGCTCAACACGTGGACGGACCTGCTGGCCCCGGCGCACGTCGAGGCCTTCGCCGAGGCTCTGCTCACCGCGGTCGACGCGGGGGCGATGGTGCAGATCCTGCTCCTGGACCCCGGCTCCCCGCCCGCGGCCGGCCGGGCCGAGGACCTGCTGCACAGCATCGACGTCCCGAATGTGATCAGGGCGAACCTGCGCGTGCTCGACACCGTGCGGGCGCGGCTGGTCCCCGCGCTGCGGCCCCGGCTCTCCGTGCGGATCTATGGCGACCAGCCACTGACGACCTACCACCGGTGGGACAGCGGGGCCCTGATCTCGACCTTCCCGTTCGGCCACTCGTCGGCCGCCACGACCCAGCACGAGGCGGCGATCTCCTCGACCCTCGTCCAGTTCGTCGAGCAGCACTTCGAGAAGATCTGGCATCCCGACCGCAGTGTCAGCCTCGACGACTATCTCCGGGTCCCGCTGCGCATCCTGCGCACCGACGGCCCCGACCGGGACGCCCGCACGATTCAGGCGAGGTACGCGCGGCTGGGCGACACGGTCTACCTGGCCGACGAGGAGCTGACCCGGCTCGTCCACGACGGCGGCGCCGACGGCCTCGTCACCGAGATCGGCGGCACCGGCCGTCACCCGCTCACCGAGCTGCACCGGTGCCGGGTCGTGCCGGCCTGGGAGGGGCGTGACGGCGCCGCGGACGCCTTCGCGAAGAAGTACGGCCCGCAGACCACGGCCCCCGCGCCGGACGGCCCGCCGCTGCGGCTCGCGCCGATGCGCCCCCCGCCGCCCGCGCCCACTCCGCACGCCGGCGGCCGGGCCGCCGCCGGCCCGGCGGCTCCTGGCCCAGCGGGCCCTGGGCCAACGGGCCCGCTGCCGTCGCCCCGATCGGTGCCGTGACGTGCTCGTCACCGTCGACTTCTGGCACGTCCCGCGCCGGCGGGCGGGGCACGCCGCCGCGCGCATGGCACTCGACCGGCCCACGCTGCGGCGGACGTCCGGGCTGGCGTTCGGCAAGCTGCTGGGCACCGGCTCGGGCCACCGGTTCACCCCGCTCGACGCCGACCCGCTGCGGTGGGCGCTGCTGGCGGTGTGGGACACACCCTCGGCGGCCCGGGACTTCGAGCGCTCCAGGACAATCCGGTCATGGGCCGGCATCGCGGACGAGCGCTGGCGGGTGGAGCTGCGCCCGGTGGCCTCCCGGGGGCGGTGGTCGGGCCGTGCGCCGTTCGGGGGCCGTCCCGGTGGCCCGGCGAGCCACCGCCGCCCCGACGGCGAGCACCGTGGAAGACACAGCGGGGAACACGGCGGGGGGCCGGTGGCGGCTGTCACCCGGGCCCGGCTCGCGCCGCGGCAGGCCATGGCGTTCTGGCGGGCCGTCCCGCCGGTCGCGGCGCAGCTGCGCGGCGCCGGCGGGCTGCTGTTCGCCGCGGGCATCGGCGAGGCGCCGATCGGCCTGCAGGGCACCTTCAGCCTGTGGCGGGACGTCACGGCGCTGCGCGCGTTCGCCTACCAGGGGCCGGCGCACGCCGCGGCGGTGCGGCGGACCCCCGCGGCAGGCTGGTACGCCGAGGAGCTGTTCGCCCGTTTTGTCGTGCTGGGCTCACGCGGGACGATCGGGGGTGTGAACCCGCTCGACATCCCGCCGTCCGCCGGGAAGGCCGATCATCCTTTGACAACCCGTTGAAGATCCTGCGCGAATGTGGGTCCCGCCGAGGCCCGGGCCGACTCCCGCGCACGCGGACGCCGACCGGACTGACGCCGGCAGGACGGCCGGCGACGGGACGGCCGACGACGGGACGGCCGGCGCCCGGCGCGCCCGGTGCCCCTGGGCGCCCACCGCCCCGTGCCTCCACCACCCCATGTCCCAGCATCCCGTGCCCCAGCGTTCCCCGCTCTGTTCCCGCGCCGTCCCCCCGCTGTCCGTTTCCCGCTCCGTTCCCACCGACCACGCACCGCCGCCGACCACGACGGTCGCGGCCGGCCGCGTTCGATCCAACCCGGGTGGCGTAACTCGCATGCCAAGGTCCCTCGACCCCTCCGCCCCGCTCGCCGCGCGCGGGAGACCGGCCGGGAGCACCACCGACGCCGCCCCGGCCGGGCGGCGGACCCTCATCGCGACGGCGGTGACCGCCCGGGTCGCCGGGCTGGCCACCCGGGCCGGCGCGGTGCTGCTCCCGGAGCTCGCCGGACGGCCCGCGGACCTGCCCGCGGCGCTGACCGAACACCGGCCGCACACTCTCGTCGTCGGGGCCAACCACGTTCCGGGCGACGCGCTGCACCGGTGGGCGCAGGCCATGCGGAGGACACCGGACCGGCGCGCGCTGGCGGTGATCCGCCGCGGGACGTCACTGGCCGAGATCGACACCGACGCGGCCGCGGAGCTCGGCGTGACCGTACGCAACACCCCGGAGGTCAACGCCCGGCACGTCGCCCGGTTCATGGCGGACGAGCTCCTCGCGCCCCGCCGCGCCGCGGGCCACCGCCCACGGCCGCCGACGGTGGGGCTGATCGGCAGCGGTGACATCAACAGCCGCGTCGCGCGCGAGGCGGTGGCCCGCGGCCACGACGTGATCGTGTACAGCCCGTCGCTGGCCGCCGGCGCCGGCGCCCTCGACCGCTGGCTGGCGGCCAGGCAGCTGCCGGCGGGACGCATCCGGGCGGCCCGGGACGTCGAGTCCGTGCTCGACACGGCCGACCTGCTCGGGCTCGCCGTCCCGCTGACCACGGGCGGGGAGCATCCCACCGCCGGCCTCATCGGGGCCGAACGGCTCAAGCGGTTCGGCGGCCACCGGATCGTCTCGGTGTGCGAGCCCGACGTGTTCACCGGGCAGGCGCTGACGGCGGCCTTCGACCAGCTCGATCTCGAGGTCGTCCTGGACAACGCCCCACGGCTGTTGGACCCGGTGCGAGCGCTGCTGGCGGGCCGGTACGACTCGGACGACCCGCGGCGGGCGCGGCCCGGCTTCACCCTCGTGTCGGCCGCGATGCGCGCGCCGGAGTGCGCGGCCGATCTCGACCAGGCCGTCCTGACCGTCCTCGCCCGCCTCGATCTCGACGACCGGCGGGAGCTCCCGCGCCCACCCGCCGGGCCGAGCCGGGACGAGGCCGAGGCCGTCGTGGTGGTCGGCGGCGGGATCGTGGGCCTGAGCGTGGCACTGCGGCTACACGAGGCCGGGCGGCGGGTCGTGGTCCTCGACGCGGCGCCGGCCGACCGCCGCCGGGTCGACGAGCAGGGCACCACCTTCGCCGGCACCAACGGACGTCACCTGTCGACGACCGAGACTCTGCCGCACGCCGACGCCACCCGCGCCGGGGTCCTCGCCCGGACCCCGACGGATGGCGGATGGCGGCTGCGCCCGCCGGAATCGCTCTCGGCGCCCGAGGCCGCCTGGGCCGAGGCGTTCGAGCAGTTCACCGACCGGCCGGGGATGCGCGCCCTCGCCACCGAGGCGGTGATCGCGCTCAATCGGCTGGGGCTGCGGCGGTGGGAGGAGATCTTCCGGGCCCGTCCCGACGACCTCGGCGCCTGCCTGCGGGGGAACCGGCTGGCCCGGGTCTACCTCGACGACGCCGGGCTCGCCGCCGGCCGCGCGCTGCAGACCCAGGCGAACGACGACACCACCGACCTGGACGCCGCGGCGATCCGCCGGCACTGGCCCGCCCTCGCCGCGGGGCTCGGCGCCGGACCCGACTGTCGGACCGACAGCGGAGCCGGCAGCCGGTCCGGCGGCGGGGCCGTCGAGGTCGACGGGTGCGCCGTGGCCGTCCACGACCTGGCCGGTGCGCTCGCCGACCTGCTGCGCGGCCGGGGCGTGCCGGTCGTCGCGTCGGCCGCGGTCCGCGGGCTGCGGCCCACCGGCGCGGCGGTCGAGGTGGAGCTCGGCGACGGCACGGTCGTGCCGGCCGGCCGGGTCGTCCTCACCGTCGGCGGCCGTGACCTGTACCGGCTGCTCGGGGGGCGCTGGCCCGACGCCGGCTGCGTCGCCAACGTGCTCGGGGTGTCGCTGACCCTGCCGAACCCGGGCGTGGCCCGACCGTTGAAGATCCACGCGGGCGATCCGCTCGGTGTGATCAACGTGACGCCCGCCGCCGACCAGTCGGTGATCCACGTCAGCGGTGGCTTCGGGTACCTCGGCCTGGCGTCCTGGCGCGGCGCGCGCCTCGTCCCGGCCGACAGCGACACCGAAGCGGGCGGCGGTGGCGTGGCAGGGGCCGTCGAGGAGCTCGTCACAGCACTCATCGTGGCCATCGGCGATCTCTTCCCCGCGCTGCGCGGGCCCGACGGGCGGCTGGACGTCCGCGAGGTGCGCACCTGCGAGCGGCCGATGACCGCGGACGGCCTGCCGGTGGTCGACGCCCCGGCGGAGCTCGGCGGGCGGATCGTCGTCGCGGCCGGGACGAACGCGGGCGGAGCCGTCCAGGCGCCGGCCCTCGCGGATTTGGTGGCCGACCTGCTCGACGGCCACCCGTGGTGGGCACAGCTGGCCATGGCCGGTGACCGGACCGGGCTGCCCGTCGGCGGGGGTCGGCTATAGCACTGTTTGCCAGACCCGTTCCGGCCGACGGGCAGTGGCCTCGCGCCGCGCGTTATCGTCGGATGGCCCGGCGCGACAGGAGGCAAGGCTGTTGACCGACGTCCGAATCGTGCGGTGGTCACCGGCCCGGATGCGGGCCCGGCTCGACGACGTCATCGCCGTGTACAAGACCGCGTTCCTCGACCACCACGAGGATGACCCGGTGCGCGCCGCCCGGGACAGGGCGACGCACGCGCGCCGTCACTTCGACCGCCGCGACCTGCGTGCCGTCGCCGCGGTCACCCCGGACGACGAGCTGGTCGGCATGACCTACGGCCTGCCCGGCAAGAACGGCCAGTGGTGGCACGACGTCGTCGCCGGCGCGCTGCCGGAGGGGACCGCGGCGCACTGGCTCGCCGACTGCCTCGAGGTCGTCGAGCTGCACGTGCTGCCCGGTTACCAGGGCCGCGGCATCGGCCGTGACCTGCTGCGGGAGCTGCTGCGGGACGTCCCGCACCGCACGGCGGCGCTCTCCGCGCTCGAGCTGCCCGGCAGCCGCGCGCGCCGGCTGTACGCCAGCGAGGGATTCGTGCCCCTGCTGTCGCACTTCCAGTTCCCCGGAAGCGGCACCGAGTACGCCGTGCTCGGCAAGGAGCTGCCCGGGCGGGACGCCGACGACCCACCGCGCTCCGCTCCGGCAGGCCAGCCCGCCCGGGTGCCGTGAGCCGGTCGGGACCAGCCGGTTCCGGTCCACCTCCGGCCGCCCCGGTGGGGCGGGCCGATCCACCTCCGGCCGCCCCTGCGGGGCGGGCCGCGGCCGTGCTGCCCTGGCTCGCCACCGCGGTGGCCGTCGCGCTCCAGATCACCTATCCGCTGACCTCCGGGGACAGGCGGGCGGCCGTTACGGTGCTGTCGGTCCTGGCCTTCCTCGCGGCAGCGGTGAGCCATGCGGCCGCCGTCCACGGGCCCGCGTGGGCCGCGGTCGCGACGGCGCTGGCCGCCGGCACCGGCCTGCTGGCCGAGTCGGTCGGCCTGCGTACCGGCTGGCCGTTCGGCCACTACGCGTACGGCTCCGCGCTCGGCCCCGATGTGGCCCGCGTCCCGGTCGTCGTGCCGCTGGCCTGGGCGATGATGGGCCTGCCAGCGCTGGTGCTCGGCCGCCGCTGCGCCCGCTCGCTGGTGCGGGCACCGACCGCGCGCTGGGCAGTGACAGCCTGGGCAGTGACAGCGCTGGTCGGCGGCGCCACGCTCACCGCCTGGGATCTGTTCCTCGACCCGCAGATGGTCGCCGAGGGCTACTGGGCGTGGTCCTCCGGCGGTCCCGCGCTCAACGGCATCCCGCTCAGCAACGCGGCCGGATGGCTGCTCGTCGGCACGCTGCTCACCGGCGCGCTGGCCGCCCTGCCCGCCACCGTCCGGACCGCCACCGCCGCGCCCTCCGCCGACCGGGTGCCGATGGCCCTGCTTGGCTGGACCTGCGCCTCGTCGGTGCTGGCCAACCTCGCCTTCTTCGGCCGTCCCGGGGTGGCGCTCGCCGGCGGTGCCGCGATGGGCTCACTGCTCGGCCTCGCCGTGCTGCTCGGCCACCGCGACGCGGCCCGCGGGTGGGCCGGCACCGCCCGCGAACGGGACCTGGCACGCTCTGAGCTGTGAACGGGGACAGACTGGCAACGGCGCTGGTGCGTTCCGGGGCGGCCGGAGCCGTCGCCGTCGCGGCGCACACGGCGGTGAACGCGGCACTGCTGCGCGTCCCGGCGCCGGCCGTCCCGGTGCGGGAGCGGGTCAGCGTGATCCTGCCCGTGCGGGACGAGGCGGCGCGGGTGCGCACCTGCCTGACTGCTCTGCTCGGCTCCCGCGACGTCGCCGACCTCGAGGTGATCGTCTACGACGACGGCTCGACGGACGGCACGGGCATGATCCTGCGCCGGCTCGCCGAGCGGGACCGGCGCCTGCGGGTGCTGACCGGGCCGGAGCCGCCGGACGGCTGGCTGGGCAAGCCCCACGCCTGCGCCCGGGCGACGCGCCAGGCCACCGGCACCGTGCTGGTCTTCGTCGACGCCGACGTCGCCCTCGCCCCGGACGGCCTCGCCCGGGCCGTGGGCCTGCTGCGCGGATCGGGCCTGGACCTCGTCTCGCCCTACCCGCGGCAGGTCGCCGTCGGGGCGGCCGAACGGCTCGTGCAGCCGCTGTTGCAATGGTCGTGGCTGGCGCTGCTCCCGCTGCGCGCCGCCGAGAGCTCCGCCCGCCCGTCGTTGGCCGCGGCCAACGGCCAGTTCCTCTGCGTGGACGCGGCGGCCTACCGCCGGGCCGGCGGGCACGGCGCGGTCGGCGGCGCCGTACTGGACGACATCGAGCTGCTGCGCGCGGTCAAGCGCTCCGGCGGGCGCGGTGTGGTCGCCGACGGCACCGAGCTGGCGGTCACCTGGATGTACGACGGCTGGCAGCCACTGCGGGACGGCTACGCCAAGTCGCTGTGGGCCGCGGGCGGCACCCCGGCGGCCAGCGTGGGTCAGCTGGCCGTGCTCGGATGGCTCTTCGTCGGCCCGGCGGTCGCCGCGGCGCGCGGGTCACGCGCGGGGCTCGTCGGCCTGCTGGCCGGCACGGTGAGCCGGCTGATCGCGGCCCGGCGCACCGGCGGCCGCGCCTGGCCGGACGCGGCGGCCCATCCGGTCTCTGTCTGCCTGCTCGGCTACCTGACGGTGCTGTCCTGGTGGCGGCACCGGCACGGCACCATCCGTTGGAAAGGCCGCGCGCTGAACGGGCCACCGACCGGGAGCGGACGACCGCGCATAGGCTCGGAGCCGTGGCGACGGTCGTCGTGGTCGGGGCGGGCGTCGGCGGGCTCGCCGCCGCCGCTCGGCTCGCCGCCGCCGGGCACCGGGTCACCGTCTGCGAGGCGGCGGAGCGGATCGGCGGCAAGCTCGGCTGGTACGAACGCGACGGCTACGGGTTCGACACCGGCCCGTCCCTGCTGACGATGCCCGAGGTGTTCGAGGAGCTGTTCGCCGCCACCGGCGGGCCGCTCGGCGCGCAGCTCACGCTGCGCCGCCTCGACCCGATCGCCGCCTACCGGTTCGCCGACGGGACGGCGGTGACCGCGCACGCCGACGACGCCGCGTTCCACGCGGAGCTGGACGCGAGGCTGGGCGCCGGGGCCGGGGCCCAGTGGCGGCGCCTCGACGAGCGCGCCCGCCGGGTCTGGGCGGTGTCCGAACAGCCCTTCCTGCGCAGCCCGGTCTCGGCCGCGGCGCTGGCACGGACCGCCGCGCGCCGCCCGCTGGGGCTGGTCACCGTCGCGCCCGGCACCACCCTGCGCGGTATCGGGCGCCGTCACCTCACCGATCCGCGGCTGCGCATGATGCTGGACCGGTACGCGACCTACACCGGCTCGGATCCGCGCCGGGCGCCGGCCGCGCTGGTCACGGTCCCGCACGTGGAGCGACGGTTCGGCGGCTGGTACGTCCCGGGCGGGCTGCGGCTGCTCGGGCAGGCGATCGCCGAGCGGGCGGCCGAGCGCGGCGCGGTGATCCGCATCGGCGCGCCGGTCGCGCGGATCACCCGCACGCCGGGGGGGTGGGTGGACGGCGTCCGCCTGGCCGACGGAACGCTGCTGGGTGCCGACCTGGTCGTGTCCGACGTCGACGCGGCCCGGCTCTACGACGGCGCACCTCCCGCAGCGCCCGGGCGGGCCGGCCCGCGCCCGCTCGTCGACCATCCGGCCAGCCGGCGGCGGATCCGGCGGCTGGCGCCGTCGCTGTCCGGTTTCGTCCTGCTGCTGGCACTGCGCGGGCGGACGCCGGGCCTGGCCCACCACACCGTGCTGTTCCCCGCCGACTACGAAGACGAGTTCAACGCGGTCTTCGGTGGCCGGCTGGCCTGGGATCCGACCGTCTACATCGCCGCGCCGGACGACCCGGCGACCGCGCCGCCGGGCGACGAGGCGTGGTTCGTCCTGGTGAACGCCAGCCCGCACGCCGCCGCCACTGCCGCTGCCGGCCCGCGGGGTCCCGGTGTGGACTGGGACCGGCCCGGGCTCGCCGACGCCTACGCCCGCCGCATCCTCGAGGTGCTGGCCTCACGTGGGCTCGACGTCCGCGCCCGGGTGCGCTGGTACCGGACGATCTCGCCGGCCGACCTCGCACGCGCGACCGGCGCCGTGGGCGGCTCGATCTACGGCGTGTCCTCCAACGGGCCGCGGTCGGCGTTCCTACGCCCGCGCAACCGCTCGCCGGTACCCGGGTTGTTCCTGGTCGGCGGCTCGGCCCATCCGGGCGGCGGGCTGCCGCTGGTCACGCTCTCCGCGAAGATCGTCGCCGATCTCATCGGCCCGGCCTGACCCCGCCGCCCGCCGACAGCGCCGACCGCACCGAGACGAGGTACTGGACGAGCCCGACGACGCACACCACCAGCGTGGCCGCCGCGGCGACCGTGACCACCGCGGCCGCATGTGCTGGGACGGCCCCGGCCAGCGCGAGACCCACCGCCGCGAGAATGATCCTGGTCGGCCGCTCCCCCACCGTCACGGTGCCGATCTCACCGTGCCCGGCACCGGCCGCGCGGGCCCGCACGTACTCGAGCATCATCATCGCGCCGCCCGCCGACACGACCAGCGCGACCGGTGCCCCGACCAGCCAGAGCGCGAGCAGGTGGCAGGCGTCGCAGACCCGGTCGGCGGCCGAGTCGAGCACGTAGCCCCAGCTCGTCACCCGGGCGCGCAGCACGGCGACCGCGCCGTCGAGATTGTCCAGCAGGCCGCCGGCCACGACGACGAGTGGGCAGACCAGCACCCAACGGCCTCCCGCCCATGCGGCGGGAATCACCGGCGTGGTCGCGGCGATCGTCGCCGCCGTCACCGCGCCCGGACTAACGCCGGCCGCGGCCAGCGGCCTGGCCAGGCGATACACCAGATCGAGCCAGATCCGGATCATGCGCGCGCCACTTCGGGGGTCGTACCCGCCGTGTAGCGCGGCCCATTCGACCAGGTAGGTGTCTCGATCGGGTATCGGGGTGCGCACACCGTCCATCGTGCCCGCGCCGTAGAGTTCCGTCGTGGTATCCGACCAGCCGACCGGTGTCGTCGAGTCCATCGAGGACCTGGACCCCGATCACGTTTTCAGCGCGCACCGTGACCAGGTGATACTGGCCGTGCGCATCACCCCGGTCTTCAACGCTCTCGATCTCGGTCTGGTCACCGCCGTCATCGACGCGGCGAACCACGCGGGATTCGCGCTGGTGCGGGAACAGACTTTCCGCGACGAATGGCTACTCTGCGTCTTCGACGCATACGAGGAACAGGACTGAACCGCCACGCCGCCCGCCGCCGCGCGCCCCGGCCGGACGGGAGCGCGGCCACAGGCCACAGGCGGATCGTCAGCGGCCCAGGGACTGGTAGATCTCACGCGTCGCGCTGGAACGGTTCAGCGTGATGAAGTGCAGCCCTGGCGCGCCGCCGGCGAGCAGCCGCTCGGAGAGCTCCGTGGCGACCTCGACACCTATCGCCCGGACCGCGGCGGGGTCGTCCGCGACCTCATGCAGACGGGCCGCGAGATCCGCCGGGAAATCCGCGCCGGAAAGCTGCGCCATGCGCTCGATCTGGGCCACATTGGTAACCGGCATCACACCCGGAATGATCGGTGCGTCACAGCCGAGCCGCCGTACGCGTTCGACCAGCCGGAAATAGTCGTCGGCACCGAAGAAGAACTGAGTGATGGCGAAGTCGGCGCCCGCGTCCAGCTTTCGCACCAGGAATCGCGCGTCGGTCTCCAGATCCGGCGACCGCGGGTGTTTGTCCGGGAAGGCGGCGACGCCGACGCAGAACTCCCCGAGGGAACGGACGAGCCGCACGAGCTCGTCGGCGTGCCCCAGGCCGTCGGGATGACGCACCCATTCCGCCTGCGGGTCGCCCGGCGGATCGCCCCGCAGCGCCAGCACGTTGCGCACGCCCGCGCCGGCGTAGCCGCCGATGACCTGGCGCAGCTCGCCCACCGAGTGGTTCACCGCGGTCAGGTGCCCGATGGGCGTCAGCGTGGTCTCGGTGGCGATGCGCTCGGTGACCCGGATGGTCCCGTCCCGCGTAGAACCGCCGGCTCCGTAGGTCACCGACACGAAGGTCGGGTGCAGGGCCTCGATCTCACGCAGCGCGGTCCACAGATGCCGCTCGCCCTCGGTCGTCTTCGGTGGGAAGAACTCGAAAGAGAAGGAGGTACGTCCGGAGGCCAGGCACTCGGCCACCGTTGGGGTCGACATCCGAGTCGTGCTCCCGGCCGCCGTCATGAGAGGGACCCTGTCATGCAGAAGAGAGTAATCCGGCGGCGACCCGCACCCCGGACAGGGCCTGCCGGGCCCGTGTCGACCACCGCGGCGCCGGGTCGGCGCTAGATCCGCACCGGGCCGCGCGGTGACGCGGGCCTGATCCTGATCCTGCCGGCGACGCTGCGGGCCAGCACCCGGCGCGCGGCACCCGGCACGCTCGGCAGGTCGACGACCGCGGACTGCGGGTTCCCGGCCTCCGCCTCGACCCCGTACTCGTCCTCGGGCAACACGAGGGTCACCATGCCGTCCTCGCTGACCGCGGACAGGTCGTCCGGCGGGCCGTCGAAGTGCAGGTTGACGTCGCCGGTCCGGCTACGGGCGCTGACCCGCGCGCCGGAGAGCTCCCGCCCGGTGATGCCGCCGCCCTCGGTGACCAGCACCAGGTCACCGGCGGAGCCCCAGAGGGTGATCTCCCCCATCCGGACCTCGGCCCGGGCCTTCGTCCCGCGCGGCAGCTTCAGCCGGGCCAGCACCTCGCTCGTCCGTCCGTCGATCCGCAGCACACCGCCCGAGCGGGTCATGGTCGGCCTCGCCCGCCCGGGTCGACGGCGCGCGAGGATCTCGACGGCGACGTCCGACCGGTCGTACTCGCCGATCTCGACCCGGCCGGCGGCGAGCCGGACCTCCACGGACGTCACCTCGTCGACCGTGCGCTCGAGCCGTTCCGGCGGCATCCGGAGCAGGATGAGAGCGCTGCCGGTCACCACCAGCAGCGCGACGCCGAGCGCGACGACGACGAGATCAGACACGACACCTCCGCACGACCTCCGCACGCGGCGACCCCACCGGGTCGCCGATCAGGACGGTCGAACGCTACCCGCTACCGCCGGCACCGGGCGCCGGCCCGAGGTCCCGTCCGCGGTGAGATGTTCGGCGCACGGCCGCCCCTGGCCCGCCCCGGGCGGCGGTCCAGGGCTCCCGCCGCGCGGCGGTCACCGGGTGGGCGCCGGGCCGTCCCACCGAGGTGGCCCCACCGACGGGGCCGCGGCGGCGGGGCCATCGGCGGCGGGCGGAGCGGAGGCCCGCTCGGGCCCGGTGAGACCGTACCCACCCGAGCGGTGGACGGCCGGGCGGGTGCAGAGAGGACCTCCGATGCGAACAGTGACCGGGCCGACGGACCACGTCGTCATCGTCGGAGCCGGGCTGGGCGGACTTTCGGCCGCGCTCCGGCTGACCGGCGCGGGCCGGCGGGTCACCGTCCTGGAACGTGACGACACCCCCGGTGGGCGCGCGGGGTCGCTGCGGCTGGGCGGCTACCGGTTCGACACCGGGCCGACCGTGCTCACCATGCCGGACCTGGTGGCGGACGCGCTCGACTGCGTGGGCGAGGACCTCGGCCGGTGGCTGCCACTGCGCCGCCTCGACCCGATGTACCGGGCCCGCTTCGCGGACGGGTCCGTGCTGGACGTCCGCGCCGACCCGGAGCACACCGAGCAGGGGGTGCGGGAGCTGTGCGGGCCGGCCGAGGCGGCCGGATTCCGTGACTTCACCCGGTTCGCGACCCGCATGTTCCAGGCGCAGATGCGCGACTTCATCGACGCCCAGGTCGACTCGCCGCTGGCGCTGATGCGGCCCTCGCTGGCCCGGGTGGCGGCGCTCGGCGGGTTCCGCCGCCTGGACACCGTGGTCGGACGGTACCTTCGCGACCCGCGGACCCGGCGGCTGTTCTCCTTCCAGGCGATGTACGCCGGGCTCGACCCGCACGAGGCGCTCGGGCTGTACGCCGTGATTGCCTACATGGACTCGGTGGCCGGCGTCTTCCACGCCGACGGCGGCCCGCACGCGGTCGCCGCGGCCATGGCCGGGGCGGCGGCCCGGCACGGGGCCACCTTCCGCTATGGCACCGAGGTGAACCGGGTGGAGGTCCGCGGCGGGCGGGCGGTCGCCGTGCACACGACCGCCGGCGAGCGGGTGCCGGCGGACGTCGTGATCCTCAACCCGGACCTCCCGGTGGCCTACCGTGACCTGCTGCCCGCCTCCGCCACCCCGGCGCGGCTGGACCGCCTGCGGCACTCGCCGTCCTGCTTCCTGCTGCTCGCCGGTGCCCGGGGCGCCCACCCGTCCGGCGCGCACCACACGATCCACTTCGGCGGCGCGTGGCGGCGCACCTTCGACGAGATCATTCGACGCGGGGAGCTGATGAGCGACCCGTCGTTCCTGGTGAGCACGCCGTCGGTCACCGAGCCGGCGGCCGCGCCGGCGGGCGGGCACAGCTACTACGTCCTGTTCCCCACCCCGAACCTGACCGCGCCGCTGGACTGGTCGGTCCTCGGCCTGCGGTACCGCGACGAGGTCGTCGCCACGCTGGAGCGTGCCGGCTACCCCGGGTTCGGGACGTCGATCGACGTCGAGCAGGTGACCACCCCGGCGGACTGGCGGGCCCGTGGGATGGCCGCCGGCGCGCCGTTCGCGGCGGCGCACACCTTCCGCCAGACCGGCCCGTTCCGGCCGTCCAACCTGGCGCCGGGACTGGCCAACGTGGTGTTCGTCGGCAGCGGAACCCGGCCGGGGGTGGGAGTTCCGATGGTGCTGATATCGGGCCGGCTGGCCGCCGAGCGGGTTCTCGGCCGTGATCGTGGCTACCGCACGCGGACACTGAGGGCTATTCCCTGACGCCGCAATGTGTCATTGAGCGTTCGGGGCGTCACCCGGGTTTCGTGTCCCCGGAGTTTCGGCGCGGTATTAGGTGAGAACTTCCTGAAGGGCACCTTAGAAGAGGCTTCCGGCCACACTGTCCCGAGTCCGTTGGCACTCGATTCCGCACAGCGTCTGGGAGGATGGCGCCATGAACGAGTGGACGACCGATCCCGGCGTGGCGGCACCCGGCGCGGAGGTCCGGGCGCCCGCCGGCGCGGGTTCGGCGGCCAGCCGTCCGGCCGAGCCCTCCGCGATCGAGGCGGCCGACGACGCGGCCCTGCTCGAGCGGGCGTTGTTCGAGGTCAAGAAGGTCATCGTCGGCCAGGATCACATGGTCGAGCGCATGCTCGTCGCGCTGCTGGCCCGGGGGCACTGCCTGTTGGAGGGCGTGCCCGGCGTCGCCAAGACGCTGGCCGTGCAGACGCTGGCGACGGTCGTCGGCGGCTCCTTCGTGCGGATCCAGTTCACCAGCGACCTCGTCCCCTCGGACATCATCGGAACGAGGATCTTCCGCAGCAGCCGGGAGACATTCGACATCGAACTCGGTCCGGTCTTCGCGAACTTCGTTCTCGCGGACGAGATCAACCGCGCGCCCGCGAAGGTGCAGTCGGCGCTGCTCGAGGTGATGTCGGAACGGCAGGTATCCCTCGGCGGGGTCACTCACCCGCTGCCGCGGCCCTTCCTTGTGCTGGCGACGCAGAACCCGATCGAGTCGGAGGGCGTCTACCCGCTACCCGAGGCGCAGCGCGACCGCTTCCTGATGAAGGTCAACGTTCCGTACCCGACCGCGGCCGAGGAGCTGGAGATCGTCCGGCGGATGGGTGTGCGGCCGCCCACCGCCGAGGGCGTCCTCGAGCCGGAGTCCCTCATCAGGCTGCAGAACCGCGCGGACGACGTGTTCGTCCACCACGCGATCACCGAGTACGCCGTCCGCCTGGTGCTCGCGACCCGCTCCCCCGCCGACGTCGGCCTCCCCGAGCTGGCCGGGCACCTCGCGTACGGAGCGTCCCCCCGGGCCTCGCTCGGCCTCATCGCCGCGGCCCGGGCGCTCGCCCTGCTGCGCGGCCGGGATTACGTGGTCCCCGACGACGTGTCCGCGGTCGCGCTCGACGTCCTGCCGCACCGCCTGGTCCTCTCCTACGAGGCGCTGGCCGAGGGGCTCACCGCCGAGGAGATCGCCGGCCGCGTCCTCGACGCGCTGCCGCACCCCCAGGTCGCGCCCCGCCAGCAGGCCGGCGCCGACCACGGGCGCAACGGGCGCATCCCCCCACCGGTCACGCACTCCGGGCGCTGGCGCACCGACCCACGCACCGGCTTCCCCGAGTACTTCGATGGCGGGTCGTCCCGGTGACGGCTCCCCGCGCGGATCCGGCCGCGCCCCAGCCCGCGGCGACGTCGCCGTCGGTCGAGCGGACGCTGCGCAGCCTCGAACTCACCGTGACCCGCCGGCTGGACGGCATGCTGCTCGGCGATCATCTCGGCCTGCTGCCCGGCCAGGGCACCGAGAAGGCCGAGAGCCGGGAGTACAACGTCGGCGACGACGTCCGCCGGATGGACTGGGCGGTCACCGCGCGGACGACCGTCCCGCACGTGCACGACCTGATCGCCGACCGGGAGCTGGAGACGTGGGCGCTGGTCGACCTGACGGCCAGCCAGGAGTTCGGCACCGCCTCGGTCCGCAAGCGCGATCTGGCGATCGCCGCGGTGGCGGCGATCGGCTTCCTCACCGCCCGCACGGGCAACCGGATGGGAGCCGTGGCCCTCACCCCGGCCGGGCCACGGGTCATCCCCGCCCGGCCCGGCCGCCAGGGCCTGCGAACGCTGCTGCGGACCCTGCTGACGGTCCCCGAGGGGGCGCACGACCGGCCGCTGCGCCGGCCCGACCCGGCGGCCGCCACCGATCTCGCCGCCGCAATCGCCGCCCTGGACCGCCCGCGCCGGCGCCGTGGCCTCGCGGTGGTCGTCAGCGACTTCCTCTCCACCGACCTCGGCTGGGAACGGCCGATGCGCGTCCTCGCGGCGCGCCACCAGCTCCTCGCGGTCGAGGTCCTCGACCCGGCCGAGCTGACGCTGCCCGCCGTGGGCCTGCTTCCGGTCGTGGACGCGGAGACCGGCGAGCTGGTGGAGGTTCCGACGTCCTCACGGCGACTGCGTGAGCGCTACCGCCTGGCCGCGGCCGAGCACCGCTCCCAGGTCGCCCTCGCGCTGCGCCGGGCGGGCGCCGGGCACCTGGTGCTGCGCACCGACTCCGACTGGCTGATCGACATCGTCCGCTTCGTCTCGGCGAGCCGGACGAGCCGCGGCGCGGCACGACGCCCACCCGTGGACTCGACCCGGCTACCGGGCCACCCGCGATCGCTCCCGCCGGCCACCGGCCGGGGTCGACCCGGGACAGCAGCTGTGGTCGGGGCAGGCGGCCGTCGAGGCAGGCGGGCGGCGGCGCCGTGAGCTTCCTGGCCGGTCACTGGTTGTGGCTCTTCCTCGCCGTCGGCGCGCTGACGGCGGCTTACGTCGTGGTGTCGCTGCGCCGCCGGGTCTACGCCGCGCGGCTGTCGTCGACCGCCCTGCTCTCCAGCGTCCTGCCGCGCCGCCCGCAGTGGTGGCGCCGCCACGTCCCGGCGGCGCTGCTGCTGCTCACCCTGGCCGGCCTGGTCATCTCGATGGCCCGCCCCGCCCGGGCCGAACGGGTGCCACGCGAACGAGCGACGATCATCCTGGCCATCGACGTGTCGAACTCGATGGCCGCCACCGACATCACACCGACCCGGCTCGAGGCGGCCAAGCAGGGCGCCCAGGCCTTCGTCGACCAGCTCCCGCCGCGGATCAACCTCGGGCTGGTGTCGTTCGCGGGCTCTGCGGCCGTCCTCGTCCCCGCCTCGACCGACCGGGAGTCGGTGCGCTCGGGAATCCGCGGGCTGCAACTCGGCCCGGCGACCGCCGTCGGTGAGGGCATCTACGCCTCCCTGCAGGCGATCGCCACCGCCGGGCAGCGGCTCTCCGACGAGGGGCAGCCACCACCGCCCGCCGCGATCGTCCTGCTCTCGGACGGTGAGACCACACGAGGGCGCCCGAACACGCAGGCGGCGACGGCCGCGCGCGACGCCGAGATCCCCGTCGACACCATCGCCTACGGCACCTCGGACGGCACCCTCGACGTCGGCGGCCAGCAGATCCCCGTACCGGTCAACGAGGAAGCCCTACGTGAGCTGGCCGACCAGACAGGCGGCTCGTACCACCGGGCGACCTCCGGTGACGAGCTGCAGTCCGTCTACCGGGGCCTGGGCAGCTCCATCGGTTACCGCACGGAGTACCGGGAGATCACGACCTGGTTCGTCGGCCTCTCCCTCGGGCTCGGGCTGGCCGCCGCCGCGCTCTCACTCGCGCTGTCCTCCCGGCTGCCCTGATCCGCCGGCAACGCTGATCCGCCGGGTGCCCTGATCCGCCGCCTGCCCTGATCTGCCGGTTGTGCTGATCCGCCGGCTACGCTGGCTGTCGTGAGCGGCCTGCGCAGCGAGCTGGATGCGGCCGGCATCACCGATCCGCGCCTGCGGAGCTCCTACCGCGCCGCCCGCGAGCTGAACGCCGTCCACGGGCGCACCTACTACCTGGCGACCCTCCTGCTGCCACGGTGGAAGCGCCCGCACGTCCACGCCCTGTACGGCTTCGCGCGGTACGCCGACGAGATCGTGGACGACCTCGACTCGACGCTGACCGACGAGGCGAAGGCACAGTGGCTGCGACAGTGGGGCAACCGCTTCCTCACCGCACTCGCCACCGGCTCGGACGAGGCCGGGGCCGGGGCCGACAGGAGCGGGGCAGGCTCCGTCGGTGCCGGGGATGCCGGGGTGCTGCCAGCCGTCCTGCACACGATTCGGCGTTTCGACCTGCCGGTCGCGTACTTCGAGGCCTTCCTGACCTCGATGGCGATGGACCTGACCGTCACCGGCTACGCCACCTGGGACGACCTCATGGTCTATGTCCACGGCTCGGCGGTGGTGATCGGCCTGCAGATGCTGCCCATCCTCGAGCCCGTCGACGCCTCGGCGGAACCGTACGCCCGCGACCTCGGCGCCGCCTTCCAACTCGCGAACTTCCTCCGCGACGTCGGGGAGGACCTGCGCCGCGGCCGCGTCTACCTTCCGCAGGCGTCCCTGGACCTGTTCGGAGTCACCAGGGAGCGCCTCGCCACCGGGGTGGTCGACGGCCCCGTCCGCCGGCTGCTGACCCACGAGATCGCCCGTGCGCGGGAGCTGTTCCGCTCGGCCCGACCGGGCATCCGGCTGCTGCACCCGACGTCCCGCGACTGTGTCTGGACCGCGTTCCACCTCTACGGCGACATCCTGGACGAGATCGAACGCGCCGACTACCAGATCCTCGACCGACGGGTATCCGTCGGCCTGGGCCGCCGCCTCACCGTCGCGACCCCGGCCCTGATCCGCGCCACCCGCTCCCGCCGCCATCCCTCGACGAACTAAGCCGCCCCACCAGCCCCCACATCACGGCTCAGAGCGGGTCGTGACTCAGAGCAGGTCGCGGCCGCCGAGGTAGGGGCGCAGCACCTCGGGCACCCTGACCTGGTGGTCGGCGGTCTGGAAGTTCTCCAGGATCGCGGCCAGCAGGCGCGGCGTGGCCACCGCGGTGTTGTTGAGGGTGTGCGCGAAACGTACGTTGCCGTCCGCGTCGCGGTAGCGCAGGTTCGCCCGGCGGGCCTGCCAGTCGTGCAGCGTCGAGCAGCTGTGGGTCTCCCGGAACAGGTCGAGGGTGGGGAACCACGTGTTGATGTCGTTCATCCGGAACTTGCCCAGGCCCATGTCCCCGGTCGAGCACTCGACGACCTCGTAGTGCAGACCCAGGTCGGCCAGGATGTGCTCGGCCGTAGCCAGCAGCTCCGCGTGCCAACGGGCTGACTCCGCCGGGTCGTTCACGCACAGGACGAACTGCTCGACCTTCTCGAACTGGTGTACCCGCAGTAGCCCGCGGACGTCCCGGCTGGCGCTGCCGATCTCTCGCCGGAAGCACGGCGAGATGCCGGCGTAGCGGATCGGCAGACGCCTGGCGTCGAGGATCTCCCCGGCATGCAGGCCGACCAGGGCCACCTCCGCCGTCCCGGCGAGGAACGCGTCGTCGGCGGGGATCTCGTAGATCTCCTCGCGGGCCTTCGGGAGCATGCCCGTGCCGACGAGCGGGCCCTCCTTGACCAGCGCGGGGACCGACACCGGGGTGAAGTCCCGCTCGCGCAGCAGGTCGAGGGCGTAGGAGTGGACCGCCCGCTCGAGCATGACCATGTCGCCGACCAGGGCGTACGCCCGCTCACCGGCGACCCTGCGGGCCCGGGCGAACTCGGCCCAGCCGCGCTTCTCGGCGAGCTCGGTGTGGTCGATCGGGGTGAAGTCGAACTCCGGGCGGGTGCCCACGGTGCGGACCACCACGTTCGCGGACTCGTCCGGGCCGACCGGGGCGCCCTCCCAGGGGATGCCCGGGGTGAGCAGCATCAGCTCGGACATCCGCGTGCTCGTCCGGGTGAGCTGCTCGCGCAGGTCACGGAGCTGCCGGTCGAACTCGGCGTGCTCGGCACGCAGCTCGGCGCGGCGCGCCTCGTCAGCCTTGGCGAACTGCTTGGCGAAGGACTTGCGCCGGGCCTGGGCCTCGTCGACCTCGAACTGCAGCTTGCGGTTCTCCTGGTCGAGCTGGAGCAGTTCGTCGACGTCGAGGTCGACGCCCTTGAGGCGGACAGCCTCCTTCACGGCGTCGGGATTTTCCCGGATGAAGCGCTTGTCGAGCATGAATTCGTGTCAGCCTTCGTATCGGTTCCCTGTGCGCAGACGCTATCAGTCGCCTCCCCGGACCCCCTGCCGTAAGGGCCCGCCGGCGCCCGGCTCGGCACACCGGTTTCCGCTGCATTCCCCCCGCGTACCCTGTGTGACGGCGGTGCGCCCGGTCACGCCCTCGGGTTCCGTGTCGCACCGACGCCCCGGACGGACTACGCGTTCTGGACGGACCAGGAGCGGCTCACAGGTCGCGCACAGGTCCGGATGCGCACACTCGTGGCGGACCGGTGCCGGCACGCTGACGAGGATTGCCGGCCGGGGCCGATCACCTGATGGACGGATGACTTGGTGACGACCTGATGACCATCCGGTAGTCACGCCGACGAGGAGCGGGAGGCCGGCGAGGGTGTCGAGCACGAAGGAACGGCGGCAGCGCGAGATAGCCGCCGCGCGGGCGGCGCGCCAGGCGCAGCGCCGCCGCCAGGCGTACCAGCGACGGCAACGCCGCCTGACGATCGTCGCGGCGGTGGCCGTGGTGGCCATCGTCGGCTCGGTGATCGCCGCGGTCCTGCTCAGCGGCGGCGGGGACAACGACAATCTCAGCGCGACCGATCCCGCGGCCAACCCGTCGGCGTCGGCGGCACCGGCGGTGCCGGCCGGGCAGACGAGCAAGGTCGGCGACTGCGTCTACACCTCGAGCGGCGAGTCGCCGTCCCGCCCGGTGGGGCTCCCGACGGCCGCCGCCACGGTGAGCAAGGCCCCCGCCACCATGGTCATCACCACCGACCAGGGCACGATGACGGCCGCGCTCGACGCGGACAAGGCTCCCTGCACGGTGAACGCGCTGCGCACGCTCGCCGAGGCGGGCTTCTACAACGACACCGCCTGCCACCGGCAGACGGGTGGCGCCGACGCCGGCATCAACGTGCTGCAGTGCGGGGACCCGACCGGCAGCGGGACGGGCGGCCCAGGCTTCGGCTACGCCAACGAGAACACCGAGGGCGTGAACTACAACCGGGGTGTCCTGGCCATGGCGCACAGCAGCCAGCCGGACAGCAACGGCAGCCAGTTCTTCATCAACTACGCCGACCCGAGCCAGCAGGGCGCCGCGGCGCTCGCCGGCGGCTACACCGTCTTCGGCCACATCACCGAGGGCCTCGACGTCCTGGACAAGCTGACGTCCCCGGGTGTCGAGGGCGGCGGGTCGGACGGCGCGCCGGCCAGCAAGCCGCAGATCAAGTCGATCGAGATCACCCAGGGGCCCTGACCTCGTCCGCCCCATCGCCCCGCCGTCCCGTCCCGGACTGACCGCCCGGGACGGGGCGGCGGACAACCTGGACGGACGAGGACCGGCGCGCTGGACGAGGCCGACGGGGGTCCGCCGGGCTGGGTCTGACCGGGGTCGGCGGGGCGGCTCAGCCGGCCCAGCGGCGCATCGTGTCGATCCGGGCCTGGAGCTGGGCCGTGCTGGCCTGGGCGCTCGGCGGGCCGCCGCAGGAGCGGCGCAGCTCGGCGTGGATCATCCCGTGCGGCTTTCCGGTGCGATGGTAGTGCGCGGCGACAAGCTTGTTCAGCTCGCGCCGCAGGTCACCGATCTGCTCGTGGACGGGCCGGTCGCCCGGGTCGGTGCCCGCCTCCCCCTGCCGGGCGGCCGGCACCACGGGTTCGCCGGCCGCGGACTGCGCCTTCGCCGCGGCGGCCTGCTGCGCCGCCTGGCGCTGGCGCAGCAGGGTCGCGACCTGGTCGGGCTCGAGCAGGCCCGGCAGACCCAGGAAGTCCTCCTCCTCGAGGGAGCCGGAGGCGGCCGGCGTGCCGAACTCGCCGCCGTCGAAGATCACCCGGTCGAGTTGGGCGGAGGAGCCGAGCGCGGTGAACAGGGTGTCGGGCTTGTCGGGGGTGTCACGGCGGCGGTTGGCCTCGCGCAGCGCGTCGTCGTCGAACGCGTCGGGCTCGCGCTGCGGCTTGTCGAGCGCGTGGTCGCGCTGGACCTCCATCTCGCCGGCCAGCGCCAGCAGCGACGGGACGCTGGGCAGGAACACCGACGCCGTCTCCGAGCGTCCGCGGCCACGGACGAACCGGCCGACGGCCTGGGCGAAGTACAGCGGCGTCGAGGCCGAGGTGGCGTACACGCCGACCGCCAGGCGGGGGACGTCCACGCCCTCACTGACCATGCGGACGGCGACCATCCACCGGTCCGTCGACTCACGGAACGTGGCGATCTTCGTGCTGGCGGTCGGGTCGTCGGAGAGGACGATCACGGGAGACGCGCCGGTGATCCGCCGCAGCAGGCCGGCGTAGGCGCGGGCGTTGGTGTGGTCGGTCGCGATGACCAGGCCTCCGGCATCCGGCATCCCGCCCCGGCGCACCTGGGAGAGCCGGGTGTCGGCGGCGGCCAGGACCGCGGGCATCCAGTCTCCGCGGGGGTCGAGGGCCGTGCGCCACGCTGCCGCGGTCTGCTCGCTGTTCAGCGGCTCACCGAGCCGGGCGCTGAGCTCCGCGCCGGCGCTGGTGCGCCAGGACATCTCACCCGAGTAGGCGAGGAAGAGCACGGGACGGACCACACCGTCACGCAGCGCCTCGGCGTAACCGTAGGAGGAGTCCGCGACGCTGCGCGTCACGCCCTCGGCGTCGGGCAGGTAGGTCACGAACGGGATCGGGTTGACGTCGGACCGGAACGGGGTTCCGGTGAGTGCGAGCCGGCGGGCGGCCGGCTCGAACGCCTCCCGGACCGCCTCGCCCCAGGACAGGGCGTCGCCCGCGTGGTGGATCTCGTCGAGGATCACCAGCGTGCGGCGCGCGGCCGTGCGCATGCGGTGCAGGGCGGGGTGCGCGGCGACCTGGGCGTAGGTGACCGCGACCCCGGTGTAGTCCGACGCGGTGGCGCCGGCCGAGTTGCGGAAGGTCGGGTCCAGGTCGACCCCGACCGCGGAGGCGGCGTTGGCCCACTGCCGCTTGAGGTGCTCGGTCGGGGCGACCACGGTCACCGAACGCACCTCGCCCGCGGCCAACAGGTCGGCGGCGATCTCCAGCGCGAACGTCGTCTTGCCGGCGCCCGGGGTCGCGACGGCCAGGAAGTCGCGGCCGCCGGACGCGCTGCGCGACCGGTAGGTCTCCAGGGCTGCGCGTTGCCATGCCCGCAGGGGCCGGGCCTCGCCGCGCGCGCGGGGGCCTCGTCCGCTGGGGCCTTGCCCGCTGGAGCTCTGAGGCAGGGGTCCGACTCTCACGACATCAGACTCTATGGTGGTGCGCCAGCCGGACGACGACGCCGCGCACCGCGGCGCCACCCGGCCACTCCCTGTGGGCAGCTCAACCGGTGCCATGATTTGTCGCTTTCTTGTCACCGAAGGACCACACAGGGGGTATCACCGTCTTTGCTAACTCAGGGTTAAGCTCCTGAAGTCAACCGCTTGACTCGGAGGTCCCGATGCAGCGCTCGACAGGACCGTCGGCTGGTCGTGCCACGCCGAGGACTGCGCAGGCGAACGACCACAGGCCGGCATCGGCCGGGATCACCCGCACTCCGAACGTGCGGTTGCGTACCTGCCGGGAGGAACGCGGCTGGTCGCAGGAACGACTGGCCAGTGAGATCCGGCGTTTTTCCGTCATACACGAGGGCCGCGAGGCCGGCGTGACGGGAAATATGATCTGCAAATGGGAGAAGGGCGATAAAAAGCCCAGCCTTCGTTACCAGCGGCTCCTGCGGGCCCTGTTCGAGCGGTCGTCGGCGGAGCTCGGCTTCGTGGACGACGACCCCAACACAGGGCTTCCGGCGCACGCGTCCGGCGCGGACAATGCCTCCCGGGAGATCGTGCCGGCCGGCACGCTGCTCCTGCAGGCCGCCGAGGCCGACGCCGGCCTGCACAACGCTCTCCCGGTGGAGCGGCGTGGGTTCCTGCGGCTGTTCGCGGCGGCCGGCGGTGTCGCGGTCGTCCCGCTGGGCATGGGTGGCGACGACGCGCCCTGGGAGCGGCTGTCCGCCGCGCTGCGCCGGCGCACCACGGTCACCCCCGAGCTCGCGGACGAGCTGAGCCGCTGCACCGCGGGCCTGTACGGCCTCGAGGAGCGGGTTCCGGCCCGGGCCCTGTTCTCCCGGGTCACCGGGCATCTGGGGACGCTCACGCAGCTCCTGGAGTCCAGCGGCCGCTCGCCGGTCCGCCGGGACCTCGCCTCCACGGCCGGCGAGACCGCCGCCCTGGCCGGTTGGCTCGCCTTCGACATGAACGACGTCCCCTCGGCCCTGGCCTACTACCGGGTCGCCATCGAGGCGGCGCGGGAGGCCGACGACAGCGCGCTGTGGGCCTGCGTGCTGGGCTACGAGAGCTATCACAGCGCGGGCATCGGCCGTCACGACCAGGCCTGCGCGCTGCTGGCCGAGGCGCAGCGCCGTGCCGCGACGGGCAGCACCGTCATGACGAAGGCCTGGCTGGCCGGGCGGGAGGCCGAGGAGCAGGCGGCCCGCGGTGAGGGGCGGGCCGCGCTGGCCGCCCTCGACCGCGCCCAGGACGCGTTCGACCGCGCCGACGACGGCGACCGGGTCTGGACGCAGTTCTTCGACCGCGGCCGTCTGGACGGCATCAAGGTCACGACCTACACCCGGCTGCGGCGCCCGGCCGCGGCCCACGCGGCGGCGACCGAGGCACTGCGCGCCACCACCCCGCACAGCGGCACCAAGAAGCGGTCCCTGCTGCTCGGTGACATCGCCGAGGTCCACATCCAGCGCCGGGAGATCGAGGCCGCCACCCAGTACGCGACCGAGTCGCTCGCCATCGTCGCGGCGACTGACTTCTCCCTCGGGCTGACCAGGGTCCGCCGCGTCCGGGAGCATCTGCGGCCCTGGCAGCAGACGCAGGCCGTCCGCGACCTCGACGAGCAGCTCCGCGCGCTCACCTGAGCGCCCCCGCGGCCGGCGCCCACCGGAGGCGGACTGCCGGGCACATCCCGGCAACCGGGCGGCCCGGGTGTCGGGATGACCCAGCGCCGGGATGTCTCAGTTGTGGACCGTCGGTTCGGTCTCCGCCGAGATCCAGTCGAGATAGTCCGTATGCCCATGCACGATCGGAGTCGCAATGATCTCCGGCGTCTCGTAGGGATGCGCGGCAGAGAGCTCCGTGATCAGCTCGGTCACCCGGTCGGTAGTTGTTTTGGCGAGACACAGCCATTCCTCGGACTGTTCGATCTCGCCGTTCCAGCGATAAGTGCTCCGAATCGGCCCGACCACCTGGAAACAGGCGGCGAGGCGCCGCTCGACGAGAGCCCTGCCGATACGATCCGCGGCGTCCGGTGAGTCGATGCTCGTGATGACCTGAAGGTATCCCACGCGTACTCCCACCCATCACCGATGGCTACACGGGATACTCTACATCGCATCTCCCGCGCCACCGTCGATTTTCCGCGACGGCGGCGACAGGCACATTCGACGCGATCTCCACCGCTGCCCGGAATGCGGGGAAACGCGACTTCCGGGGTCATAGCGACACGGAGAGCATAAATCTCCCGGGTGGCCGCGCGACGTCATACCGTTGTTTGACATGCCCGGTAACAGTCGTACACCCCGCCTACCCCGCGCACGGCCGCCAGCACGCGGTCGAGCTGGTCCGGGCCGGTGACCTCGATGGTGAAGCGAGCGCGCGCCACCCTGTCCTCGGATGTCGACGTGGACGCCGCCCGCACCGAGGCGGAGGTGTCCGAGAGGACCTCGGTGATATCCGCCAGCAATCCGTAGCGGTCGAACGCCTCCACGGCGATTTCGGCGGGGAAGGTCTGACTCTCCGGAGCGGTCCACCCCTTGACGGTCACCTGCTCGCGCGAGGACGCCGAAGCGGCGACGTTCGCGCATTCCTGCCGGTGAAGAGAGACCGAGCTGCTGTGCGTGGTGAAGCCGACGACCGTGTCGCCCGGGAGCGGAAGACAACATCGCGCGAGCCGCACCGGCACATCCGCGCCGTCGATCTCGGCGAAGCCCGCCCAGTTCTGCGTTCCCCGGCGTGCGGAACCGTCACCCCCCGCGGACGAGGCGGATTCCCGACCCTGGGAACTCCCCGCGCCGGGCCCGTCCGGGCCACCCGGGCGATCACCACGCTGTGCCGCGGCGGAACGCCGCGTGCGCCGCGCGCCCCGGGACAGCGCGCTGTCCTCCCCTGAGCCCCTGGAGCCACCGGAACTGGCTCCGCCCACCGCACCGGCGGAGCCGGCGAAACGGGCGTCTCGGCCCTGACCAGACCCTCCCGGGCCGGCGACACCGTCCGAAGAGGCGCTGTCACCCGAAGTGGCGCTGTCACCCGATCTCACGGATTCCTGCGGGCCGGCCGTGCCATTCAATGCGGCCGCGCCGTTCAATCCGGCGGAACCGTTCAATCCGGCGGGTTCGCCCGAGATAATCGAACCGCCCAGGGAATTCGCACCGCCGGTACGTGGAGAACCGGCGCGCATTGTCGAACCACCGGAATGGGCGCGCGGCGAGCCCGCGGCCCCGTCAGCGCCGCCCCGGGGACCATTCGGGTCGGCCGCGTCCGCCACCCGGGCGGGCTGCGCGGACGGGCGCAGCCGGGTGACCCGCCCGCCGCCCCCCGCGCCCGCTCCCCGGGCTGTCCACGGCGCGCCCGCGGCGCGGGCGTCGGAGGCCGCACGCTCGGTCACCACCAGCGACCGGTCCGCGGCCGCCTGGGTGGCCCGGGCCTGCGCGTCGCGTCGCTGCCGGGCCAGCCGCTTACGGATCCGGACCCGGGCGCGGGACGTCCGCACGAACTCGAGCCAGTCCTCGCTCGGGCCGGCGCCGGGCAGGTTCGAGGTGAGGATCTCGACGACGTCGCCGTTGCGCAGCCGAGTGTGCAGCGGCACGAGCCGGCCGTTCACCCGGGCTCCGATGGCCCGGTGGCCGACGTCGGTGTGGACCGCGTAGGCCACGTCGACCGGCGACGAGCGCGCCGGCAGGGCGATCATCTTGCCCTTGGGGGTGAAGGTGAGCACCTCGTCGGAGTTCAGGTCGGACGACAGCGACTCCAGGAACTCCCCCGGGTCAACGGTGTCGACCTGCCAGTCGAGCAGGCTGTGCAGCCAGGAGAGCCCTTCGAGGCGGGCGCCGTCCGCGCCGGGGCCGACGGGCTTCGCGACGATCCCGGTCTCGGCCAGGCGGTGCATGGACGGGGTCCGGATCTGGATGTCGATCGTGCGCCCGGTCTCGTCCATCACGCTGGTGTGCAGGCTCTGGTACATGTTGAACTTGGGGGTCGCCACGAAGTCGCGCAGCCGCCCGGGCACCGGTCGCCAGATCCCGTGGATGACACCCAGCGAGGCGTAGCAGTCCGTGATGTCGTCGACGAGCACGAGCACCCGGACGATGTCGTTGTAGTCGCGCGGTGGGCGGCCGCGTTCCTGGCCGCGCTTGTAGATCGAGAAGATGTGGCTGGTCCGGATGGACACCGCGCCGTCCACCCGGGCCTCGGCGAGGCCGGCGCGCATCCGCGTGACCATCGCGGCGAGCACACCGCTCGCCCGTTCGGCGGTGGTGAAGTCGTCGACGACGGTGGAGATCCGGTGGTGCTCCTCGGGGTCGAGCACCGCGAACGCGCGGTCCTCGAGCTCCCGTTTGATCACGCTCACCCCGAGGCGGTGCGCCAACGGAGCGAGGACCTCGAGCGTGACCCGGGAGATCTTCTGCTGCTTGGCAGGTGACATGAAGCCGAGGGTCCGCATGTTGTGCAGCCGGTCGGCGATCTTGATGACCAGGACGCGGTAGTCGCGGGCGAGCGCGACGATCAGCTTGCGCAGCGTCTCGGCCTCGGCGGCCTCACCGAAACGCATCTTGTCGAGCTTGGTGACACCGTCGACGAGGTTGGCGACCTCCCCGCCGAACTCTGCGGCGACCGACTCGAGGGTGTAGCCGGTGTCCTCGACCGTGTCGTGCAGCAGCGCGGCGATCAGGGTCGTCGTGTCGACACCGAGCTCGGCGAGCACCTCGGCGACGGCCAGCGGATGGCTGATGTACGGGTCGCCGCTGCGCCGGGTCTGGCCGGCGTGCAGGCCGTCCGCCACCGAGTAGGCGCGGATCACCGCGCTGATGTCGGCCTTGGGATGGAAGTCCCGGTGCGCCTCGACGAGATCGCGCAGCTCGGGGGGCACCTGCGGGGTGCGCGGCGCGGCCATCCGGCGGGCCAGGTGCGCCAGGCGCATGCTGGCCTGGCGGGCCGCGGCGATCGTCCGGGAGTCCGCGTCACCGTCCGCCCTGGACAGTGCGGGCAGTGCGGGCGAGAAGCCGCCGCCCGCCGGCAGACCCGCTCCCGCGGCCTCAGCATTCACGGCGTGCCCCCTCGCAGTCAGCTCTGTGCGTCCGAGGTGACTCGGAAACAGTCGTACACACCGTCGGTGGATCTGACGGCGTCGAGGATGTGACCGAGATGCTTGGCGTCGCCCATCTCGAAGGTGAACCGGCTGACCGCCACCTGCTCGCGCGTCGTGGTGACCGACGCGGAGAGGATGTTGACGTGGTGGTCGGACAGCACCCTGGTCACATCGGAGAGCAGTCGGGTCCGGTCCAGCGCCTCCACCTGGATCACTACCAGGAAGACCGAGCCCGATGACGGCGCCCACTCCACCTCGACCGTCCGGTCGTGCGGGCCGCCCCGCAGGCCGGCGAGGTTGACGCAGTCGGCGCGGTGCACCGACACGCCCTTGCCCCGGGTGACGAAGCCGGCGATGGCGTCGCCGGGCATCGGCGTGCAGCAGCGGGCCAGCTTGGCCCACACGTCCGGGGAACCGGTGACGAGCACGCCGGCGTCACCGGTGGCCCGGCGCAGGGCCCGGATCGGCAGCTCGATCTCGGCCGCGTCCTCCTCGGCGCCCTCGGGACCGCCGAGCCCCTGTAGCAGCCGGTTCACCACCGCCTGCGCGCTGATGTTCTTCTCTCCGACCGCCGCGTACAGCGCCGCGACGTCGGCGTAGCGCATGTCCTTCGCCAGGGTCAGCAGCGCGTCGCCGGTCATCAGGCGGGCCAGCGGGAGGCCGTGGCGGCGCATCGCCCGGCCGATCGCGTCCCGGCCGGCGACGATCGCGTCCTCGCGGCGCTCCCGGGCGTGCCACTGGCGGATCTTCGTCCGGGCGCGGGACGAGTGGACGAAGGTCAGCCAGTCCTCGCTCGGGCCGGCCGAGTGGGCCCGCGAGGTGAAGACCTCGACCGTGTCGCCGTTCTCCAGCGCGGTGTCGAGCGCCGCGAGCCGGCCGTTGACCCGGGCGCCGACGCACTGGTGGCCGATGTCGGTGTGTACGGCGTAGGCGAAGTCGATCGGCGTCGACCCGACCGGCAGCGGGATGACGTCGCCCTTCGGCGTGAAGACGAAGACCTCGTCGTCGGCCATGTCGAAGCGCAGGCTGTCGAGGAACTCCCCCGGGTCGGCCGTCTCGCGCTGCCAGTCCAGGATCTGGCGCAGCCAGTTGCGCAGGTTCGGGTCGGTGCCCCCGGCGCCGCTGTTCGCGGCAGCCCGCCGCGACGCCGACGAGCCCGACGAGCGGGAACCGCCGGACCGGGAGCCCGCGCCGGAGCCGTCCTCCTTGTACTTCCAGTGCGCCGCGATGCCGTACTCGGCGCGGTTGTGCATCGAGTGTGTGCGGATCTGCAGCTCGACCGGCTTGCCCTCGGGCCCGATGACCGTCGTGTGCAGCGACTGGTACATGTTGTACTTGGGCATCGCGATGTAGTCCTTGAACCGGCCCGGGATCGGCTTCCAGTTCGCGTGGACGGTGCCCAGCGCCGCGTAGCAGTCCCGCACCGAGTCGACCAGCACCCGGATGCCGACGAGGTCGTAGATGTCCTCGAAGGACCGGCCGCGGACGACCATCTTCTGGTAGATCGAGTAGTAGTGCTTCGGCCGGCCGGTCACCACGGCCTTGATCCGCGCCTCGGCCAGCTGCGTCTGCACCTGCGTGGACGTCTCGGTGAGGTAGACGTCGCGGCTGGGTGCCCGGTCGGCCACAAGGCGGACGATCTCGTCGTAGCGCTTGGGGAACAGCGCCGCGAAGGCCAGGTCCTCCAGCTCCCACTTGAGGGAGTTCATCCCGAGGCGGTGGGCCAGCGGCGCGTAGATCTCCAGCGTCTCGCGCGCCTTGCGCTCCTGCTTGTGTTCGGGCAGGAAGCGCAGCGTCCGCATGTTGTGCAGGCGGTCAGCGAGCTTGACCACCAGGGCCCGCGGGTCGCGCGCCATGGCGACGACCATCCGGCGGATGGTCTCGGTCTGCGCGGCCTCGCCGACCTTGACCCGGTTGAGCTTGCTGACGGCGTCGACGATCTGCAGCACCTGCGGGCCGAACTCGGCCTCGATCGTCTCCGGCGGGAGGTCGGTCTCCTCCAGGGTGTCGTGCAGCAGCGCGGCGCACAGCGTCGGGATGTCCATGCCGAGATCGGCCAGGATGCTGGCGACCGCGATCGGATGGGTGATGTACGGGTGCCCGGAGAAACGGACCTGCCCGGCGTGGGCCGCGTCGGCCACCTCGAACGCCCGCTGCACCGGCCCGATGTCCATCCGCGGGTGGTTCGCGACCAGCCCCCGCAGCACCGGATCCAGCGACGAGGGCGGCGTGGCGCGGTGCGCCCCCAGCCGGGAGAAGCGGCGGACCCGGCGAGGCAGCGGAGGCGACTCGTGCCCCAGCCGCGGCACCACCGGCGAGCCGCTCTCGGCGTCCTCTCCGGGGGCGTCCGGGACGGGCGAGGACGCCGACCCGCCCTCGGCGCCGTCACGGCCGCCGTGCGCGGCGGACGACGGCCCGGTGCGCGGGAGCTGGCCGCCCGCGAGCGGCGTGCGGTCGGCGGTGGACGGCGTGCGGTCGGCTGCGAGCGGCGCACGGTCCGCGGTGGACGGCGTGCGGTCGGTCGCGGACAGGGCAGCCTGGACCGGCCGCGTATCCCCGGCGGATGACGCGGCCGTCGGCACGGATCCGGTGGTCACCGGCGGCGCCTCAGGCACAGGCCGCTCCTGCTTAGCACTTCAGCCGTGGCACGGATGTGCGAAGGGCTCCTGACGTCGAGGTTAACGCTGCGGCGGCGCCGGGCCTTCCGCAACCCCGCCCGGCCAGGGGCGCGCCGGAGGCCGGCGGGCAGGCCGGTCGCGTCAATGCCGAGCGCCGGTCACGAACCGTGACCGGACACGGGCGACGCACCGGACACGGTCAGATCTTCATGATCGAGGTGACGTCGAGCGTGCCGGTCCGGTCGCGCCCGGAGAGGAAGGTCAGCTCCATCAGCACCGCCAGCCCCACCACGTCGGCGCCGCACCCGCGCAGCAGGGTGTGCGCGGCCGCCGCGGTGCCGCCGGTAGCGAGCACGTCGTCGACGATCAGGACCCGCTCACCCGTCGGGACGGCGTCCTCATGGATCTCCAGGACGGCCGTCCCGTACTCCAGCGCGTACGCCTCGCTGCGGGTCCGGCCGGGCAGCTTGCCCTGCTTGCGGATCGGGACGATGCCGGCGCCGACCCGGTCGGCGACCGGGGCGGCCAGCAGGAAGCCACGCGCCTCGATGCCGGCGATCGTGGTGGCGCCCAGCCCGCGGGCGAGGTCCGCCAGCGCACCGACGACCACTCCGAAGGCGGCCGGAGTCGAGAGCAGCGGGGTGATGTCCTTGAAGACGACTCCCGGCTTGGGGAAGTCCATGACGTCGCGCACGTGGGCGCCCAGCACGGCCTCGGCCGCGCTCAGGTCCGGCTGGCTGTCGACGCTTGTCATCGTGGTGACCTCTCCGATCTTCGTTGTCGCCGCCCCGCGGGCGGCGGTTCGCGCCGATGTCGTGCCGGTCGTGGTTCTGTCGATCGTGGTTCTGCCTCTGTTACTCCGTCGCGGCGGGTGCGCCCCTAGCGTCGCTTCTTGCCGCTCGGGCGGCCGCGCTGGGACGGTTTGCGGTTCGGGGCGCGGCGCTGGGCCGATGGCATGCCACCACGCCCGGCCGCGCCGCTGGCGGCCCCGGCCGGAGCCGCGCGCATCCCGGTGGCGATGCCGACAGTGTCCGCCGGGTCCCGGCCGTCGTCGCGCCGGTCTGAGTCCGGGTCGGCCAGTGGGACGGCTGTCTCCGGATCCACGCCGCGGCGCGCCGCCGGCCGGCCGCCACCCCCGGGCTCGGTCGTCTTGGCCGCGCGGGCGGCGCTCGCCCGCGCCCGCAGCACCCGGGCGTCGAGTGCCTTCACCGCCGGCTCACCGCGCTTGAGGTCGACCAGCAGCGGGGTGGCGAAGAACAGCGAGGAGTAGGTGCCCGAGGCGATGCCGACGAACTGGGCGAGGGCGAGGTCCTTGAGCGTGCCGGCGCCCAGCAGGCCGGCGCCGACGAACAGCAGCGAGGCCACCGGGATGAGCGCGATCAGGGACGTGTTCAGCGAGCGGACCAGTGTCTCGTTGAGCGCGTCGTTGGTCGCCTCGGCGTAGGTGCGCCGCGAGGACGTCGCCATCCCCGCCGTGTTCTCGCGGACCCGGTCGAAGACGACCACCGTGTCATACAGCGAGAAGCCGAGGATGGTCAGGACGGCGATGACCGTGGACGGGGTGACCTCGAAGCCGACGAGCGAGTAGACACCCATCGTGACGATGAGGTCATGGATGAGCGCGGCCATCGCCGCAGCCGCCATCTTCCACTCGAACCGGATCGACAGATAGATCATCACCAGGACGAGGAACACGATCAGGCCCTGGATCGCCTTGCTCGTGATCGTCGATCCCCAGGACGACCCGACGGTCGAGACGGCGATGTTCTCGTCCGGGTTGGTGACCTTGAAGCGCGTCGCGAAGTCCTTCTGCAGCGCCTCGGTCTGCTGGTCGGTCAGCGTGGGCGTCTGCACCCGGAACTGGCGGGACGTCTCGAGCTGCTGGACGACGCTGTCGGACGCGTCGATCCCGTTCTTGCTCAGAAGGCTGTCGACCTGCTCGACCGTCCCGCCGTTCGACGGGAACTGGAAGACGGCGCCGCCGGAGAACTCGATACCGAGGGAGAATCCCCGGAAGATCATGCTGAGGGCACAGATCGTGATCAGCACGCCGGACACGATGTACCAGACACGGCGACGGCCGACGAAGTCGACGCTGAACTCGCTGCGGTAGAGCCGACCTATCAACGACATGTCAGTGCTCCCGCCTCTGCCCGGCCGTGCGCCGGCCCGCCACCCGCGGCCCCGTGCCCGGCTTCTCGAGCCGGGGTCCTGGATCCGGCGGGTCAAGGTCACCGGCGGCCCGTGGGCCGCCGTCCTCGGCGCCGGGAGCGCTCGCGTCCGCGCGCCGGGTCAGTCGCGGCCGGTCCGCCGCGGCGGCACCGCCGGTCGACAGCACCATCAGGCCGGAGAAACGGCTGGTACTGAACAACGGCCGCCGGACCAGCGCGGTGACCAGCGGACGGGTGAAGATGAACATGATCAGGACGTCGATGAGCGTCGACAGACCGAGGGTGAAGGCGAAGCCCCGGACCGACCCGACCGACAGGACGTAGAGCACCGCCGCGGCAAGGAAGGACACGGTGTCCGCGGACAGCATGGTGCGCCGGGCCGCCGGCCAGGCCCGTTCGACGGAGGTCCGCACGCTGCGGCCGGCCCGGACCTCGTCCTTGATCCGTTCGAAGTAGACGACGAACGAGTCGGCTGTCACACCGATCGACACGATCAGTCCGGCGATGCCGGCGAGCGTCAGGGTGAACCCGATCGCGTCGCCGAGCAGGACGACCGAGGCGTAGATGAGCGCCGCACTGACCCCCAGCGAGGCGATCACGACGATGCCCAGCGCTCGGTAGTACAGGAACGAGTAGATGATCACCAGGCCGAGCCCGATGGCGCCGGCCAGCAGCCCGCCGTGCAGTGACTCGCGGCCCAGGGTCGGGGAGACCGACTCGGCCTGCGAGCGCTCGAAGGCCAGCGGCAGCGCGCCGAAGCGCAGGACGTTCGCGAGGTCCTCGGCGTCGGACTGGGAGAAGCTCCCCGAGATCTGCGCCGAGCCGGCGATCCGCTCGTTCGTCTGCGGCGCCGACTGGACGATGCCGTCGAGCACGATCGCGACCTGCTTGCCGATCGTCTTCTCGGTCAGGTTCGTGAACTTGGTCTGGCCGGAGCCGGTGAAGTCGACGTTGACGACCCACTGGCCGGTGGTGACGCTCGTGCTTCCGCCACCGCTGCTGAGCAGGCCCGCCGAGGCGGTGGACACGTCGGTACCGACGAGGGCCGCGGGCTGGAGCAGGTACTTGGTCGTCCCGTTGCGGTCGCAGGCGGCGATCCAGTCCTCGGGGCGGTCCAGGCTCACCGAGGTGCTCCGCACGCCGGTGGCCGAGCAGGTGAGGTTGGCGAACTTGTCCGCGACGTCGGCGGGCGGCGTCGGCGCGTTCGGGTCTACCGCCGCGTTCGGGTCGACCGCCGCGTTCGGATCGGTCACGGCCGGACTGGTCGCGGCCGGGTCGGTCGCGGCCGGCTGTGTGGCGGCGGGCGCACTGGCCGTGGGAGCGGTGGCCGGCGCGGGCGAGGCGGACTGGTTGGTCGCGGCCGCGAGCTCGATGCGGGGCCCGGAGCTCCCGGACCCGCTCGTGAAGCTGGCGGGCTGGGCCACCAGGCCGGGCTGCTCGCCGATGCCCGGGGCGGGCCCGAGCGCGGCGGGCCGCTGCGAGGCGGGCGCGGTGGCTGTCGGCGCCGGCGCGATGTCGGCCGGAGCGGGTGTGGCGCCCGGCGCCGGCGTCGCACCTGGCGTCGGCGTCGTGCCCGGGGCGGGTGTCGCGGCCGGCGCGGGAGCCGACTGCGCGACGTCGGCCTGGTAGACCTCGCGGAAGCGCAACTCAGCGGTCTGGCCCACCAGGTCGACGACGTCGTTGCGGCCGCGGCCCGGCACGGAGATCTCGATGGTGTCACCCGCGCGGCGGACCTCGGCCTCGGCCACGCCGAGGCCGTCCACCCGCTCACGGATGATGTCCACGGCCTTGTTGAGAGCCCCGTTGTCGACCGATCCGCCGGTGATCGAACGCGGGGTGAGGATGACGCTTGTCCCGCCCTGGAGGTCCAGGCCGAGCTTGGGCGTCCAGATCCCGGTGACGGCCATCAGGCCGTAGAGGACGGCGAGCAGAGCACCGAGTACTCCGAGCCGGGCGCCGACGGAGACGCCTCCGGAGGCTCGTGCCGAGCGACGTGCCAACGCCAAGTCCCTTCCTCACACACCGTCACCGATCCCGGCGGCGCTCAACGATTCCGAACGAGTGTCACCGAGGGTACGTTCCGACGGCCCGGCTGTGACACCACCGGCTGCCGACAGGCGCGTGACGGTCAGCGACGGCAGGCACCACGGCCGCACCACAGACCCCTAGCGGCCGCCCGCGCGCCCCCTGAACCGGGCGCAAGGGGCGCGAAACGCCCTACAGCCACGGCGCCGCCCTACAGTTCCTTGCGCGGCGGCCGCGCGGCGTCGTCCGTGCTCTCGGCACCGCGGCCGGCCCCGCTACCGGTCGCTCCGCCGGCACCGGTGCCGGAGTCGCCACCGGGGGACTTCCCGGTCGCGTCCGGGCCGGGTCCGTCCGTGTCCGGGTGACCGTCGGTGTCCGGGTGACCGTCGGTGTCCGGATGGCCGTCGGTGTCCTCGTCCGCCTCGGCGTCCGTGTCGCCGTCCTGGCCGGGCGTGCTGATCACCCGGGCGATCGCGCTGCGGCCGAACCGGCAGACAACGTCCGGCGCGATCTCCAGCAGGACGTCGGCGCCGTCCATCTCAACGACGGTCGCGTAGAGGCCGGCGGTGGTCAGGACCAGCGTGCCGGGGACGATCTGGGAAAGCTGCTGCTGCTGCGCACGCGCACGGCGGCGCTGGGTCGAGAAGAAGTAGACGATCAGAAGGACGATCAGTATTGGAAAGATCAGCCCGCTGATGGAGCTGCCGCCACTGTTGTCCGCCGCACTCGTCACGGCCGCGAATACCTGCACGTCCCGCCCTCCTGGGTGTCGCGGCTGATCGTACGTATCCGCGCCACACCCACAGCGGGCAGGCCGGTGGTGTGTTCCCCGAAGGCACCGGCCGACCCACCCGGATGGCGGTTCAGGACGCCGGCAGGTCCTCCCCGAACAGGGCCGCCGGTGCCTGTGACCTGCCGAGTTGGTCCGACTGAGGCTCGAGGCCCAGGTGGGTGAACGCGGCCGGGGTCGCCACCCTCCCCCGGGCCGTGCGGATCAGCAGGCCGGCCCGGAGCAGGAACGGTTCCGAGACGTCCTCGACCGTGTCGGCCTCCTCGCCCACCGCCACGGCAAGGGTGCTCAGCCCCACCGGCCCGCCGCCGAACCGGCGGACCAGCGCGTCGAGCACCGCCCGGTCGAGCCGGTCCAGGCCGAGAGCGTCCACGTCGTAGATCCGCAGGGCGGCGCGGGCCACCTCGCGGGAGACCACACCGTCGGCACGAACCTCCGCGTAGTCGCGGACCCGGCGCAGCAGCCGGTTCGCGATCCGCGGGGTGCCCCTGGAGCGGCCCGCCACCTCGGCCGCGCCGCCCTCGGTCAGCTGGACACCGAGCAGCCGGGCCGAGCGCGTCAGCACCAGCGCAAGTTCGGCGGCGTCGTAGAAGTCCATGTGGGCGGTGAAGCCGAACCTGTCCCGCAGCGGGCCGGTCAGCAGGCCGGAGCGGGTCGTGGCGCCGACCAGCGTGAACGGCGCCAGGTCGAGCGGGATCGCCGTCGCGCCCGGGCCCTTGCCGAGGACCACGTCGACGCGGAAGTCCTCCATCGCCGCGTACAGCAGCTCCTCGGCGGGACGGGCGATGCGGTGGATCTCGTCGAGGAAGAGCACCTCGCCGGGCGTGAGCGCGGTCAGGATCGCCACCAGGTCACCGGCCCGCTCGATCGCCGGGCCGCTGGTCATCCGCAGCGGCACGCCGAGCTCCTCGGCAATGATCATCGCCAGGCTCGTCTTACCCAGCCCGGGTGGACCGGACAGGAGCACGTGGTCAGGCGGGCGGCCGCGGCCGCGCGCCCCCTCGAGCATGATCGAAAGCTGCTCCCGCACCTTGCGCTGGCCGACGAACTCGTCCAGGTTCTTCGGGCGCAGGCCGGCCTCGAACGCCTGCTCCTCGGGGGCCGCCGCCGCCGAGACCAGGCCCTCGCCGCTCACGGCGACATCCGGGGCGTCGTCATCCGGGGCGTCATCGCGGCCGCAGCACGGCGAGGCTCGCCCGCAGCAGCGCCGCGGGGTCGACCGGACCGGCGGGGTCCGCGCCGCCCGCCGCGCCGTCACCCGCCGCGCCGTCACCGTCGCCACCCGCCGCGCCGCCGGTCACGGCCGCGCCGTCGCCGGGGCCGTGCAGCGCCGTCCGAGCCGCGACCACCGCGTCCAGCGCCTCCTTCGCGGAGTAACCGAGGCCGACCAGCGCGTCCCGGACCTGCTCGCCCGCGGCGCCGAGACGCGGATCCGCGGCGGCCGGCGGCGGCGCCGCGGCGCGCTGCGGCGGGACCGGGGAGGACGGCGGGCCGAGCCTGTCCCGCAGGTCGAGCACGATGCGCTGGGCGCTCTTGCGGCCGATGCCCGGCACCTTGGTGAGCGTGGCCAGGTCCTCCTCCGCGACAGCCCGGCGGATGACGTCCGGACTGTGCACGCCGAGGACGGCCTGGGCGAGCCTGGGCCCCACCCCGGCCGCGCCCTGCAGGATCTCGAAGACGTCTCGCTCGTCGGCGTCGCGGAACCCGTACAGCGTCAGCTCGGTCTCCCGGACGACGAGGGTCGTCGCCAACCGCGCGCGCTCGCCGACCCGCAGCCGGGCCAGCGTCGACGGCGTACACCACACCAGGACGCCGACGCCACCGACGTCGACGACCGCCGAGCCGGGCGAGAGCACCTCCACCGTGCCGCTGACCGACGCGATCATCGCCGGCCACCCGGCACGCCCGGGCTCCGCGCGGGGGTCGCGGCGCGCATCCGGGCCAGTGCCGGCCCGCGCCACAGGTGGCACAGGGCCAGGGCGAGCGCGTCGGCGGCATCCGCCGGGCGCGGCGCCTCCGGAAGATCCAGCAGCTTCGTCACCATGAACCCCACCTGGGCCTTGTCCGCGCGCCCGCTGCCGGTGACGGCGGCCTTGACCTCGCTCGGCGTGTACAGACCGATCGGCAGCCCGCGCCGGGCCGCGGCGACGATGGCCACCGCGCCGGCCTGCGCGGTGCCCATCACCGTGCGCACGTTGGCCTGGCTGAAAACCTTCTCGACCGCGACCGCGTCCGGGCGGACCCGGTCCAGCCACTCGTCCACGCCCTCGGAGACGGCCCGCAGCCGGTCGGCCACCTCGTCCGAGGCGGGCGTGCGCACCACGCCGACCTCGACCAGGCTGGCCCGGCGGCCGGGGCCGCCGTCGACCACCCCGAGGCCGCAGCGGGTCAGCCCCGGGTCGACTCCGAGAACACGCACCGAGCCCTCCCGACCACACTCACGAACATCCGTTCGATCCTAGTGGCCGGGGCAACACCGACATCCACGACACGCCGAACAGGCGGCCGCCCGGCAGTACCCGGACGGCGCGGGCTCAGCTGGAGACGAGCTCCATCACGTCGTCGGAGATGTCCGCGTTGAACCAGACGTTCTGGACGTCGTCGAGATCCTCGAGCGCCTCGACCAGCTTGAGGACCTTCCGGGCCGGCTCCGCGTCGAGCGGGACGCTCACCGAGGGCAGCCAGGAGATGTCCGCCGAGGCGACCGTCAGGTCGGCCTCCGCCGCCGCCACCCGCACGGCGTGCAGGTCGGTGGCCTCGGAGACGACCTCGAACGCCTCCCCGACGTCGTTGACCTCCTCCGCCCCGGCGTCCAGCACGGCCAGGAGGATGTCGTCCTCGGTGAGGGTGGGCGTCTTGTCGATCAGGACGACGCCCTTGCGGTTGAACAGGTACGACACCGAGCCCGGGTCGGCGGGGGTGCCGCCGTTGCGGGTGATCGCGACCCGGACGTCGGAGGCGGCCCGGTTGCGGTTGTCGGTGAGGCACTCGACGAGCACGGCGACCCCGTTCGGCCCGTAGGCCTCGTAGGTGACCGACTCGTAGCTCACCCCGCCGGCGAGCTCGCCGGAGCCACGCTTGATCGCCCGTTCGATGTTGTCGTTCGGCACCGACTGGGACTTCGCCTTGGCGATCGCGTCCGCCAGTGTCGGGTTGCCGGCCGGGTCGCCGCCGCCCGTCTTGGCCGCGACTTCGACGGTCTTGACCAGCTTGGCGAACAGCTTGCCCCGGCGGGCGTCGACGACCGCCTTCTTGTGCTTGGTGGTCGCCCACTTGGAGTGACCGCTCATGACCTGCCCCTCTTGAGCCCGAGCTCGGATCGGACGATCTCCACGAACAGCCGGTGCACCCGGATGTCCCCCGTCAGTTCAGGATGGAACGACGTGGCCAGCAGCGGCCCCTGCCGGACCGCGACCGGCCGGTCGGCGACCCGGGCCAGTACCTCGACGCCGTCCCCCGCCTTTTCTACCCACGGTGCCCGGATGAAGACGGCGTGCACCGCCGGCCCGTCGACGCCGTCCACCACCAGGTCGGTCTCGAACGACTCCACCTGGCGGCCGAAGGCGTTGCGCCGGACGACCACGTCGAGCCCACCGATGAGCGGCTGGCCCGGGCGGCCGTCGATCACATCCTGCGCGAGCAGGATCATGCCCGCGCACGAGCCGAACACCGGCAGACCACCGGCCACGGCGGCCCGCAGCGGTTCGAGCAGGTCGAACACGCGCAGCAACCGCCCGATCGTAGTGGACTCGCCACCGGGCAGGACCAGGCCGTCCAGCTCGGCGAGCTCACCGGCCCGGCGCACCTCACCGGCGTCGGCTCCGGCCTCGCGCAGGGCGCGGACGTGCTCGCGCACATCGCCCTGCAGCGCCAGGACGCCGATCCGTGGGGCGCTCACCAGCCGCGGGCGGCGAAGCGCGCCTCGGGCGGGAGCTCGCCGACGTTGATGCCGACCATGGCCTCACCGAGGCCGCGCGACACCTTCGCCAGCACGCCGGGGTCGTTGTACATGGTCGTGGCCTCGACGATCGCCCGGGCGCGCCGCGCCGGGTCGCCGGACTTGAAGATGCCGGAGCCGACGAACACGCCGTCCGCGCCGAGCTGCATCATCAGCGCCGCGTCGGCCGGGGTGGCGATGCCGCCCGCGGTGAACAGCACGACCGGCAGCCGACCCAGCCGCGCGACCTCGGTGACGAGCTCCACCGGCGCACGCAGCTCCTTGGCCGCGGCGTAGAGCTCCTCGGACGGCAGCCCCGACAGCCGCGCGATCTCCGACCGGATCGTACGCATGTGCACCACGGCGTTGGAGACCTCGCCGGTACCCGCCTCGCCCTTCGAGCGGATCATCGCGGCACCCTCGGAGATCCGCCGCAGCGCCTCGCCCAGGTTCGTCGCTCCGCAGACGAAGGGAACCGTGAAGCCCCACTTGTCGATGTGGTGGTTCGGGTCCGCCGGGGTGAGGACCTCGGACTCGTCGACGTAGTCCACACCCAGCGCCTGGATGATCTGCGCCTCGACGAAGTGCCCGATGCGGGCCTTGGCCATGACCGGGATCGAGACCGCCTCGATGATCCCGGAGATCATGTCGGGGTCGCTCATCCGCGCCACGCCGCCCTGCGCCCGGATGTCCGCGGGCACCCGCTCCAGCGCCATGACCGCGACGGCGCCCGCCTCCTCGGCGATGCGGGCCTGTTCGGGGGTGACGACGTCCATGATGACGCCGCCCTTGAGCATCTCCGCCATGCCGCGCTTGACCCGGGCGGTGCCGGCGTGCCGCTCCGCGCCGTCCGCCGGCGCGACGGGGCCGGATGGCGAAGCGCCCGGGGCGGGGGCGGGGGCGGTCAGGCCGTCGGACATCATGTGGCGTCTCTTTCGGGTAGTTCGGACAGGTTCTTCGGACGGGATCTTCGGACGGGATCTTCGGACGGGATCCGCGGTGGTGCGGACCCGCCGGCGGTACCCCGTCGTCCAGTGGTGCTGAGCCGTCCGGTGGTGCCGACCCGTCCGGTGGTGGCGGCCCGACGGTGGCGTCCGCCGCCGGTTCGGGCGCCGCCGGAGCTCCGGCGGCACCGCGCCGGCGCACCGACGGCGGCGGCCCGGTGCGGGGAGCCCCGGCCGGAGGCCGGGAGACCGGTGACCGGCCGACCGGCACGGCCACGCGGGGACCAGGCTGTTCGGTGGTCGTTCCGGGCCGGACGGACCCGGACGGACATGGATTCGGCTCCATGGTACGGCCGAGACGCGCATGCCCTACCCCATCTTCGGCATCGTGGAGATCACCACCGACGGTGGCGATCTCCACACCGGGGCCCCGCATCAGGCGGCGCACCGGAGGGCACACCGGGTGTCCGTACCGATATCCGCCCGGTGACCAGCGCAGTATCCTGCCGTGCCACGACGCAGAACCTTCCAGGAGAGTCATGACAAGTCCCTACGGCGGTGGACCGCCCGGCCCGCAGTCTGGACCTGGGCAACCTGCTCCTGGACAGCCGCCGTGGGGTGGCGGCGCGCCCGGCGGCTACGGGCCCCCGCCCGTCGCCAGGCCCTACCCTGGGCCGGCGCCCAGCGGGCCGTATCCGGGCCGGCCGGGTGGTGGCCCGCCGCCCTTCCCCGGCCCCCCGCCGCCGACCGGACCTCCGCCAGCCGGGCCGTACGCGGCGCCGGGCGGGCCCTACGCCGCGCCGGGGCCCGCGGGGCCCCAGCCGTGGGCGCGGCCGGGGCCCGCCGGATGGCCCGGGGGGACGCGGTGCCGGATCTGCGGTGCGGCCCCGGCCGTGCCCGCGACGATCCGCGGGCACCAGGGCTTCATCATTTTCATGCGGTTCCGCGCCGAGCACGGACCGTTCTGCCGCACCTGCGGCACCGCGACGCTGCGCGCCATGAACGCGCGAACGCTCTGGCAGGGCTGGTGGGGCATCGCGTCGCTGTTCATCACCCCGGTGATCCTGCTGCTGAACTTCACCGAGCACTCGAAGATCGGCAAGCTGCCCCCGCCAGGGCCCGCCCTCGCCCCGCCGCTGCGGCCGGGACGCCCGCTGTTCCGCGGGCCCGAGGCCCTCGGCCTGCTGGTCCCGCTCCTCGTGCTCGCGCTGGTCGTGGCGGCGATCGCGACGAGCGACCCGAGTGAGGCGGGGGCCCGCTCCGGCGACTGCGTCCGCCGGGACGGCCAGCGGATCTCGATCGTCGACTGCGCGTCACCGCAGGCCCAGTACGTCGTCCTGACCAGGATGGACGGCGACTCCGACGCCCGGTGCGACCTCTGGACGGAGACGACCGCGAGCTACACGCAGACCGGGCCGGGGCCTGACTTCGTCCTGTGTCTCGGGCCGGTGCCCAGCGCGGGCGCGGGGCAGCCCGACCAGAGCGCCGTGCCGGACCAGCAGGGGACGACGCGCAACGCGAGCGCTCAGGCTCCGGGGATCCCTGCCGGGTCGTCCGAACGGGGCGGGGGGTCCTCCTCCCGGGCGGGCAGCGCGTCGTCGATCTCGAAGTAGGCAGGCAGCGGCCGGCGCCCTGACAGGTGCAGGACCCGCACCAGGCGCCGGCCGGCGAGCGAGCGGACGTCGCCGACCGCGTCGTTGTGGAACTGGCGGGCCAGGGCCACCCGGGCCGCCGCCGAGTCGACGGCGAGTACCTCCTCCGGGGCGCGCTGCCCCACGGCGACGACGGCCGGGGCGCGCAGCGCCCGGCTCAGCGCGTTCTCCGCGTCCTCCGCGGTGGTGCCCAGACCGGCGCCGGCGAGCAGGGCGACATGGCCGGCCCGGGCACGCTCGGCCATGTCGGCGAGCTCGGCGAGGTCACGGCGGCGGGCGAGCTCGTGCGCCGCGTCGGCCCGGGCCATGAGCTGGACCACGAGGCCGGCGCGCGCCGCGTCGACCCGGCCGGCCAGCCGGTCGAGTCGACTCGCCAGCCAGGTCAGGTAGGTGGCGATCACCACTACGGCCACCACCACGACCACCACGGCTGTCATCTCGCGCAGCGTAGTCAACCCCGGTGGACAGGTCACGGCCGGTCGGTGATATCGGCCGGCGCGGGATATCGCCAGGCACGGGATACCGGCCGGCGCCGCAGTCCGGCCGCCGCGGGATACCGCCCGGCCGGCTCAGCTCTCCTCGGGGGCGGCGACCGACACCGGGCGGTCGCCGGAGACCATCTCGTACACGCCGACGATGCTCTGGGCGATCACCCGCCAGTCGTACCGGGCGACGACGGCGCGGCCGCGCTCGGCCAGCCGGGCTCGCTCGGCCGGGTCCTCGATCAGCTCGGCCAGGTTCGCCGCCAGCTCCGCCGGTTCCCCCACCCCGAACAACCGCCCGGCCCGCCCATTATCGAGCACCCGCCGGAACGCGTCGATGTCGCTCGCGACGACCGGCGTCCCGGCCGCCATCGCCTCGAGCAGCACGATCCCGAAGCTCTCCTGCCCTGTGTTCGGGGCACAGTACACGCTGCCGGAGGCGAACACCGCGGCCTTGTCGGCCTCCGGGACGAGCCCGACCAGATCGACCCGGCCGAGCAGCGCGGGGTCGATGCGCGCGCGCACCGCCTCGGTGTCGCCGGGGCCCGCGACCAGCAGGCGGACGTCCGGCACCTTCTCGACGAGCATCGGGAACGCCGCCATCAGCACGTCCAGGCCCTTGCGCGGCTCGTCGATCCGGCCGAGGAACGCCACCGTCGGCGCGGTGCCGTAGCCGGGCAGCGGGCGGGCGCCCTCGAAGGCCCGCACGGCCACTCCGTTCGGGATGAGGATCGCGCCGGTGCCGAGGTGCTCCACGAGCGTGCGCCGCGCCGCCTCGGAGACCGCGATCCGCGCCCGCAGCTTCTCCAGCGACGGCTGCAGCGCGCGGTGCCCCGCGGTGAGGATCCTTGACCTGGGGTTGGCGGTGTGGAAGGTCGCCACCAGCGGACCGTCCGCGAGCATGCAGGCCAGCAGGCTGACGCTGGGCGCGGTCGGCTCGTGCGCGTGCAGCACGTCGAAGTCGTGCTCGCGCAGCCACCGACGCACCCGGGCGGCCGAGACCGGCCCCATGAGCAGCCGGGCCACCGAGCCGTTGTAGGGCACCGGCACCGCGCGGCCGGCGTCCACGGCGTACGCCGGCAGCGTGGACTCGTCGTCCACCGGGGTGATCACCGAGACCTCGTGCCCGGCGTCGAGCAACGTCTCGGCGAGGTCACGCACGTGCGCCTGGACGCCCCCGGGCACGTCCCAGGTGTAGGGGCAGGCGAGTCCGATTCTCACCGCCGGCTGCTCCTCATGACCGGTCGGGCCAGATCCGCTGGAGCATGTGCCAGTCGGACGGATGGGCGGCGATGCCGGAGGCGAACTCGTCCGCGAGCCGCTGGGTCATGGCCGGGATGTCGGTGTGCTCGACCTCGGGATGGATCCGCGCGCTCCAGCCGTCGTCGTCGAACCACAGCGTGACCGGCAGCAGGACCGCCCCTGTGCGCAGCGCGAGCGCGGCCGGCCCCGGCGGCATGGTCGCCGTCGCCCCGAAGAAGGTGACGGCGACCCCGGCGGAGCTGAGGTCGCGGTCCGCCAGCAGGCACAGGGCGCCGCCGGCGCGCAGCCGCTCGGCCAGCAGGTCCGACGGCGGTTGCGTGCCGCCGGTCAGCGGGATGACCTCCATGCCGAGCGCGGTGCGGAACCGGACGAACCGCTCGAAGAGCTCCTCGGGGCGCAGCCGCTCGGCCACCGTCGTGAACGGGATGCCGGTGGCCACCAGCCACGCCCCGGCCTGCTCCCAGTTCCCCATGTGCGGCAGGGCCAGGATGACGCCCCGGCCGGTCGCGTGCGCGCGGCGCAGCCGGTCCTCGTCGAGCACCCGCATGGCACCGACCAGCCGGCGGGTCGGCATGTCCTGGAGACGGAAGACCTCCATCCAGTACCGCGCGTAGGAGCGCAGCGCGGACCGGGTCAGCGCGTCGAGGTCGGTGCCCGGCGGCACGACCCGGGCCAGGTTGGCGCGCAGCCGCGCCGTCCCGCGCCCGCCACGGCAGTGGGCGAGATCCGCGGCGCGGGCGAAACACCAGGCGGCGACGCGCTCGGGCAGCAGCCGGACGAGACGCCACCCCAGCACGTAGCCGAGCAGCGTCACCCGCCCCGCGGACGTCATCGACGGTCGGTTCCGATTCGCGCGGTCAGTGGCCCGGAGCGACCCGCGGCACCGCGGGCACCGGCGGCTGCGGCTGCGGTGCCAGCACGGCCGGCTGCTGTGCCGGCACCGCCGGCTGCTGCGCGCCGCCCGCCCCGGCCGGGGTGGGCGCGCCGTCCATGCCGCCGCCCGCGCTCATGACCGACGCGGCACCGGACGGGTCGCCGCCCGGCGAGCCGGGCTGCTCGGCAGCCGGGTCGGGTGCCGGCGAGCCGGCCGGCGGGGCGAGCGTGGGCCGCCCGGACCGGACGAACTGGCGGTGCACGTGCACCACCCGCTGGCTCACGGTGAGCAGGGTCGCCCCGACCAGGAACCACAGCGCCGCGGGCAGCAGGTAGGGCACGCCCAGGCCGTACAGGCCGGCGGCCACGAGCAGGATCAGCAGACGCTCGCCGCGCTCGGCGAACCCGACGTCACAGCTGAACCCCAGGCCCTCGGCGCGGGCCTTGACATACGAGGTCACGGAGCCGGCGACCAGGCAGAGCAGGGCGGCGCCCGCCAGCGGCAGCGAGTCGCCGTCGCCCGCGTACCAGATCACCAGTGACCCGAAGATCGCGCCGTCGCCGACCCGGTCGGAGGTCGAGTCCAGGAACGCGCCCCACTTGGAGGAGATGCCGCGGGCCCGGGCGATCACCCCGTCCACCAGGTCCGAGAAGACGAACAGGGTGATGACGAGCGTTCCGACGAAGAACACTCCGCGGGTGAAGAAGCCGAGGGCCCCGCCGGCCACCCCGATCGTGCCGATCACCGTCACCATGTCGGGTGACACCGACGAGCGCGCGGCCCACTGGCTCAACGGATCGAGCACCTTCTGGATCTGGGGTCGCGCCTTGCTTGCGAGCATGTCCGTCCCGTCGTCTCTGGCGTACCGCCCGGGTTGGGGCGGTCTCACAGTACCGCCGTCACGATCCGCTCATATCCGATCACGGTCGGAGCTGGGGTTGTTCCCCACGTCACATCGGAGGACTCTTCGGGGTACATACCAGTGCCCGCGGCGGACACATGACAGACACGGCGCGCAGGACCTGCCACGCAGAACACAGGACGCCCGCGGGGTACGGCCCCTCGGCCGGCCGCGGGCACCGCGAGCCAGGCGGATCCGCGCCGGCGGAGTCGCGCCGGCGCACCGGCTCCGCCGCACCCTGTTGGGAGGCCGGAATGTCAGCAACTCCGCGCGATGTACGCAATGTGGTCCTCGTCGGGCACACCGGTGCCGGCAAGACGACCCTGCTGCGGCATCTCCTCCAGGTGGCCGAGTTCCTCGACGGGCAGCCCGCCACCACCATGCCAGCCGCCGGCAACGGCAACGGCAACGGCAACGGCAACGGCAACGGCGGGAAGGGTGGCAACGGCCGCGCCAACGCCAACGGCAACGGCAGAGGCACCGGCGGCCAGGCCCGCGCCGGGGCCGGGGCCGACGGGGGCGCGCCCGGGGTGGGTGCCGCCGGGGGCGGCGCGGGCGCATCCCCCGGCGGAGAACCGGCCCAGCGGAGCATCTCGCTCGTCCTGGCTTCGTTGCGCCACCGTGGCCTGGCCGTGAACCTGCTGGACACCCCCGGATACCCGGACTTCGTCGGGGAGCTGCGAGCGGGCCTGCGCGCGGCGGACGCCGCCCTGTTCGTCATCAGCGCCCTCGAGGGCATCGACGGGTCGACCAGGATGCTCTGGGAGGAGTGCGCGGCGGTCGGCATGCCCCGCGCGATCGCCATCACCCGGCTGGACCATCCCCGGGCCGACTTCGACGCGACCCTGCTCGCCTGCCAGGAGACTTTCGGCGCCGGAGTCCTGCCCGCCTACCTGCCCGAACCCGGCGGCGCGGAGCCGTCCCGGCTCGTCGCCCTGCTCACCGGACGGGTGATCGAGTACTCGGCCGGGACCCGCCGCGAGCAGGAGCCCCCGGCCGAGCTGACCGGCGCCGCGGGGGCGGCGCGCGGCGCCCTGGTCGAGGGGATCATCGCCGAGAGCGAGGACGAGAGCCTGCTCGAGCGGTACCTCGGCGGCGAGGAACTCGACCCCAAGATGCTGCTCGACGACCTGGAGACCGCGGTGGCGCGCGGGTCGTTCTACCCCGTCCTGCCGCTCGCGGTACCGTCGCGCGCCGCGGCCGGAGCGCGTGGCGTGCCGCCCGGCCTGGGCACCGTGGAGCTGCTCGACCTGTTCGCGCACGCCTTCCCGTCCCCGCGCGAGCACCCGCTGCCCAGCCTCACCCGCCCGGACGGCTCACCGTGCCCACCGGCGGTCGGCGACCCGGCCGGACCCCTGGTCGCCGAGATCGTCCGCACCACCACCGACCCGTACATCGGCCGGATGTCCCTCGTCCGGGTCTTCTCCGGCATCCTGCGCCCCGACGCGGCCGTACACGTCTCAGGCCACGGACGGGCGGCCGCCGGACATCCCGACCACGACGACGACGAGCGGGTCGGGGCGCTCTCGCAGGCCGTCGGCATCGCGCTGCACTCGGTCGACGAATGCGCCGCCGGCGGGATCTGCGTCATCACCCGGCTGTCCACCGCCGAGACCGGGGACACCCTCTCCGACCCGGCGGACCCGCGCCACCTGCCCGCCTGGACGATGCCGGAGCCGCTGCTGCCCGTAGCCGTGCGCGCCCCGGCCCGCTCCGACGAGAGCAAGCTGTCCGCGGCGCTGGGCCGCGTCTGCGCCGAGGACCCCACCCTGACCGTCACTCAGGACGCCGAGACCGGCCAGCTCGTCCTGTGGTCCATGGGCGAGGCCCACTGCGACGTCGTCCTGGACCGCCTGCGGGAGCGGTTCGGCGTCACCCTCGAGAAGATCCCGCTGCGGGTTCCCATGCGGGAGACGCTGCGCGGGCCGGCCGAGGGCGTCGGGCGGCTGGTGAAGCAGTCGGGCGGCCACGGGCAGTACGCGATCTGCCGCCTCAAGGTCGAGCCGCTGCCCGCCGGCAGCGGCTTCGAGTTCGTGGACGAGGTCGTCGGCGGCGCGGTCCCCCGCCAGTTCATTCCCTCGGTGGAGAAGGGAGTGCGGGCCCAGCTGGAGCGGGGGTTGGAGGCCGGGTTCCCCGCCGTCGACCTGCGGGTGCGCCTGGTCGACGGGAAGGCGCACAGCGTCGACTCGTCCGACATGGCCTTCCAGGCGGCCGGCGGCCTGGCGCTGCGGGAGGCCGCGCGCGCGGCCGGCGTGGTGCTGCTCGAACCCGTCCTGGAGGTGCACGTCACCGTGCCCGACGAGCACGTCGGCGCGGTGATGAGCGACGTCTCCGCGCGGCGCGGCCGGGTCGTGGGGATGGCGCCGGTCGGCAACGGCGGCCCGGAGGTCCCGGCGCGCACCGCCATCCACGCGGAGATCCCCGCAGCGGAGATGACCCGCTACGCCGTCGACCTACGCTCCGTGAGCCACGGGACGGGCGTCTTCAGCCGCCGCCCCCTCGGTTACGAGCCGGTTCCCGACCATCTGACGGCCAGGTTCACCGAGCAGTCGTGACCCCGCACGGCCGCCCCGCGCCGGCATGACCCGCGCGGGCGCGGCTGTGCCGGACGGCGCAGGGCCCGACCCTCCCGGGTGACAGCGGGTTACCGCGGACGGCCGCCGGCCCACCCCGCGCGGGTGGGTCAGGCCGTCTGCTCGGTGCGCCGCCACGCCTGCGCGAGCAGCTCCCGCGTCTGGCCGAGCAGCGCCGGCAACACCCGGGTCGCGCCGACGACGGGCATGAAGTTCGTGTCACCGCCCCAGCGCGGAACAACATGCTGGTGCACATGGGCGGCGATTCCGGCGCCGGCCACCGAACCGAGGTTCATACCGGTGTTGAAGCCGTGCGCGCCACTGGCCATCCGCAACGCGCGCAACGCGTGCTGGACGAACAACGACATCTCCACCGTCTCGTCGTAGTCCATCTCGGCATAGTCGGCGACATGGCGGTACGGCACCACCATCAAATGACCCGCATTGTATGGATACAAATTAAGTACGACGTATACGGACTTTCCCCGGGCGACCACGAGGCCGTCCTCGTCCGTCATCGCCACGATGGCGCAGAAGGGGCACTCGTCGTCGGGGGACCGCCCCGCCCCCTTGATGTACGCCATGCGATGCGGCGTGTAGAGACGTTGGAAGGCGTCCGGATGGCCGACACCAGCCTGCTCGTCGACGGGCGTGCCGTCCGGCGCCGCGGTCGCGCTCACCTGCCCGGCCCCGCCGCCGACGGGATCGGCTCCCGCCAGCACCGCCCTCCGACCTGCGCCACCCTCACCACGCTGCCGCCTCCCGCGCCCCGCGAGCCCCGTCCCGCCGCCGCCGATCACCAGCCGGCCCGCCGGTACCCGTTCGAGACACCACGGTACCCACCCGCGGGCCGCGCACGGGCGGCCAGTACAGGCCGCCCGCGGCCGGCGGGACGGTCGGCTGCCCGACCCGGGGTCCAGGATGAATCCCGAGGGCGCGGTACGGGGCCGCTGTCCCCGGAGCGCCTCCTGGAGCCGCACATGTCGATCGACCGCCTCCCCACCGCGGGGCACACCGGGGCGCAGGCACCGGGGCCGGGCCGGGCCACCCCGGCGTTCCTGCGCGAGCTGCTCGCCGACCCGCTCCGCCTGTTCACCCGGCTGCGCACCAGTTACGGCCCGATCGTCCGGGTGCCGGTCGGGCGCGGCGGCTTCCACCTCGTGTGCGGCCCCGAGGCGGTCGAGCAGGTCCTGGTGGGCGAGCAGCGGGCCTACGCGAAGGGCCTGCGCCGGCGCACCATGCCGCCGGGCGAGGGAATCCAGCCGCTGTCCCTGCTGCTCGGTTCGGGCCTGCTCACCAGCGGCGGAGACCTCCACCGGACCCGCCGCCGGCTGATCCAGCCGATGTTCCACCGCGAGCGGATCGCCGGCTACGGCGCCGCGATCTCCGAGCTGTCCCGCGCCACCGCGCTGGGCTGGGCGGACGGCTCCCGCCGCGAGGTCCACACCGACATGAGCGAGCTGACCCTCGCGATCGTCGCCCGCACCGTGTTCGGCGTCGACGTCGACAGCGAGGTGGTCCGGCGGGTGCGCCGCGCCGTCGCCGCGAACATGCGGCTGTCCCAGCTGGCCGTTCTCCCGGGAGCCATACGCCTGCAGCAGCACCTGCCGATCGGCCCGCTGCGAGCGGCACGCGACGCGCGGGACGACCTCACCGCCGTGGTCATGGAGATGATCGAGCAGCGCAGATCACTCGACGCCGCCGGCTCCGACCTGCTGTCCACCCTGCTGGCCACCCGCGACGCCGACACCGGCGCCCCCCTGGACGACACCTCGATCCGCGACGAGGCGCTGACCATCCTGCTGGCCGGTCACGAGACCACCGCGAACGCGATGGCCTGGGCCTACCACCTGCTCGCCACCAACCCGCAGGCCCGCGACCGGATGCACACCGAACTCGACGACGTCCTCAACGGCCGGAAACCGACCACCGCGGACCTGGCCGAGCTGCCCTACACCCGGGCCGTGTTCAGCGAGACCCTGCGCCTGTACCCACCCGCGTGGATCCTCCTGCGCCGCACGACGAGGGACGTCACCCTCACCGGGTACCACCTGCCCGCGGACACGAACGTCCTGCTGAGCCAGTGGGTGATCCACCGGGACCCCACCTGGTGGCCCGCCCCCGAGGAGTTCCGCCCCCAGCGCTGGCTGACCCCCGACCCCACCCGCCCGAAGTACGCCTACTTCCCCTTCGGCGGCGGAACCCGCCAGTGCATCGGCAACACCTTCGCCGAGATGGAAGGAGCACTGGCCCTGGCTGCGATCAGCTCCATCCGAACCCTGACCCCCACCCCAGGCCGCCCGGTAACCCCCATCCCCCGCGTAACCCTGCGCCCCCAGCCCCTACAGATGACCGCCCACCCCCGCACACCTCACCCCACCCCCGCCACCCACCAGCCTCACTGACACCTCACACCCCCACCCACCAGCCTCACTGACACCCCACACCCTCCACCCACCAGCCGCGCAGCGCACTTAACCCCCGCCACCCACCAGCCACACAGAGAGCAACCCCCACCAAAGTGCCACCCCAAACAACAAAGAACCCCCCAGACGCATCACCTGGGGGGCTCGGGGGGCTGGGCCCCCCGAAAGACATCGCGCGGGAGCCCAGGGAGATCCCCCCGAAGGGGGATCGACCAGACCGCGCCCGATCGCGTGGGCGTACGTGGTTTCGAACCACGGACCTCTGCCGTGTGAAGGCAGCGCTCTACCACTGAGCTATACGCCCGATTTGGCCTGGTTGGGTGCCTGGCCGGGTGCACCCGTGTGGGTGCTCCGAGGCCTGGACGACCTTCCGGAACCGCCCCTCGGCTGGGATGTGTTGCGTCCTCGCTGAGGTTGGACTCAGCTTACACGGACGGGACCGAGTGTCGGACGGGGGGTGGCCGCCGGACGGATGCGGGCATGTCAACCCTCCGGCCGATGGCCGGACAGCGCCGGGTTGACCGGGACTCGCCGTGGTTGAGACGGGTCCGGACAGGGAAGGCTATGAGTGGCACGGCCTCGGCAGAACGGCCATTGTGCTCGGGGGAACCCTCAGTCGAACGCGGACAGCGATCGTCCGGCCACGTAAGGCCGACGGCCGCGCATACCGCGCCGGCCGGGTCTTCTCGGAGGACTTCGGTCGGGCTTCCTGGGTAGGGCAACTCGCCCGAATCGCCGTAACGGATGTTGTCTTGGCATAACCTTGTTTCCAACGGGACTCAGAGAGGGAACTATCTCGTTACACGGGTGCTCGCCCGCACCACGCACCATGAGAGGCCGCCCGATGACTATTCGTCACGATTCGATCACCGCAGAACTCGCCCTTCGGCTCGTCGTTCCCGGCGGCGCCCCGGTTCCGGTCGCCGCCACCGTCCGATACGAGCCTGCTGACCCTTATGCGGTCAGCATCGGCTTCCGTACCGGCGCCGACGAGGTCGTCGAATGGACATTCGCCCGGCAGCTGCTGAGCGACGGCGTGCGCCGGCCAGCCGGCGACGGCGATGTCCAGGTCTGGCCCGCCGCGCAGTCGGGCGGGCGGATCGTCTGCCTGTCGTTGTCCAGTCCATCCGGTCACGCTCTGTTCGAGATGCCGCGCGCGGAGGTGCTGGCCTTCCTCCGCCGCACGTACTCCGCTGTACCGCTCGGCGGGGAGAGCGACGTCATCGACCTGGATGCCGAACTCGCCCTACTGATCTGGGGCGGCCCCGAGCGGTGATCTCCCCGGGGTCGGCACCGTGTCCGACCCCGGCAAACCGGTGCGGGCACTTCCGGCACAGATCAGGCGCACGATCATTCGCCTGGTGGGGAGCACTTCCCCACCAGGCGTTTCGCTGTCCGCGGTCAGCGGGCCGCCGCGATCCGCCGGGTCCGGGCCGCCTCGCGTGGCGGCATGGAGGGACCGGTCCGGCCGTCCCGCCCTGGTGACGAGGCCAGGGCAAGCAGCCGGTGCGCCTTCAGCTCGGTCTCGCGCCATTCGGCCTCCGGGTCGCTGCCCCAGGTGATGCCGGCGCCTGTCCCGAACCAGATCCGCTCGTCGGCGAGCCAGAACGTGCGGATTCCCACCGACAGCCAGCCACGTCCGCTGTCGGCGTCCACCCAGCCGATGCCGCCGCAGTAGTGGCCGCGCGCCACCGGCTCCAGCTCCCGGATGATCCGCAGCGCGCTCGACTTGGGCGCTCCCGACACCGAGCCGGGTGGGCAGGTCGCGGCCAGCAGCTCGGCCCACCCCACGCCCGGCGCGAGCGTGGCCTGCACGGTCGACACGAGGTGAACCAGGCCGGGATGCCGTTCCACCGCGCACAGCGCGGGCACCGTGACGCTGCCGGGCCGGGCGACCCGTCCCAGGTCGTTGCGAACAAGGTCGACGATCATGACGTTCTCCGCGACGTCCTTGTCCCGCAGGTCGGCGACCGTGCGCCCGGTGCCCTTGATCGGGCCGGACCGTACGAGGTCGCCCTCCCGCGACAGGAACAGCTCCGGTGAGGCCCCGACGATGCGTACGCCGGCCTCGGGGGCGTCGAGCACCACCGAGTAGGGGGCCGGGTTGCCCGCGGCCAGGACGGTCGCCAGCGCGGCGAGGTCCGTGCCGGCGGGGCCGGGGACGGTAGGCGCGGACAGCAGCCGGCACAGGTTCACCTGGTAGACCTCGCCGGCGGCGATCTCGGACCGGATCGCGTGGACGCCGGCGATGTAGGCCGCGGCGTCCATGCTCGTCGCCCAGTCCGTCCGGGCGGGGCCGCGCCACGGCCCGGCCGCGAGCGCCGTGACGTCAGGCGCCGGGCGCACGTGCCTGAACCGGACGCAGCGGGTACGACCCTCGAAGTCGACGACGACTCCCCAGAAGCCACCGCGGTCGAGCACCCGGAGGTCGTCGTGCACCTCCACGACCCCGGTGGCGAGCCTGCCGCCCGCCAGCAGATAGGACTCCCGGCCGCGAACCCGCGCCGCGACGGGCCCGCCGGTCGCTCGTAGACGCACCTTCGTGCCGCTCCTGTCCGTCGAGCCCCCGTGCGTTGTGCCCCCATTCGCCCCAGTCATCCTGATCACCGTATCGCCGTGGTCGCCGTACCCCACGCCCAGGTCACCGTGCGCGTGGCGCCCGGAGACGGCGGAGGTTTTGCCCTGTGCCCCTGTGTACGCGCCTCCGCCCCACCACCCCTGTTCTGCCTACCCCTGTTGTGCGCCGTCCCTCACCAGGCATGGCCCCCACGCCCGGCCCCGCGGTCGTCCGGCCGCAGGCTGGCCGGCCAGTCCCCCGGCCGGACGGCTCCCGCCCCGCTCTCCCGCCCCGGCCCTGCTCCCCGCCCAGGTCCCAGACCTTCGCCCGCCCGAGTTCCGGGGCTGCCGCCCGTCCTGGTCCTGACCCTTACCCACGGCGGGCCCGGCCCCCGCCCACCGCGCGCCGGGCCCGCGCGGCCGGGCGACACACCGGTGACACCAAGATCGTGCTCCAACGCAACATCTCATCGACACCAGGGCGACATCCGGGCGACATCCGGGCACGGTGGCACCCACATTCGACGACCGCCCCGATCGTCCGCTAGAGTGCTACCTGCACCGCCAAGCGGGACGCCAGTCAGATCGGCGCCCCACCTGCTCGTGGTAAATTCCTCCTCGTAGCAGAAGCAGCAGCGGAGCATGCGGACGTGGCTCAGTGGTAGAGCATCACCTTGCCAAGGTGAGGGTCGCGGGTTCGAATCCCGTCGTCCGCTCGGAAGCGGTGTGGTCAGAAGTAAAGCCATCACGGCCTTTCACGGCGGAGTGGCCGAGTGGTTTAGGCAAGGGCCTGCAAAGCCCTGTACGCGGGTTCGATTCCCGCCTCCGCCTCTGATCAGGTTCCGGGCGATTAGCTCAGTGGGAGAGCGCTACCTTGACACGGTAGAGGTCACTGGTTCAATCCCAGTATCGCCCACCACCCGCGCTATCAGCGCAAACGGCCATCCCCCAGGGGATGGCCTTTCTGGTTTCCCGGGCCCCTGCGTGCACCAGGCGAACATCATGGTCCACTTGCGACACACGGCCGAGGCGCACAGCCCGGACCATCGGCGCGCCCACCGCGACAGCCCGAAGCCGGCCAGCCCGCCGACCCTCGGGGCCGGCTAGCCCGTGGCCGGCCTGGCCACGCCGGTCGAGGCGCCGGACGGGGCGCTGACCAGGAAGGCCGCGAGGCCGTCAACGATGCCCTCGGCCGCCCGCTGCCGCCAGGCAGCGTCGCTGATCCGCCCGGCGTCGCCCGGGTTGTGCATGTTTCCGCACTCGAGGAAAACCTTGGGAACACGGGAGAGATTGAGCCCGCCGAGATCCGAGCGGACCGTGATCCCGTCATCTCCCAGATAGTCCGCCCGACGCTGGCCGGTCGCCGCACCGAAGGTGCCTCGCAGCAGATCCGCCAGCCGCGCCGAGGCGGTGAGAATGCCCCCGTTTCCACCGTCCGGACTGGCCGCAGGCGCGATGACGTGAAATCCGCTGCCTTCGGACGGCCCGCCGTCGGCGTGAATGGAGACCACAGCCTCCGCGCCGGCCGCATTTCCGATCCGGGCCCGCTCGTCGACGCAGGGACCGACGCCCGTGTCGTCATTGCGGGTGAGTATCACCGTCGCCCCGCGCGAGCGCAGCAGGCCCGCGGCCCGGGTCGCCACGTCGAAGGTGAATGCGTGCTCCGGATATCCGGCGTCGGTCTCCGCACCGGCGGTGTCGCATTCCTTCTGGAACCCGCCGGCGTCGACGAGGCGGTTGATGGCCGATCCCGCGGCACCGTTCCCGCCGTTGTGGCCCGGGTCGAGCACGATCGTCCGCCCGGTCAGCGCATGGGGATCACGCAGGGGCACCGCCGTGGATGCCGCCTGGGGCGGCCGGGGTGGATCCGACGACCCGGGCCAGAAGGCCATCCCGGCCAGCGCGACAGCGATGGCGACCAGGGATGCCACGCCGAGCAGCACGTAGGGCGAAACTCTCCTTGGCGTGTACCTGGGCATGTCAGCCCCCGATTCTGTCCGCCCCCTCCTGGACACGGCCTCCTCCAGCGTCCGGCGTTGACTGGAGCGAGATCGGCAGGGCTGGGCCGGAAGACCGGAAAGTCCGAACCGACCGTACGCGACCGACCGCCTCGCCGACTCGTCGGGGCCGGCCTCGACCGGGGCGCGGCGTGGTCCTGGTCGAGGCATCCAGCGGTCTCGGCCAGCGGCGGCCGGGCACTACCTCGTCAGGGTTGCTCGGTGACGAAGTCGATCAGCCGCTCGACGGCCCCGAGCAGGCCCGGTTCGAGGTCGGCGTACGAGTCGACGGCGCCCAGCACCCGGCGCCACATGTCGGCCGGCTCGGCGACCCCCAGCGCCCGGCAGACGCCTTCCTTCCACTGCTGCCCGCGCGGCACCCGCGGCCAGGCTTCGATCCCGACCGAGGAGGGCTTCACCGCCTGCCAGATGTCGATGTAGGGGTGCCCGGTGACGAGCACGTGCGCGCCCGCGACCGACGCGGCGATGCGGCTCTCCTTCGACCCCGCCACGAGATGGTCGACGAGGACACCCAGCCGGCGCCCGGCCGCCGGCTGGAAGCTCGCGACGATCGACGGCAGGTCGTCCACGCCGTCCAGCGGCTCGACGACGACGCCCTCGATCCGCAGGTCGTCGCCCCACACCCGCTCGACCAGCGCGGCGTCATGCAGGCCCTCGACGTAGATGCGGCTGGCGCGGGCCACCCGCGCCGGCAGGCCGGGGACGGCGATCGATCCCGAGGCGGTACGGCTGGGCCGGGCGGGCGCGGCCGGACGGGGGCGGGCCAGGGTCACCCGCTCGCCGTCGAGGAGAAAGGCGCCCTCGCCGAGGGGGAAGACCCGACGGCGCCCGCGGCGGTCCTCGAGCATCACGCCGCCGGCCTCCACGCCGACGACCGCCCCGCAGTAGCCCGAGTCGGCGTCCTCGACCACCAGGTCCGGCTCGATCTCGACCGTCCGGGGCTTCCTGGGCGCCCGGCGTTCGGGCTGGGCCAGGACGTCGTGTCCGTAGTCGCGACTGCGCACGCCCGCAACTTACAGTGGGACAGGCGCGGGCATTCCCGGCGACACGCCGCCCTCCACCCACAGGCGGGGCGGAATCCGCGGGCGGGGCGCGGGGCAGTCTGCCGAGCGGCGCGGGCAGGCGCGTCCGGGGCCCGGGCGAGGCGCCGCCGGATCGGGATCGAGGTGACGCGATGGCAACGCGGTACGGGCCCGGCGTGGCGCTGGTCGTCCTCGACCTGCAGAACGACTTCGCCGCGCCCGGGGGCAGCCTCTACGTCGACGGCGGCGAGGACATCGTCGCCGGGGTGAACCGGGAGATCGCGGCGGCGACGAGCGCGGGCTCCCCTGTCTTCTACACCCAGGACTGGCATCCGCCGTCCACGCCGCATTTCGTCACCGAGGGCGGGATCTGGCCGCCGCACTGCGTGCGAGACACGCCCGGGGCGCGCCTGTGCCCCGACCTGACGGTGGCCGGTGAGGTGATCCGCAAGGGCGTGGACGGCCACGACGGGTACTCGGGCTTCTCCGTCCGTGACCCACGTTCGGGCGAGCAGTCGGCGACCGTGCTCGGCGAGCGGCTTGCCGCAGGCTCCGTCCGCACGGTCGTGGTGGTGGGCCTGGCTGGTGACTACTGCGTGCTGGAGACGGCGCTCGACGCCCGTGCGCTGGGTCTGGAGGTGACGCTCCCGCTGGAGCTGACCCGGTTCGTCGAGCTGGCGGAGGGTGATCGCGAACGCGCGATCGCCCGGATGGTCGGGGCGGGCGTGCGGGTGGAGGGCCTGGCCGCCAGGGGACGGGGCTGACGCCGCCCCGCCGGGTCACCCGCCGCGGCGCTGCCGCGGGCTCCCGCGGCGGTGCCGCTGTCGGTGTGAAGCCGCTGTCAGGCGGCGCAGTCCCGGCACACCATCCGCCGGGCGTCGTAGAGCTGGCTGCGGTGGTGGACAAGGTAGCAACTGGTGCAGGTGAACTCATCTGCCTGCCGAGGCAGGACGCGGACGGTCAGCTCCTCTCCGGACAGGTCGGCGCCGGGCAGGCCGAGCTCGGTCTCGAACGGATCGACATCGTCACCGAGGTCGGCCGCCGCGTCCGCCCGCCGGGCCTTGAGCGCCTCGAGGCTCTGCTCCGAGGTTTCCTCGATATCGGCTGTGCGGGGGGTGTCGTAATCGGTGGCCACTGAAGTACTCCCAGAAAGGTTGTGCGCTCGTCGTGCGCAACCCACAACGCACGACCCCGGGGGTATGTGCCCGTCAGGCCCACGCGAACACGATGTGGGCTTGGCCACAGGGAGGTGAGCGCGGGCTCACAAGGACACACACGGGCCTCTAACGGGGCAATCTCCCCGGGCACGGAATGTCGTCGGCGGACGTCACCCGGTACGACGCAGCCAGGTGACCGGAGCTCCGTGCGCCCCACGGCGCAGCGGCTCGAGGACGTCGTCCCAGGCGGTTCCCAGCAGCCGGTGCAGGCCCCGCGAGAGGGTCTCCCGCGCCTCGCCGCGCTCCATCAACGCCAGCAGCGCCCCCTCGCCGACGACGACGTCCCCGTTGGCGGCGATCGCGGCCCGGTGCAGGCCGAGATCGGGAGTGAAGGAGTAGCGCTCCGCGTCGCAGCCGGGCGAGGGCCCCTCGACGGCCTCGAACGTGACATGACCCAGCCGGCGCAGGACGGCGGCGAGCCGCCCGGCGGTTCCCGGGCTCGCCCGCCATTCCAGACCGGCATACAGGAAACCGGGCCGGCCTGGCTGCGCCGTCCAGGTCAGGGAGACCGGGGCGGACAGGGCACCGGACACGGCGAACTCCAGGTGCGGGCACAGTGCCGGCGGACATGCGAGCACCGCCAACTTGCCCGGCACGGCGAAGGACGACGAGCCGGAAGACAGCTCACGAGCTGTCGAGGACATTGCCACCACGCGGGACCTCCGTCGACGAGGAACGCCTTCCCCTGCGTCTCGTCACGTCGGACCCCTCGAATACCAGTCGATCGTGCCATGACCGGCGTTCGAGGACTAGACCCACCCCCTCCCCTGGTGCCACATGTGGTGACCCCCACCCCGGCGGAAGGGCTGGTCCGCGGGCCGCGCGGGCCCAACGTCCCGGCCGGCCACGGGCGATGGTCGGGTCCGCGCCGGGCCTGGTCCGCCCGTCCCGCCCCGTCAGTCGCGGGCAGGCCCCGGACCGGCCACGTGCCCCGGATCCCGGCTGTACGACCCCGCTGGTCCTGCCGTGCTGACTGGTCCTGCCGTGCTGACTGGTCCCGCCGTGCTGACTGGTCCCGCCGTGCTGACTGGTCCGACCGAGCCGGTCGGACCAGCCGGACCAGATGGGCCGGCTGCCCGGCCACCGACGTCGAACAGGCCGCCTGGCCCGGCCAGGCCACCGAGGGCGGCGGTGAGCTCGCTGGGGACGATCCACAGCTTGCTGGCCTGGCCCTCTGCCAGCCGCGGGAGCATCTGCAGGTACTGGTAGGCGAGGAGCTTCTGGTCCGCGTCGCCCTCGTGGATGGCGCCGAAGACGGTGCCGATGGCCTTCGCCTCGCCCTCGGCGGTGAGGATCTGGGCCTCCCGGTGGCCTTCCGCCCGCAGGATCGCGGCCTGCTTCTCGCCCTCGGCCCGCAGGATCTCGCTCGCCTTGACACCCTCGGCGGTCAGGATCGCGGCCCGCCGGTCGCGTTCGGCCCGCATCTGCTTCTCCATCGAGTCCTGGATGGAGCGGGGCGGGTCGATGGCCTTGAGCTCCACCCGGTTGACCCGGATGCCCCACCGGCCGGTCGCGTCGTCGAGCACCCCGCGCAGCTGCCCGTTGATCTGGTCGCGCGAGGTGAGCGTGCCCTCGAGGTTCATCCCGCCGATCACGTTGCGCAGCGTGGTCACGGTGAGCTGCTCGATGGCGCGGATGAAGTCGGCGATCTCGTAGGTGGCCGCGCGCGGGTCGGTGACCTGGAAGTAGATGACGGTGTCGATCCCGACGACGAGGTTGTCCTCGGTGATGACCGGCTGGGGCGGGAAGCTGACCACCTGTTCCCGCAGGTCGATCCGCTCCCGGATCCGGTCGACGATCGGCAGCACGATCGCCAGGCCCGGCGTCAGCGTGCGGTGGTAGCGCCCGAGACGCTCGACCACCATCGCCCGGGCCTGCGGCACGATCCGCACGGTCCGCGCCAGGAAGATCAGGACCACCAGTGCCGCGACCGCGGCGGCGATGACTCCGCCCATGTTCACTCCTCAAGCTCCCGACGCGCGGTGTCGCCGCGCTCGACGTCCTCGTGCACGATCACGTGGGCACCGTCGACGCGCAGCACCCGCACGGTGGCCCCGATCTCGAACTCGTCCGTCGCCGGGTACGACCGCGCGGACCAGACCTCGCCGGCGAGCCGGACTCGGCCGGTCGACCCGTCGACCCGTTCCAGGACGACGGCCGGCGTTCCGACCAGGGCGTCGGTCCCGGTACGCAGTACGGGGCCGCTGGTGAGGTGGCGGCGGGCGACCGGCCGCAGGCCGAACGTGAGCCCGCCCGCGGCGACCGCGAACCCCACGAGCTGCACGATCAGGTCGGCCCCCAGGACTGCGAGGCCCGCCCCCACCAGCGCTGCGAGCGCGAACATGACCAGGACCAGGTCGAGTGTGAGCAACTCGCCGACGACGAGCGCGCCGGCAACGATGATCCACACAACCTCGTCCGCCATGACCATCACCCTAATAAGATCAACTATCCTGCGATCAACGAAACCTCAATGGCGGCAGTGGACGAACCGGTCGGGGTTCGCGCGCCCCCAAGTCACCGACGGGGCGCGAGCCGTAGGCTTCGTGCGTATGTCGCAGGTCTGGCCTGGCAGCCCTTATCCCCTCGGTGCCACCTTTGACGGATCGGGGACGAACTTCGCGATCTTCTCGGAGGTCGCCGAGCGTGTCGAGCTCTGTCTGTTCGACGCCGTGGGCGCCGAGCGGAGGATCGAGCTGCGGGAGCGCGACGCGTTCGTGTGGCACGCCTACCTGCCGACGGTCCTGCCGGGACAGCGGTACGGATACCGGGTCCACGGTCCCCATGATCCCGCGCGTGGCCACCGATGCAACCCCAACAAGCTGCTGCTCGACCCGTACGCCAAGGCGGTGGACGGCGAGGTCGACTGGAACCAGGCCGTCTTCGGCTACGACTTCGGCGATCCCGACAGCGTGAACACGACCGACTCCGCGCCGCACATGATGAAGTCCGTGGTGATCAGCCCGTTCTTCGACTGGAACGGCGACCGGCCACCGCGCCGCCCCTACAGCGAGACCGTGATCTACGAGGCGCACGTGCGCGGCCTGACCATGCGGCACGAGGGCCTGCCCGAGGAGTACCGGGGAACCTACGCGGGCGTGGCCCACCCGGTGATGATCGAGCACTACCGCCGCCTCGGCGTGACGGCGATCGAGCTCCTGCCGGTGCACCAGTTCGTCCACGACGAGCACCTGGTCAGCCGTGGGCTGCGCAACTACTGGGGCTACAACTCCATCGCCTTCCTGGCGCCGCACAACGGCTACTCCGCCGCGGGCGGCGACGGCCGGCAGGTGCAGGAGTTCAAGGGCATGGTCCGCAACCTGCACGAGGCGGGCATCGAGGTGATCCTCGACGTGGTCTACAACCACACCGCCGAGGGCAACCACATGGGCCCCATGCTGTGCTTCCGGGGCATCGACAACGCGGCCTACTACCGGCTGGTCGACGACGACCCGCAGTACTACATGGACTACACCGGCACCGGCAACAGCATGCGGGTCCGCCATCCACACGTGCTTCAGCTGATCATGGACTCGCTGCGCTACTGGGTCACCGAGATGCACGTGGACGGCTTCCGCTTCGACCTGGCGGCGACCCTGGCCCGGGAGTTCTACGACGTCGACCGGCTGTCGTCGTTCTTCGACCTCGTCCAGCAGGACCCGGTCGTCTCCCAGGTCAAGCTGATAGCCGAGCCGTGGGACCTGGGTGAGGGTGGCTACCAGGTGGGCAACTTCCCCCCGCTGTGGACGGAGTGGAACGGGAAGTACCGCGACACCGTCCGCGACTTCTGGCGCGGGCAGGACCACGGCATCGCCGAGTTCGCCTCCCGGCTCACCGGCTCGTCCGACCTCTACGAGGACAGCGGCCGGCGCCCCTGGGCCTCGATCAACTTCGTCACCGCCCACGACGGCTTCACCCTGCACGACCTGGTCTCCTACAACGACAAGCACAACGAGGCCAACGGCGAGGAGAACCGGGACGGCTCCGACGACAACCGGTCCTGGAACTGCGGCGTGGAGGGTCCGACCGACGACGTCGCGGTCAACCGGCTGCGCGACGCGCAGACCCGCAACCTGCTCGCCACCCTGCTGCTCTCGCAGGGGGTGCCCATGCTGGTAGCCGGCGACGAGATGGGCCGAAGCCAACAGGGGAACAACAACGCCTACTGCCAGGACAGCCCGATCTCCTGGCTGGACTGGTCCGACGCCGAGCGCAACGCCGGTCTCATCGATTTCACCGCCCAGCTCTCACATCTTCGGCGGACCCATCCGGTCTTCCGGCGGCGGCGGTTCTTCCAGGGCGAGTCGATCCGCGGCTCGGCCGGCGGCGAGGACAACACCGGCAGCCGACCCGACGGCGCGGCCGTCGTCGACCTGGCCGCCAAGGACATAGTCTGGCTTCGTCCCGACGGTAGCGAGATGTCCGACACCGACTGGGAGTCCGGTACGGCGCGCTCGCTCGGCTGTTTCCTGAACGGGCACGGCATCCCGGATCCCAACACGCTCGGCGAGGCGATCGTCGACGACTCGTTCCTGCTGTTCTTCAACGCCCACCACGAGCCGATCCAGTTCCGGGTACCACCGGTCGACTTCGGCACCACCTGGGAGATCATCGTGGACACGCGCTCGTCCAGCGCCGAGATCTCGGCAGTGCTCGGTGGCACCGATCTCGATCCGGTCGACGTCGACCGGGTTGTCAAGGCCGAGGACCCGCTCGAGGTGGACGCCCGCGCCACGCTTGTGCTCCGCCGTGTCAACTGACCGGCCCGGCGGACCCGACCGGCACGGGCCCGCCGATCGGCACTCCGCGTCCGACCGGCACTCAGCGCCCGACCGCCGCCGTGAGGGTGCCGGGGCACGGGAGAACCAGCGCGGGGAGGGCGAGGGCCGCGTCGTCCCGACCGGTACCTACCGGCTGCAACTGCACATGGAGTTCTCGTTCACCGACGCCGCGGTGATCATTCCTTATCTCGCCGGGCTCGGGGTCTCGCACCTGTACCTGTCACCGGTCCTGGAGGCCGCGCCGGGGTCGGCCCACGGCTACGACGTGGTCGACCACAGCCAGATCAGCCCCGAGCTGGGCGGGCTCGGCGGGCTGCGCCGGCTGGTCGCCGCCGCGCGCCGCGCGGGGCTCGGCATCATCGCGGACGTCGTGCCCAACCACATGGCGGTGCTCACGCCCGGCACCACGAACACGGCGTGGTGGTCGGTGCTGCGCGAGGGCCCGGACTCCCCCTACGCCTCGTGGTTCGACATCGACTGGGACTCCCCCGACAACCCCGGCCGGGTCCTGCTGCCGCTGCTCGGCCAGTCGCTGGCGGACAGCCTCGCCGCCGACGAGATCGCCGTCGAACAGGACGAGGACGGCGAGTGGATCGTCGTCTACTACGACCACGTGCTGCCGGTCGCCGCCGGCACCGCCGACCCCTCCGACGTCGCCGCCACCCTGGACGCCCAGTACTACCGCCTGTGCTGGTGGCGGGTCGGCGGGACGGAGCTGAACTACCGGCGCTTCTTCGACATCCCCTCGCTGGCCGGCCTGCGCCAGGAGGAGCCGGACGTCTTCGCCGCCACCCACCGGCTGCTGATCGAGCAGGTGCGCTCGGGCAACCTGGAGGGCCTGCGGATCGACCACCCCGACGGCCTGGCCGACCCCGAGGACTACCTGCGCCAGCTCGCCGAGGCCACCGGCGGGGTCTGGACGGTCGTCGAGAAGATCGTCGAGCGGGACGAGGCTCTGCCCGAGGGCTGGGCCTGCGACGGGACCACCGGGTACGAGACACTCAACCGGCTCACCAGGCTGTTCCTCGACCCGGTGTCCGCGCGTGCGATGTCCACGCTGTACACGGAGATCACCGGGAGGTCACCGGACTTCGCGCCGGTGGCGCGCGAGGCGAAGATGGACGTGCTGACGTCCGTCCTGCGGCCGGAGGTCGACCGGCTCACCGGGCTCGCCCTGGCCGAGGCCCGCCGCGACCGCGCCGACCTCACCCGGGCCGGCCTGCGCGAGGCGCTGCGCGAGGTGCTCGCCGCGTTCGAGGTGTACCGCGCCTACATCCGCCCCGACGGCACGCCCAGCCTGGAGGCGCGCGGCCACATCGTCCGGGCCTGTGAGCAGGCCCGGCTGGCGCTGCCGGGCCGGGCCAGCGAGATCGACCTCATCGAGGACCTCGCGCTCGGCGGGCCGAGCGAGTTCGTGGTGCGCTTCCAGCAGACCTGCGGCCCGGTGATGGCCAAGGGGATCGAGGACACCGCCTTCTACCGGTACGTCCCGATGGTCGCGCTCAACGAGGTGGGCGGGGCGCCCGGGGATCTCCCGGCCTACCCGACGGGGCATCCGCGCAGCGCCGTCAACGAGTTCCACGAGGCGAACATCACCACGCAGCGGACGTGGCCGCTGACGATGACCACGCTCTCCACGCACGACACCAAGCGGTCCGAGGACGTCCGCGCCCGGCTCGCCGTGCTCTCGGAGGACCCCCGGGGCTGGGCCGACATCGTGCGGCGGCTGACCCGCCTCGGCGAGCGGCACGCCGACCCGGAGGCCGGCTGGCCCGATCCGGTGACGATGTACCTGCTGGTACAGACGCTCGTCGGCGCCTGGCCGATCTCGGCCGACCGGGTCACCCAGTACATGGTCAAGGCGGTGCGGGAGGCCAAGCTGTTCACGACGTGGACGGACACCGACCCGTCGTACGAGGCCGCGCTGACGAACTACGTCGAGGCCGCCCTCGAGGACGAGGAGTTCGTCGCCGCGCTGGACACCTACGTCTCCACCCTGGTCGAGCTCGGCCGGCAGAACAGCCTGGCGCAGAAGCTGCTCCAGCTCACGATGCCCGGCATCCCGGACGTCTACCAGGGCCAGGAGCTGTGGGACCACTCGTTGGTGGACCCGGACAACCGCCGTCCGGTCAACTTCGGCGAGCGGACGAAGATGCTCACCGAGCTGGGCGTCGAACCGGGCTCGGAGCTAGCGGCGCCGCGGCGCCCGCCCGTGCTCGACGACTCCGGGGCGGCGAAGCTGCTGGTGGTGGCGCGCTCGCTGCGCATCCGCCGGGACCACCCCGAGTGGTTCGGGGAGGAGGGGACGTACCGGCCGCTGTGGGCGTCGGGGTCCGCGGCGGAGCACGTGGTCGCGTTCAGCCGCTCCGAGTCGGTGGTGACCGTGGTCCCCCGCCTCGTGCTCGGGCTGCGCCGCGGGGGCGGGTGGCGCGACACCACCGTGACCCTGCCCGAGGGCCGCTGGGCGGACGTCCTCACCGGCCGGCGGCACGACGGTGGCACGGCCTACGTGCTGCGCCTGCTGCGCGACTTCCCGGTCAGCCTGCTGATCCGCACGCCCTGAAGTGTGGCCCCGCCCGGCCCGGGTCGTGCCGGATCCACGGCTCGGCGGATCCCGCCCCCCGGAACCGCCACCGAGGGGACGTCGGACCGGTAGACAGGAGTCATGAGTTCCTTCCGGGTGTGGGCACCAGACGCGAAGACGGTCAGTGTGGTCATCGCGGACGGCGACGCCGGCGGCCGGCGGGACACCGTGCACGAGATGTCCGGCGCCGCCGGCGGCTGGTGGACCGTCGACGTCCCCTCCGCCCACCACGGAGCGGACTACGCCTACCTCCTCGACGGCGGTGAGCAGGAGCTGCCCGACCCGCGGTCGGCCTGGCAGCCGCACGGCGTGCACGGCCGCTCCAGACTCGTCGACCACGCCCGCTTCCCGTGGACGGACGGCCACTGGCACGGGGTGCCGCTCTCCGGCAGCGTGGTCTACGAGCTGCATGTCGGCACGTTCACGCCGGGGGGCACCTTCGACGCGGCGATCGAGCGCCTCGACCACCTGGTGGACCTCGGTGTCGACCTCGTCGAGCTGCTGCCCGTGAACGCGTTCCCCGGCCGGCACGGCTGGGGGTACGACGGCGTCGGGCTGTTCGCCGTGCACGAGCCGTACGGGGGGCCGGACGGCCTCAAGCGCTTCGTCGACGCCGCGCACCACCGCGGGCTCGGCGTGATCATGGACGTCGTCTACAACCACCTGGGCCCGGACGGGAACTACCTGGGCCGGTTCGGGCCCTACTTCACCGACCGCTACAGCACCCCCTGGGGCCCGGCGGTGAATCTGGACACCCCGGGGTCGGACGAGGTCCGCACGTTCATCATCGACAGCGCGCTGGCCTGGCTGCGTGAGTACCACTGCGACGGGCTGCGCCTCGACGCCGTCCACGCTTTCGTCGACGACCGGGCGCGCCACCTGCTGGAGGAGATCGCCGACGAGGTGCACCGGCTCGGCACCCAGCAGCGCCGCCCACTGTTCGCGGTCGCCGAATCCGACCTGAACGATCCGCGGATGGTCGTTGCCCCCGAGGCGGGCGGGCACGGGCTGGACGGCCAGTGGTGCGACGACGTCCACCACGCGCTTTGGGCCGCGCTGTCCGGCGAGCGGCAGGGCTACTACGGCGACTTCGGCTCGTTCGAGACGCTGGAGAAGGCGCTGGGCTCCGCCTTCGTGCACGACGGCGGCTACTCGGCGTTCCGCGGCCGCTCCCACGGGCGGCCGGTGCCGCCGCGGACGCCGGCCTACCGTTTCGTCACGTTCCTGCAGAACCACGACCAGATCGGCAACCGGGCGACGGGCGACCGGGCGACGGCCACCCTCAGCGACGGCCGGCTGCGGATCGGGGCCGCGCTGCTGCTGACCGCCCCGTTCACGCCGATGCTGTTCATGGGCGAGGAATGGGGCGCGGCCACGCCCTGGCAGTACTTCACCGACCACACCGACCCGGGGCTGGCGGACGCCGTCCGCGAGGGCCGCCGCGGTGAGTTCACCGCGCACGGCTGGGGTCCCGAGGAGGTCCCGGACCCGCAGGACCCGGCGACGTTCGAGCGCTCCCGGCTGGACTGGAGCGAGCCCGAACGCCCGGAGCACGCCGCGCTGCTCGACTGGCACCGCCGGCTGATCTCGCTGCGCCGTCGGCTGCCGCAGCTCAGCGACCCGTCGCTGGCGTCGGTGCGCTGCTCCTACGACGCCGCGGCGAACTGGTTCGTGCTGCGCAGGCTCTCCCGGGCGGGTGACGTGGCGGTCGTGTGCAACCTCTCGCCCGAGCGGCAGGCCGTCCCGGTCGAGGGGGTGCCGTTCGACGCGCCGGCCGCGTCCAGCCCCGGGTTCACCTACATGCCGGGCCGCGTCGAACTCGCCGGCGAGTCGGTCGTCATCGTGCGGCTGCTGCCGGCTCGCTGACCGCCGGCTCGCGGGTCGGCGGCCCCCGGCCCGCTCACCGCCGGCGGGCCGCCGAGCGGGAGAGCGCGTAGTAGAGCAGGCCGAGCCCGGCCAGGCTCACGATCAGTACACCGATCAACAGGACCACGTACGTGTTCACGTTTCCATCCTGGCAGCAGCGGCACCACCGCTCGCGGCGGCGCCGGTTACAGTCGGGCCGATGCGCATTCTTCTGTCCGGTGGCGCCCCAGTTCCTCTCGACGGTCCGGGTCCCCTGGACACCCCGGAGGGTGCGCGCGCCGCGGACGAGCGGGACGCTGCCGACCACGACGCCGACGTCGACCTCGACGTCGCCTACGCGCTGCCGGAGCCGGTCCCGGGGGTCCCGCACGTCCGGTCCAACTTCGTGACGTCCGCCGACGGCGCCATCGAGATCAACGGGCGCTCCGCGGACCTGGGCGGCCCCGCCGACCTGCGGGTGTTCCGGACGCTGCGCTGGCTCAGCGACGTGGTCCTGGTCGGCGCCGGCACCGCGCGGACCGAGGACTACGGCCCGGTCCTCGTGCCGGCCGAGCGGCGGGAACGGCGAGCTGCCGCCGGGCTCACGCCCGTTCCCCCCGTCGCGGTCGTCAGCGGGCGGCTCGAGCTCGACCCGGACGCCCGCCTGTTCACCGCGGCCGTCCGGCCGCTGCTGCTGACCTGCGAGGCCGCCCCGCCGCTGCGGCGGCGGGCGCTCGAGCCGGTGGCGGAGATCGTGGTCTGCGGGGACGAGACCGTCGAGCCGCGCGCGGCGCTCGACGCCCTCGCCGAGCGCGGGCTGCTGCGGGTGTTGACCGAGGGCGGCCCACGCCTGCACGCCCAGTTCGCCCAGGCCGGCCTGCTCGACGAGCTGTGCCTGACCCTCGCCCCGGTCCTCGCCGGGCCGGGGCGCCTGGGGCTGATGCAGGGCCCGGTGTGGCCGGCGCCCGTCGGTCTGCGGCTCGGCCAGGTCCTGGAGGAGGACGGGGCGCTCTTCCTGCGCTACCTCCGCTGACCGCACCTCCGCTGACCGCCCTGTGCACGGTTTCACTTCGTCCACAGTCTGCCTGATGCCGGGTGCGGCGGCGACCCGCGCGAATAGCGTCGACAGCGACCTCCAGCGCCGGCCCCGACGGGTGACGGTGGGCCCGGCCGGCGGTCTTCTCGGCGGCTTCGGTGAACGGTGGCGCTCATGAGTTCCGAACGGCCTGCTCCGGCGCATCGACGGGTGGTTGCGGCCCCGCCGTCCGCACCCGGGCGCACGGCGAGCCGATGACCGGGCCGGGCGCGTCCACCGGCGAGGCGCCGCGGCCGAACCGTCACCGCGAGGCGGTCGAGGCCGCGCTCGCGGCGGCGGCCGACGGGCGGGTCAGGCTCGCTGACGCCTTCCACCGACTGTTCGCTGTCGCGGACGAGGGCGGCTGGCAGGGCCGCGCGGCGAGCGACTGGCGGCGCCAGGCCGAGCAGGCGCGCACGGCGACCCTCGGCACCGTCGACGCGTTCGCCGACGCCTGCCGCCGGTCACTGGCCGGACAGCCCGAGTGGGTGCCCGCCGACGATCCCCGTGCCCGGCACCCCGGGCCGGCCCTGCCGGCCGGCGGCCGGTGACCGCGCCGAGCCATGCCCGCGCCCGCCAACCGAGTCGTTGTCGATCCCCACTCGCTGCGGAGGCTGATCACCGCGATGGCCGACCTGCGGGAGACGGCGCAGACCCAGGCCCGGCTGCTGTCGGCCCACGTCGACGCCACCCGGATAGCCGGCGACACGCCGGCCAGGCTGCGGGCGGCCCACGCCTGGGCCGATCAGGACATCACGATGCTGCGCAGGCGGCTGGCACTCGCCGAGGCCGCCGATCCCGGGACCACGGGCCCGCTGCCCCCGGCCGCCCTGCGCGGCGTTCCCGACCTGTACGACACCGCCGAACAGGCCCGGGCCGCGGGGCGCTCGCTCGCCGACCGCCTGCTCCGCCCGGATCCCGACCGCCGCGACCGGAGCAGGCTGGCCGACCTGGCAGCGGCGCTGTCCGGGCGGGCCACGGACCCCGACTTCGTGACCGGCTTCTACGACCGCCTCGGCCCCTCCGCTCTGGCCGGTCTTCTGCACCAGGTCCTCGGGGCCCGGGAGCCGGGCGCCGCCCGGCACGGCGAGGAGATCATCGGTCGCACCCTGGCGAGCTACAGCCGGCTGCGCCGCCTCGACGCCTCCTGGCTCGGCCGGTTCAACAGCCGGCGCCGGGACGACCAGGTCGAGACCTCGCTGCTCGGGCCGCTGCTGCGGCACGGCCGCTTCGCCTCCGCGCTGCTGGCGTGCCTTGGCGAACTGCTCTTCGGGACGGACGACGGCTCGCTGCGCGACGTCGGCCTCCAGGCGGGGCCGGGCGGGCCCGCCGCCAGGGGCGCGGCCGGCATCAGAGGCGCGGGCGGCGCCGGGGATGCGGGCGGTGACCGGCTAAGCCGGGAGGCGTTCGGCTCCGCGCTGCTGCGTGCGATAGCCGCCGACCCCGAGCTCGCGCCCATCTTCAGCACCAGGCACCTCCCCCAGCTCCTGCACGCCTCCAGGGCGCAGAGCGCCGACGTGCCGGCCGGCATGCGCCCAGCCGGAGGCTGGCGCGCCCCGGAACTCGAGACGGCGCGCACGGAGCTGGTCGCGGCGGCCGGCGGCGCGGAGGCTCGGCTGGCGCGCCCGGGCGCCGCCCGGCAGTTCGTCGCACAACTGGTGGACGTGGTGGCAGGGGCCGGCCCGAGCGAGGTCTCCCCGCGGATGCGAGCGGCCTACGGCGAGGTCCTGCACGCCTGGCGCGACGACCTCTACGCCGCGGTCGTCTCGCCGCTGCCGCCCGACCCCGCCGCGCTCGACGCGCCCGGGCTCGGGCGGGAGCCCCGACAGTGGGCCGCGCTGCTGCGCGAGAGCCTGCGCGGCGGCGCCAGCGCCCCGCTGCTCGCGGCGGACGCGGTGGCCGTCGGGGCGGGCATCGATCAGCGGGCCTGGGAGCAGACCCGGGGCTACAACGGTCCCGGCGCGGCGCACTACCCGGCGAGCCCGCGGGCCCTGGCCTACCACCAGGCGAACGAGGTGACCACGTTCTTCGGGACGGCGTTGAGCGAGACGGCCGAGCGGGTGCTGCGCGAGCACGCCACGAGGCAGGAGGAGCATCGGCTGCGCACCGCAGTCATGATCGACATCCTGGCCGAGGTGGCGAAGTCCATCGACTTCACCAGCGTGGTCCGGACCCTCACCAACGCCGCCCGGGGCCTGACAGTCGAGATCGTCGAGGACCGGGTCCGTCGGGCCACCGCCAGTCTGCCCACCGCGGGCTCCCAGGCCGTCCTGGCCGACCTGCGCGCCGGGTTGCGGGCCATTCCGGGGTGGCAGTCCCGCTACCGCGCCTCGGTGGCGGACATGTGGCGGCACCGGGACAGCGACCCCCTGCGGCCGGTCGTCGTCCAGCTCCCCGGTGGCGGTACCCGCCGCTACACCGGCGACCCGCGCGCCGACGGGTTCGTCACCGGGCCGGCGAACGACTTCACCGGTCCGGGCGGCGAGCCGATGGACGTCGCCCGGATGAACCGGGAGCAGCGGACGGCGTACGCCGCCTGGCTGGCCAGCCCCGCGATCGTGGCGAACAACGACCGGCTGCCGGCGGTGCTCACGGCGCCGCCCGCGGACGTGGTGCCCGGGTGGGCCCCGGGCTGGGCCCGGTCTGCGCCCGCGGGCAAGGTGCCGCCGGGATGACCCCCCCACCGCGCCCGCCGCCCGGGCACCGCCGCGGCCGCGCGCCTCGGCCTGGGCCTGCTGGTGGGCCGGTCAGTCCGGCGGGATGCGCAGGACGTCGGCGATGTCGAACCGCACCGGACGCTCGAGCTGGGCGTAGGTGCATCCGCCGGGGTCACGGTCGGGCCGGAAGCGGACGAACTGCGTGGTGTGCCGGAAGCGCGGTCCCTCCATGTGGTCGTAGCGCACCTCGACGACCAGCTCGGGCCGCAGCGGGACGAACGAGAGGTCACGGCCACGGGCCCACCGGCTCTCCCCGACGTCCCAGGGCGTGCGCGCCGGCTGCCCCGCGGCCGCTGCCGGTTCCTCGCCCGCGTCGCCGCCCGGCTGCGCGGCGTTCTCCGGGCCCTGGCGGGCCCAGGGGTGGGAGTCGATCGGCACCACGAGATGGGCCAGCTCGCGGACGAGCTCCCGCCGGCGCGCCATCGGGAAGGCCGAGGTGACCCCGACGGACAGCAGCGGGCTTTCCCGAGCCGGGTCCGTCGCGTTCTCGGGGTCGGCCTCGTCCGCGGGGTCGGCGTAGAGCCCGAGCAGCAGCGACCCGACCGCCTCCGGATCGTTCTTGTGCGGCCGGTAGCCGGCCACGACGCAGTCGGCGGTGCGGTCATGTTTGATCTTGAACATTGCGCGCTTGTCCGGCTGGTACGCCCCGTCCGGCGGCTTGGCGACCAGCCCGTCGAGCCCCGCGCCTTCGTAGAGCTCGAACCACTGCCGGGCCATGTCGAGCTCGCCGGTCGAGGGCGTGAGGTAGACCCCGCTCGGGATCCGCCGGGCCGGTGCCGTTCCGGGCGCAGCCGGGCCGGCGTGGCCGGCGAGAACCTCCTCGAGCACGGCGCGCCGCCGGGCGAACGGCTGGTCCGTGAACGCCTCGTCACCGAGTGCCAGCAGGTCGAACGCGACGAACGAGACCGGGGTCTCCAGCGCGAGCTTCGCCACCCGGCTGGTCGCCGGATGCACCCGTTGCGACAGCTCCTCGAAGTCCAGTCCGTTCGGGCCGACGACGACGATCTCGCCGTCAAGCACGCAGCGGTCGGGCAGTGCCGCGAGCAGCACCTCGACCAGCTCGGGGAAGTAGCGGGTCATCGGCCGGGTGTTGCGCGAGGTGATCTCCAGCTCGGCCCCGTCACGGAAGACCAGGGCGCGGAAGCCGTCCCACTTCGGCTCATACAGCATGTCCGGGGGGATCTGCGGCGCCGCGCGGGCGAGCATCGGCTTCACCGGCGGTGTCACAGGCAGGTCCACCCGCCGATCCTCGCGCATCGGGCCGGCGCACCGCGAGCACGGCAGGCGGGTCAGCGCGCGCGGGTCACGGCCAACACCTGCTCGGCGTGGGCGGGATCGCACACGACCAGGTCGGGCAACAGCGGGTCGGGCTGGTTGTAGCGCAACTCCGACCCGTCGAGACGGCTGGTGTGCAGGCCGGCCGCCCGCGCGACGGCCACCGGCGCCGCGGAGTCCCACTCGTACTGCCCGCCGTCGTGGACGTAGATGTCGGCGTCGCCGCGGATGACCGCGGCCACCTTAGCCCCGGCGGACCCCATCGGCAGCACGGTCGCGCCCAGCTTCTCGGCCACGTCGGTGACGACCCGCGGCGCCCGCGTCCGGCTCGCGACGATGCGCGGCACCGCGGCATCGGCGCCCGCCGGGGCCACCGGGCCGGCCGGGATCCCCCTGTTCCCCGCGGGGCCCGCGGCCACCGCGCCGGCCCCGCGTGCCGCCGGGAGCGCCCGGGCGGGGAGCGGGCCCTCGCTCGAGAGCGTCACGCCCAGCGCGGGCAGCGCCACGACCCCGACGGTCAGTTCGCCCCGTTCCCACAGCGCGACGTGCACGGCCCAGTCGGTCCGCCCCGGCTCGGCGAACTCACGGGTGCCGTCGAGCGGGTCGACGATCCACACCCGGTCCGCGCCCAGCCGCACCGGATCGTCCGCCGCCTCCTCCGAGAGCACCGCATCGCCCGGCCGGTGACGGCCGAGGGCACGGGCCAGCAGCCGGTGCGACCGGGCGTCGCCGGTCTCGCGCAGGGTCGCCGGTTCGGCGAATCCCAGTTCGGCCCTGATCCGCAGGAGCAGCTTGCCCGCGTCAGTGGCCAGCCGGACGGCCAGCGTGGCATCGCTGAGCTCATCCGTGGCGATGTCGACCGGAACCGTGGCGAACCCGTCCGGCCGGCGGATGTCGTCGGTGCTCATCGGGTGGGAGTCTTCCACCCGCTACCGTCGCGGGTGTGAGCGCCACCTCCGACACCGCCGTCGGCTCGTTCGACCCGGATCCGCATGCCACGGCTGGTCCGCCCGACATACCGGGCGCTGGTGAGCAGCGCGGCGCGAACGGCGTCTGTCCGCTTGCCGTCGTCGCTGCCGACCGCGCCCGCGAGCTGCGGGCCGCCTCGGTGGCCTGGCCGTCGGTCGTGCTCGACACGCGCCAGCTCACCGACCTGGAGCTGATGCTGCTCGGCGCGTTCGGCCCGGCGCCGAGCTACTCGGGCCGGGCCCGCCAGCCCGCCGGGCCGCCGGTGCCGAGCCTGACCGTCCCCGGTGAGACAGCGGCCGCGCTGGGCCCGGGCATGGACGTCGCGCTGCGCGACCGCGAGGGCGTGATGATCGCGGCCCTGCACCTGCTCGGTCTGGAGCCCACCGCGGACGACTCACCGACGCCCGCCACCGCGATGCCGGCGGAGGCCTCCGGAACGCCGGCGACTGCCACCGGGGCGGGCCCGGTGCGCCTGGTCGGCACGGTGGAGGGCCTGGAGCTGCCCAGCCATCCGGACTACCCGCGGCTACGGCTGACCCCGGAAGGGCTGCGCGCCGAGTTCGTCGCCCGGGGCTGGGCGACCGGCGCGGGCGCGGCCCCGTGGGCGGTGTGGGCCGACGGCCTGCTGTACACCGCCGACGTCGGGCGCATCCGCGCGCTGACCCGGCAGGGCAAGCACTGCGTGATCCTGGCCCCGGTCGGCGGGGCGGACCCGGCCGACGCCGCACACCACCTGCGGGTGCGCTGCCTGCTCGCCGCGCTGGACGCGATCGACGCACCGCCCCGGCCGGCCGAGGCGACGCTGGCCCACGAGCCGGTCGCCTCCGACGCGGTGTCGCGGGACGGCGGCCGGACGCATCCGGCCAGCCCGCCGGAGCCGGCCCACACCGCGGCGCTCGCGCCGGAGTCCCGCCGGCACCGCAGCATGCTCGTGCTGGTCCCGGTCGTCCCGTCGGAGCGGCTCGCCGCGCCCCGTGAGCCGGCGATGAGCGCGACCGCCCCGGGCGGCCTGGCCGACGAGGCGGCGAGTGAGCCGGCGTTGGACGAGATCGCCGAACTCACCGCCCTGCGGGCCCATCTCGCCGAGGTCTACGGCTGTGCCGGCAGCCTGACCGGGCCGGCGATCGGCGCGCCGGGCGCCGACGATCTCACGACCCTGCTCGACGCGGGTGTGCCGCTGCCCGCCGAGCTCACCCCGCCCGCGGTGGCTGCCGAGCTGACCCGCGCGGTTCCCCCGCGCCGCCAGCGCGGCCTGACGATCCTGTTCACCGGGCTGTCCGGCTCGGGCAAGTCGACCCTGGCGGGTCTGTTGGTGTGCCGGCTGCTCGAACGGGGCCGGCGGGTCACCCTGCTCGACGGCGACATCGTGCGGACGCATCTCTCCCAGGGCCTGGGCTTCTCCCGCGCCGACCGGGACACGAACGTGCGCCGCATCGGCTTCGTCGCCGCGGAGGTCGCGGGCGCCGGCGGGATCGCCGTGTGCGCGCCGATCGCGCCCTACGACGACGTCCGCGCCCAGGTGCGGGCGATGACCACCGCCCGCGGCGGCGGCTTCGTGCTCGTGTACGTGTCGACCCCGCTGGAGGTGTGCGAGGCACGGGACCGCAAGGGCCTCTACGCCAAGGCCCGGGCGGGGGTGATCCCCGCCTTCACCGGCGTCTCCGACCCGTACGAGGAGCCGGCCGACGCCGACGTGGTGGTCGACACGGCGGGCCTGCCGACCGAGCAGGCCGTCGACCGGGTGCTCGCGCACCTGGTCGAGGCCGGCTGGGTCGAGGGCGCCCGCGGCCAGTAGGCCCCAGCGGGCACCCGCCAGCCCGCTGGCAGCAGGAGGGACCCGCTGTCAGTAGGCGCCCTCGCGGCGCAGCACGGCGAACAGCGTGCGCCACAGGATGACGAAGTCCATGGCCAGCGACCAGTTCTCGACATAGCGCAGGTCGAGCCGGACGGACTCGTTCCACTCCAGGTCGCTGCGCCCGCTGATCTGCCACAGCCCGGTGAGGCCGGGCTTGACCATCAGCCTGCGGTAGACGTCGTCCTCGTAGCGCGCGACCTCCGAGGGCAGCGGCGGGCGCGGGCCGACCAGCGACATGCTGCCGTTGACCACGTTGAACAGCTGGGGCAGCTCGTCGAGCGACCACTTCCGGAGGAACTTGCCCACCTTGGTGATCCGAGGGTCGTCCCGCATCTTGAACAGCAGGCCCTCGGCGCGCTCGTTGCTCGACTCGAGCTCGGCCTTGCGCTGCTCGGCGTCTACATACATCGAACGGAACTTGTACATCCGGAACTCGCTGCCGCCGCGCCCGACCCGGATCTGTTTGAAGATCGCCGGACCGCGGCTGGTGAACCGCACCGCCAGGCCGAGCCCGATCAGCAGCGGAGCGAACAGCAGGATCGCGGTGCCGGCGACGATCCGGTCGAAGGCCATCTTCATCAGCCGGCGCGTGCCGCTGAGCTCGGGCTCCTCGATGTGGAGCAGCGGCAGGCCGGCCACCGGCCGGATCGAGATCCGCGGCCCGGTCACGTCCGTCAGCGCCGAGCTGACCAGGACGTCCACGTCGCTGCCCTCGAGGGCCCACAGGACCCGGCGCAGTGTCTCGCCGTCCATCTGCGGGCCGATCGCGACGGTGGTCGCGTGGGTCGCCTGGATGGCGGTGTGCAGGTTCTCCGAGGTGCCGACGATCGGCACGCCGAGCAGGTCGAACCCGCTGCGCTCGGGGCGGTCGTGGCTGTGCCGGCCGGGCAGGCGGTCCAGGCAGACACCGACGACGGACCAGCCGGTGGTCGGGTCGCGCTGGGCGAGCCGGACGAGGGTGGCCGCGGACTCGCCGGCCCCCACGACGAGGACACGGTGCAGGCAACGCCCCTGCCGCCGCATGCGGTGCAGGATGCCGCGCCCGGCGGAGCGGCCGGCCACCGACAGCAGCGTGGCGGCCGGGAAGGCGATGAGCACGTAGCTACGGGCGATCTCGGCCTTCGTCGCGTAGGAGGCGACGGCGACCAGCGCGGTGAGCCGGGCGGCGGCGTTGACGACCCGCCGGAACTCCTCCGACCCGCCGCCGAGGAAGCGGCTCTCGTAGGCGCGGTTGAGCGACATCGCCAGCACCCAGGCCAGCGGCAGCAGGACCGTCATGATGATGTACGGCTTCGAGGAGGGCGGCTCGGTGTCGAAGTCGACGACGTCCCCGAAGCGGACGAAGTAGGCCAGGCCCGCGGAGATCACACAGGCGATCGCGTCGAAGAGCACCAGCAGCCGGACGTAGCGCCGCTCCCAGCCGACCTGGGCCCGGTAGCTGGTCGCGTCGGGCGAGGTCTCGACGTGGGCGAAGTCGAACTGCGTGCCAGCGGGCACGCGATGGTGCCGGCCGGTGGCCGGTTGCGCGGGCGGCCCCGGCCAGCCGGGCGCGGCCGGCGGCTCGGGCCAGCCGGTTCCCGCCGGCGGCTCCGACCAGTCAGCCTCTGCCGGCGGCTCCGGCTCCAGCCAGTCGGACTCCTCGGGCGGCCCCGGCCAGCCTGGCCGCACGGGCGGCCCCGAAGGGGTCGGCTGGCCCGGTTCGAAGTAGCCGCGGGCCTGCGGCACGACACCCGGGCCGCCGGCGGGCGGCCAGGATCCACCAGCCGGCCTCGTTCCACCCACTGGCCTCGCCCCTCCCGCCGGCCTCGCCCCTCCGGGCGGCATGGCTCCGCCGGACGATCTCGCCCCCCCGAATGGTCTCGTTCCTCCGGACACAGTCTCCGTCACAGCAGGACCCCCCCAGGACCTCGGTACATCAGTTCCGATCGGCGAGCTGGACGGGTGGAGACCGCCCCCCGCGCATCTCCCCGCCGCAGCCATTGTCGATCAGAACCAACCGGCTCGTGGGGCAGATCGCCGACGCGGACACAAGGTCGGACCCGGGGCCCAGGCACGTTGACGCCTCGCACCGAGGCGTTCATCGCAGGTTCACTCCCCCGTGGCTTCATCGCTCGCGGCTTCACCGACTCCGACCTCCAGCGATCGTGTACGGACCCGGGCAGCCCCGAATCGGCCCGGGGAACACCTCCGCGCGGCGTGGGCAACCGACGCGACCCGGGACGCCGACGCGGACCGCCGCGGTCCGCCCAGGCCCCGACATGCGGCGCTCGATGGTCAGGCGGCAACGTTACCGGCACGACCGCCGCCGCCGACCAGCGCCCCGCCCGGGGCCGAAGCCGTGTTTCCGACAGCTCCGCGTCGGGTATGGCCGCCCCACTGGTGACTAAGAGTAGTTAAAACAACCGAGGCCCTTCGGTTGCTCACCGTCACACAGAAACCGAATCAACCGAATTGAGGCGATTTGCGGTTACGTTCAGTGCGTTCTATTGTCGAGTAGCAGACAGAATCGAGCGGCGATGCTACTGTCAGTCATGGCCGGTCCGGGGAGCGCCCGGCCGCCGACCACCGAGCGCCCGGGTCCTGCGGACCGATGGATGCCGGTGGTTTCTGCCCGCCCGGGTCGACATCCGCCGCCCGGCCGTGAGGGCAGCAATGGGGCGGTCGGCGCCTGCCGGACGGGTGGGGGCGCCCGGGCAGGCGCCGACCTCTTCTCGCGGAGGCGAGACCGGGGCTCAGCTCGCGGAGGCGAGACCGGGGCTCAGCTCGCGGAGGCGAGACCGGGGCTCAGCTCGCCGGTGGCGGGGCCGGAACCGGAAGGCCGGGACCCGGGGTTACGGCAGGGCGGCGACGACGTCCGGCAGCGGCTTGCGGGCGCCGCTGTAGAACGGCGTCTCCAGCCGGGTGTGGCGGCGCGTCGCGCTCGCCCGCAGGTGGCGGATGCAGTCGACGATCCGGTGGAGCTCGTCGGCCTCGAACGCCAGGAGCCACTCGTAGTCGCCCAGGCCGAACGCGGCCACGGTGTTGGCCCGCACGTCCTCGTACTCGCGGCCCATCATCCCGTGCTCGGCGAGCAGGCCGCGGCGCTCGTAGTCGGGCAGCAGGTACCACTCGAACGACCGGTTGAACGGATACACGCAGATGTAGTCCCGCGGGTCCTCCCGGCGCACGTAGGCCGGGATGTGGTTCCGGTTGAACTCCGCCGGGCGGTGCAGACCCACCGCGGACCACACCGGCTCCAGGCACCGCCCCAGGCCGGTCTGCCGGAAACGCTGGTAGGTCTGCTGCAGCAGGTCCGGGTTGGGTGAGGTCCACCAGATCATCACGTCGGCGTCAGCCCGGTAGCCGGAGACCTCGTAGATACCACGGGTGTAGACGTCCTTCGCCAGTGCGCCGTCGAGCAGCTCGCCGGCCTCCGCCGTGATGCCCGCGCGGTCGGCGGGCAGCGGCTGCCGGGCGGCGAACACGAACCAGCCCGTGTAGAGCAGCTCGTCGTTCAGCTCACGGGCCGACTTCGTGGACTCCCCGTCGGCAGGCCCGGAAGCGCCGGTGGGGGGGACGCCGGTGGGGGGGGTGGCGGGGACACTGCTGGTGGGCACGGCGGCCGGAGGCCGCCCGCCCGGAACGGAGGGCGCGGACGCCGAGGTGGTGCCGCTGCGCTGGACGTCGTCGCCAGTTGACATGCCACCATTGTCCACCCCGGCCGCCGGTCTGCGACCCAGCCGGGGCACACCACCGCGCGGCACGGGCGGGACTCAGCCCTCCCGCCGGCTCAGGCCCCCGCCGGCTCGGACTCCGCCGCCTGCGTCCCGTCCGGCCGCAGCTGGCCCACCACCGACGCCGCGGCCGCCTCGCCGGAACGGATGCACGCCGGGATGCCCACACCGTCGTAGCCGGCGCCGGCGAGCGCGATGCCCGCCGGCAGCGCGCGCCGGACGGCCGCGATCCGACCTAGGTGCCCCGGCAGGTACTGCGGGAGCGCCCCGCCCCAGCGGCTGACCCGGTTGGCGATCGGACGGGCGCTGATCCCGGTGACCTGGGCGACCTCGGCGGCGGCGACGCCGGCGAGCTCGACATCGCCGCGCCGCAGGTCGTCGTCGGCGCCGGCACGGCCCACGCTGGCCCGCACGACCGTCAGGTCGCCACCGCGGGCGATGTGCGGCCATTTCACCGACAGGTAGGTCACCGCCTTGATCGACAGGCCGGCCCGCGCGGGGACGAGCAGGCCGCTGCCGGGCGGCGGCACAGCTCCCCGGTAGAGCAGTGTGACCAGGCCCACCGACGCGTATGGCACCCCCGCGAGGGGCGCGGCCGCGTGCGGGGCGATCGGGGAGAGGAGATCACGCGCGGCGCCGGCGGGAACCGCGAGGATCACCGCGTCGGCGACCAGGGGCGGGGGCACCTCACCGCCGCCCACCGGGTCGCAGCGCACCTGCCAGCCGCCCTCGACCCGGCGCAGCTCCCGGGCCATCAGCCCGGTCCGCACCGTGGCACCGCTGGTGCTGGCCACCTTCTCCGCGAACGAGCCCAGGCCGCCGCGCAGCGAGGCGAACACGGGCGTCTGCGCCGGGGCCGGTCCGGTCCGGGCCCGGACGCGGTGCGCGCCGAGCAGCAGCGAGCGGTCCTCGGTCGCGATCGGGGTGAGCTGGGGGACGGTCGCCTGCAGCGAGAGCGCGTCGGCCCGCCCGGCGTAGACGCCGCCGAGCAGCGGGTCCACCAGCCGGTCCACGATCTCCCGCCCGACGCGGGCGCCGACGTACCCGCCGACCGTCGGGTCCGTCGGCAGGGTCGTGCGCGGGAGCACCAGGTCGGCCGCGGCGCGCAGCAGCCCGAAGGGCGAGAGCACCCGGGAGCGCACCAGGCCGAGCACGTCGGTCGGGACCCCCAGCATCGTGTTGGGCGGGATGGGACGGCGCCGCCCGCCCACCCACAGCGAGGCCTTGGTCGTCGTCGGATGCACGATGTCGTGCCCGAGCCCGACGTGCCGGGCCAGCCGGAGCGCCTCCGGCACGCGGACGAGGAAGGCCTCCGCGCCCTCCTCCACCGCCAGCCCCTCGATCGGGGTGGTGCGCAGCTTGCCGCCGATGCGGTCACCGGCCTCGACCACGGTGACCTCGGCCCTGCCCGTCAGCGCGCTCGCGGCGGACAGCCCTGCGATACCCGCTCCAATGATCACAACCCGCACGTCTTCTCCCAGCCCCTTCACGCCGTCCCCGTGTGGCCGCCCCCGGATCGGGGCCCTGGGCCCACGGCGCCACCGACCTCACGGCCGGACCGGCCCGAGTCCCGCGGCCGGCTCCAGTCTCGCCCGCGGCCGTGCCACGCCGGTGGCGGGCACCGCCGAGCGGCCCCGGACCGGCCTACGGCCCCGTGCGCGGGCCTGGCGAGTCGGTGGCTGCCGCCCCCCCGCTGTCAGAACTGGTGGACGAGGTCCACGATGTGCGCCAGCACGCCCGGATCACTCTCCGGAAGCACGCCGTGCCCGAAGTTGAAGATGTGCCCGGGAGCGGCCGCACCCCGGCGGCAGACGTCGCGGACCTTCGCCGCGAGCACGTCGGACGGGGCGAAGACCGCGGCCGGGTCGAGGTTGCCCTGCACGGCACGACCGGGGCCGACCCGGCGGGCGGCCTCGTCCAGCGGGACGCGCCAGTCGACCCCGACGACGTCCGCGCCGGCCGCGCCCATCGCGCCGAGCAGCTCCCCGGTGTTCACCCCGAAGTGGATGCGCGGGATGCCGTCGTCGGCGAACGCCGCGAGAACCCGGGTGCTGTGCGGAGCCACGTAGCGCAGGTAGTCGTCCTCGCTGAGCGCGCCCGCCCACGAGTCGAACAGCTGGATGGCGTCGGCGCCGGCGTCGACCTGCACCCGCAGGAAGGCGGCCGTGATGTCGGCGAGCCGGCCGAGCAGGTCGTGCCACAGCGCCGGCTCGGCGTACATGAGCGCCTTCGTGCGGGTGTGGTTGCGGCTCGGCCCGCCTTCGATCAGATAGCTGGCCAGGGTGAACGGCGCGCCGGCGAAACCGATCAGCGGCGTCTGCCCGAGCTCGCGGACCAGGGAGGCCACCGCCTCGCTCACGTAGGGCACGTCACCGGGCTCCAGCGGGCGCAGCACGTCCAGGTCGGACGGCGCCCGGACGGGATGGGCCACCACGGGCCCGACCCCGGCGACGATGTCGACGTCCACCCCGACGGCCGCGAGCGGCAGGACGATGTCCGAGAAGAAGATCGCGGCGTCGGGCCGGAAACGGCGCACCGGCTGCAGGGTGATCTCGGTGACCATGTCGGCGTTGCGGCAGGAATCGAGCATGGCGGTGGTGGCGCGCAGGGCGCGGTACTCGGGAAGCACCCGGCCGGCCTGCCGCATGAACCACACGGGCACGCTGTCGGGGCGGTCCCCGGCGGCGGCGCGCAGGAACGGCGAAGTCGCGGCGAGACCTGGACGTCGGGGCGAGACCCCGGGGCGAGGCGGCGCAACGGCGGTACTTCCGAGGGACATGGCCCGATCGTTGCACGCCCGGCGGACAGATGCCGCGCAGGGCACACGACTGTGTGCGATATCTTCTACTCGCAGTAGAAGTCAGGCTGGAGAACGCGTCCGGCGATGTCAGAGCACGGCGAGGCCGCAAGCGACGTCGAGGAGTGTCCGATGACCGACCCTTCCATCCGGGACGGTTCCACCCGGAACAGCGCCACCCGGGACGGGGCGTGGCCGATGGGCGCCGCCCGCGCGGTGTCCCTGGCCGAGGCGACCTCCTTCCTCCTGCTCCTGATCGCGACCGCGGTCAAGCACGGGGCCGACCACGAGATCGGTGTGAAGATCCTCGGGCCGGTCCACGGTGGGCTGTTCATCGCGTACTGCCTGCTCGTCCTGTACGTGGGGTCGCTGCGGCGGTGGCCGGTGAAGCGGACGCTGCTCGCGCTCGGGGCGTCCGTCCTGCCGGTGGCGCCGTTCTTCGTGGAGCGGCACTGGCTGCGGGAGCCGGCCCCGGCATCCGACGGCGCGGCCGGGCACGGCACGTCCGAGCACGGCGGCTCCCCGGGACGCGCCAGCTCCGCGCCCGCGAGCTGAGCTCGCCGGCGCCCTGAGCTCGCCGGCGCCCTGAGGCCGCCCGTACGCCGAGGTCACCCGCCCGGCGGCGACGAACCACCTCCTTCCACCCCCGAGGGAACGTCGGCCCCGCACCGCGCACAGCCGGCCGCACGCGACACGCCGGTGAGAATGCGCGGAGAACCGCCCTACCCGTGGCACCGTCAGACCGGTCGGAATAGGCGGCAACAATCCGCGATGTCCCGCGTTCAGCCTCCTGACCGACCGGCCAACGGCGGCTGGACGGCGCGCTGACGCGGCCCGCGGGGGGCTGCGCCGCGGTCAGGTTCACGCCACACCCGCCCGCAGGCTGACACCACGCGAACGACGCAGCTACCACGCGAACGACGCAGCCGTGCCCGGGGAGTGATACGCGAGTGGACCAGGTCCTGGTGAGCGCCGACGATCACATCCGCTACTGCGCGGTATGCGCGCGACAGCAGCAGTTCGAGCAACCGCCGTGCGAGGACGGCCACGGCGCCGACTGCCCGGAACGTGCCTGTGTCGTGTGCGGCCACGCGATTCTCGTCGGCGCCGCGCCCGCCGCGGTGCCACCGGCGGGTGCCGGGGCCGACCGGCCCGTGACCGTCGTAACCGTTACCGCGCGCCGCGGCGCCGGCCGATCCGATTCCAGGGCCGTGGCGTGAGCCTGCACAGTCCCGCACCACATCCAGGCCTCCCGGGGGACCCGTTCGTCCCGGCCGGCCGGCCGGCGGCGCTCGGCGGGACGCGCCCGGCGTCGGCGCAGCCGCCCGAGCAGGCCGCGCCGGCACGGCTCGCCCCGCTGACCCGAAGCGCCCGTTCCCACCCGGAGGGCGCTAAGCGGCACTCTCCGACGTCCGGCCAGCGCGACCAAGGTGCACGCCCTAACGTTGCCGCCATGGGGGGCACGCGGGCACCGAGCGACGCTCCGGCGCTCTTCGTGGCCGCCACCGAGGCGCTGCGGGCGGCGTTGGAGGAGCTGCGGCCGGATGTCGCCGTCCGCGAGATCCCCGCGCCCGCCCGGATCGCTCCCTACGCGTTCGCTCTCGCCGGGGGCCTCACCGATGACGACGAGGCGGCCTCCGGCCGGTTCGTGCTGCTGTTCGACCCCGATGGGCAGGACGCCTGGGAGGGCACCACCCGGATCGTCTGCTATGCGCGCGCCTCGGTGGACCCGGAGGTCGCCGACGACCCGCTGTTGCCCGGGGTCGCCTGGTCGTGGCTGCGGGAGTCGTTGCAGTCGCACGGCGCCGAGCTCGGCGCCCTCGGCGGGACGGTCACCACCACCTCGTCCCGGCGCTTCGGGGTGCTCGCCACCGACGGCGACAACTTCGACGTCGAGCTCCGGTGTTCCTGGTCACCACGCTGGGCAGGATCGGTGGAGGAAGCCGAGGACCCGACGGTGCCGGAGCCGCCGCACGGCGGGGCCGACGGGGCGGCGCCGTGGGACCCGGCGGACGCCGCCGCGCACCTGCACTCCTTCGCCGACCTGCTGGCCGCGATGGCGGGGCTGCCGCCGCGCCTCTCCGGGGTCGTACCGCTACCTGCTCGCCGCGCCTGAGCAGATCCGGACCTCCCCGTCCAAGCACTGCGCGCCGGGAATGTCAACGGAACGCATCTGCAACGACTACCTTGGAGCCACCATCGAACACGAAGCGTATAATTAGTGCGATTGCTCGGCCGACTGGGCTGCCAGGCCGGTCATTCACACGTACCATCGCCGATCGTGACGTCGACGGTTCCTGACTCAACGCACCAGGTCAGTGAGGGTGCGGCGATCGATGCTGCCGCCGCTGTCGAAGAGTCGGCAACTGTACCCATCCCGCTGCTGGAGCCGGCCGGTGGCGTCCCGCCCGTCCTCGACGACCCGCAGGACCTCACCCGCGCCACCGAGCGGCTGGCCGCCGGCACCGGCCCGGTCGCCTTCGACGCCGAGCGCGCCTCCGGTTACCGGTACAGCCAGCGTGCCTACCTCGTCCAGATCAGGCGGGCCGGCGCGGGCACCCTGCTCATCGACCCGATCGCCCTGCCCGACCTGAGCGGCGTGCAGGACGCCGTCGGCGACACGGAATGGGTGCTGCACGCCGCCAGCCAGGACCTGCCCTGCCTGGCCGAGCTGGGCCTGCGCCCGAAGACGCTGTTCGACACCGAGCTCGCCGGCCGTCTGCTGGGCTACGAACGGGTGGGGCTGGGCGCCATGGTCGAGCGGGTGCTCGGCTTCGGGTTGGAGAAGGGGCACTCCGCCGCCGACTGGTCGAACCGCCCGCTGCCCGAACCGTGGCTGCGCTACGCCGCTCTCGACGTGGAGCTGCTGGTGGAGCTGCGCGACCAGCTCGAGAGCGAGCTGGTCGCGCAGAACAAGATGGCGTTCGCCCGGCAGGAGTTCGACGCGATCGCCGCCGCTCCGCCGCGGGAGCCGCGGGCCGAGCCGTGGCGGCGCACGAGCGGGATCCACCGCGCGCGCAGCCGCCGCCAGCTCGCCGCCGTCCGGTCGATGTGGCAGGCCCGAGACCGGGTCGCCCGCACCCGCGACATCGCGCCGGGCCGGGTGCTGCCCGACATCGCGATCATGGACGCGGTACTGAAGGCCCCCGAGGACGCCGCCGCGCTGACCCGGCTGCCGATCTTCTCCGGGCCGCGGCTGCGGCGCTCGGCGACCACCTGGATGGATGCCCTGCGCGCCGCCGCCGAGATGCCCGAGAACCAGCTGCCGAGCACCGCGGGCCCGGGCGGCGACGGCCTCCCCCCGCAGAACCGCTGGGCGGAACGTGACCCCGTGGCGGCGGCGCGGCTGGCCCGCGTGCGCGCGGCGCTGAACGCGATCGCCGAGGATCAGGGCATGCCGGTGGAGAACCTGCTGGAGCCGGCACTCGCCCGCCGGGTCACCTGGACTCCCCCGGCCACACGGGACACCGAGACGGTGACCGCCGCGCTGACCACGGGCGGCGCCCGCCCCTGGCAGGTCGAGCTGACGGCGGCCGCGGTGGCCGCGGCCCTGGTGGACCCGCCCGCGGGCACCGCCGCCGCGCCCGGAGCCACCGGCGGCGAGACCGCCGGCGGCGGAGCGGGCGGCACCGGTTCCGCGGCGGGCGGCGGGTCCGCGCGGGCGAGAACGCGGCGGACCGGCGGCCGTCCGCTGTCCGGTGGGGAACCCGCCGCGTCCTGATCCGGCCGCACGCGCGGTACGTACCGACCCTTACCTACCCATGGGTAACTCCTGCCGTAGGCTGTTCCCGTCGCGGTCCGGCGCCACTGCGGGCAGCCGGCCCGACACCGTCTGCCGTGGGCCGCGCACGTGCCGCCCACGGGTGAGGCGTCGAGGAGGCCGGTGGTGTTCGTCAGCGCGCAGGGTTCGATCCGTGACGTGGTGTTCGTCGACGGTGTACGCACTCCCTTCGGCAAGGCCAAGGGCGTCTACGCCGAGACCCGGGCCGACGACCTGGTGGTCCGGGTCATCCGCGAGCTGATGCGGCGCAATCCCGCGCTGCCGCCCGAGCGGGTCGACGAGGTCGCGATCGCGGCGACGACCCAGATCGGCGATCAGGGCCTGACCATCGGCCGGGTCGCCGGCATCCTGGCCGGGCTGCCCGAGTCGGTGCCCGGCTACGCCATCGACCGGATGTGCGCGGGCGCGGTGACGGCGGTGACCACCACCGCGTCCGCGATCGCCGTCGGCGCCTACGACATCGCCATCGCCGGCGGCGTCGAGCACATGGGGCGCCATCCGATGGGCGAGGGCGTGGACCCGAACCCGCGGTTCGTCTCCGAGCGTCTCGTCGATCCCTCCGCGCTGGTCATGGGCATGACCGCGGAGAACGTGCACGACCGGTTCCCGGGGATCACCCGGGCCCGGGCGGACGCGTACGCCGCCGCGTCGCAGGCGAAGGCCGCCAAGGCGTACGCGGACGGCAGGATCCAGCCCGACCTCGTCCCCGTCGCCGCGCGGCACGTCGACAGCGGCTGGGAGCTGGTCACCGCGGACGAGCCGCCCCGGCCCGGCACCACCGTCGAGGGCCTCGCCGGGCTGCGGACACCGTTCCGGCCGCACGGGCGGGTCACCGCGGGCAACGCCGCGGGCATCAACGACGGCGCCACCGGCTGCGTGCTCGCCGCCGCGGACGTCGCCGCCGAGCTCGGCCTGACCCGGAAGATGTCGCTGGTCGGGTTCGGGTTCGCCGGTGTGGCGCCCGAGGTCATGGGTGTCGGGCCGATCCCGTCCACGGAGAAGGCGCTGGCCCGCACCGGCCTGAGCATCGACGACATCGGCCTGTTCGAGCTGAACGAGGCCTTCGCCGTGCAGGTGATCGCCTTCCTGGAACACTTCGGCCTCGCCGACGACGACCCGCGGGTCAACCCCTACGGCGGCGCCATCGCGTACGGGCACCCGCTCGCCTCCAGCGGAGTGCGACTGATGACCCAGCTGGCCCGCCAGTTCGAGGAGCATCCCGAGGTCCGCTACGGGATGACCGCGATGTGCGTGGGCTTCGGCATGGGAGCGACGACGATCTGGGAGAACCCGCACTTCGGCCGAACGGGAGAAGGAGCATGAGCAGCGCCGCGATGACCCTGGAGCACCCGGACGAGGTCGTCACGCAGGCCCATGTCCGGTACGCACAACTGTCCGGCGTGAGCGGCCCGGTCGCGCTCATCACCCTGGACAACGGGCAGGACCACACCCGCCCGAGCACCTTCGGCCCGGGCGGGCTGCGGTCACTGCTCACCGCCGTCGAGGAGATCGAGGCCCACGACCCGCCGGTGGCGGCGGTGGCGGTGACCGGCAAGCCGTTCATCTTCTGCGCCGGCGCGGACCTCTCCTACCGGTCGTCGCTGACCGACCCGGCCGAGGTCCGGCCGAAGCTCACCGCGCTCGGCGAGCTCGGGCACACCGCGCTGCGCCGGGTCGGCGAGGGCCGGCTGGGCGACCGGCGGGTCCCCACCTTCGCGCTGGTCAACGGCGCCGCGATGGGCGGCGGCCTGGAGCTGGCGCTGCACTGCGACTACCGGGCGATCTCCGCCGGTGCCGCGCCGATCGCGCTGCCCGAGGTCTTCCTCGGCCTGGTGCCGGCCTGGGGCGGCACCCAGCTGCTGCCGAACCTGGTCGGCCCGGAGAACGCGGTCACCATCATGATCGACAACGCGCTCAGCCAGAACCGGACGCTGCGCGGCCCCAAGGCGTTCGCGCTCGGCCTCGGTGACGTCCTGCTGGATGCCGCGGACTTCCTCGAGGAGGCGCTGCACTGGGTCGGCCAGGTGCTGCGGGGCGAGGTGGACCCGACCAAGGGCCGCCGTCCCGTCGAGCAGGGTGCCGCCTGGGCTGCGGCGCTGGAGCGCGGTCGCGTCCTCGCGGACGCCCGGCTGCACGGCGCGGCCCCGGCCGCCTACCGCGCGCTCGAGCTGATGGCCCTGGCGGAGACCGCGGACGCCGACACGGGGTACGCCGCCGAGACGGCGGCGCTGGCCGATCTCGGGTCCAGCGAGGAACTCGTCGCCGGGCTCTACTCCTTCGACCTGGTGAACCGGCGCGCCAAGCGGCCGGTCGGCGGGCCCGACCGCTCGCTGGCCCAGGCGGTGACCAAGGTCGGCGTGGTCGGCGCGGGGCTGATGGCCAGCCAGCTCGGGCTGCTGTTCGCCCAGCGGCTGGAGGTGCCGGTCGTCCTCACCGACCTCGACCAGGCGCGTCTCGACGCGGGAGTCGCACACGTCCACAGCGAGATCGACAACCTGCTGCTGCGCGGGCGGATCTCCCACGACCGCGCGAACCGGCTCAAGGCCTCCGTGACCGGCTCACTGACCAAGGACGCGTTCGCCGACGCCGACCTGATCATCGAGGCCGTCTTCGAGGACATGTCGGTCAAGAAGGCGGTGCTCGCCGAGCTCGAGTCCGTGGTGAAGCCGGAGACGCTGCTGCTCACCAACACCTCGGCCCTCTCGGTGACCGAGATGGCCGCCGACCTGACCCATCCGGAGCGGGTCGCCGGGCTGCACTTCTTCAACCCGGTGGCGGTGCTGCCCCTGGTCGAGGTCGTCCGCACCCCGCGGACCGACGACACCACGATCGCGACCACGCTGCAGGTCGCGAAGCAGCTGAAGAAGAACGCGGTGCTGGTCGCAGACGCGCCGGCCTTCGTGGTGAACCGCCTCCTCACCCGGTTCATGGGCGAGGTGCTCGCGGCCACCGAGACCGGAACCCCGATCGAGCAGGCCGACGGCGCGCTCGACCCGCTCGGACTGCCGATGTCGCCGCTGGTCCTGCTCTCGCTGGTCGGCCCGCCGGTCGCACTGCACGTGGCCCGGACCCTGCACCAGGCCATGCCCGACCGGTTCCGCACGCCGGACGGCCTGGCGCGGGTCGTGGCCGCCGGGAAGAGCAGCTTCTACACGGCCGGACCGGGCGGCGAGCAGATCGTCGACCCGGAGGTCGCCGATCTCGTCCGGAGCATGGACGACGGCACCGCGCCGACCGCTCGGGAGGGTGCGGCGATGACGCCCGAGCAGGTCCGCGAGGCGGCGCTCTCCGCGCTGGCCCAGGAGATAAGGCTCCTGCTGGACGAGGGCGTCGTGGCCGAGGCGGCGGACGTCGACCTGTGCATGATCCTCGGCGCCGGCTGGCCCTTCCACCTCGGCGGCATCACCCCGTACCTGGACCGCACCGGCATCAGCGAACGCGTGACCGGTCGCCGTTTCAACCCTCCGGGCGTCGCCACCGTCGCCTGATCGGATGAGAACTCCGGGCGGGCGGACGCCGGCACTGCCCGCCCGCCCGGAGTGCCCGTCCGAGGCCGCCGCTCGGATCCGCCGCGCTCCGGGCCGACATTCTCCTTGACTTGATTATTGAGTGACCACTACCTTGAGGTCGTGACCCCAAGGACGACCGGCGGCACCGGCACCCGGATGAGCGCGGAGCAACGACGCGCGGTGGTGCTCGCGGCGGCCGTCGAGGAGTTCGCCCTGGGCGGCCTGACCGGCACGTCCACCGAGGCGATCGCCAGCCGTGCCGGCATCTCCCAGCCCTATCTGTTCCGACTCTTCCCCACCAAGAAGGAACTGTTCCTGGCGGCCGTCCGGGCCACCTTCACCCTGACTCGCGAACGCTTCGAGACCGCGGCGGGCGACCTGGTCGGCGCCGACGCCCTGACGGCGATCGGGTCCGCCTACGACGAGCTGCTCACCGACCGCACCTACCTGCTCATGCAGATGCAGAGCTACGCCTCCTGCGGCGACCCGGGCATCCAGGAGGTCACCCGCCAGGGTTTCCGGGACCTGTGGCAGACCGTCGAACGCGTCAGCGGATGCGACGACGAGGAACTGCGCACGTTCTTCGGGCACGGCATGCTGCTCAACGTCGTGGCCGCGATGAACCTGCAGGAGATCAGCGACCGCTGGGCCCGGGAGATCTGCAGCTAGACCGGCCTGAGTCGGCCCACGCCGTTCCAGACCCGCGTTCGCCTCCCTCTCACCCGTTCCACCTGTCCGCATCCTCGTTCGCACCACAAATCTAGTGACCAATCACTATCCGACAAAGGTAGTGAGCACTCAAGACCTTGGAGGGAACTCGTGACCGACAAGCGATCCGCCACTGTCTGGACGTTCGTCGTGACGTCCATAACGGCGTTCATGGTGGCCCTGGACAACCTGGTGGTCACCACCGCACTCCCCCAGATCCGCGGCGACCTCGGGGCGGGCCTGGAGGGCCTCGAATGGGTGGTGAACGCCTACACGCTGCCGTTCGCGGTGTTGCTGCTGACCGGCGCCGCGCTCGGCGACCGGCTCGGGCGGCGGGCCGTGTTCGCCACCGGGCTCGGGGTGTTCACCCTGGGCAGCCTCGGCGCGGCGCTCGCGCCGTCCATCGAGGCGCTCATCGCCGCCCGGGCCATGCAGGGCGTCGGCGCGGCGCTGGTCCTGCCACTGAGCCTGACGCTGCTGTCGGCGGCGGTCCCACCCGAGCGCCGGGGCGCCGCGCTCGGCGTGTGGGGGGCGATGTCCGGGCTTGCCGTGGCCGTCGGGCCCCTGGTCGGTGGCGCGATCACCGACGGGGCGAGCTGGCAGTGGATCTTCTGGCTGAACGTGCCGATCGGCCTGGTGACGGTCCCGCTCGCGCTGCGCAGGCTCACGGAGTCCCGCGGGCCGGCCGGACGGCTGGACCTGCCGGGTGTCGCGATCATCTCCGCCGGGCTGCTCGGCGTCACACTCGGGCTGGTCCGCGGTGAGAGCCACGGGTGGACGAGCCCGGCCGTCCTGACGTCACTGCTGGCCGGCGTGGCCGGGGTCGGCGCCTTCATCGCCTGGGAGCGGCGCGTGGCCCGGCGCGGCGGGAGCCCCATGCTGCCGATGGCCCTGTTCCGCCGCCGCGGGTTCGCAGCGGTGAACGCCGTGTCGCTGCTGTTCTCGGTCGGCATGTTCGGGTCGATCTTCCTGTTGGCGCAGGCCCTGCAGAACGTCTTCGACTACTCGCCCCTCGAGGCCGGCATCCGCACGCTGCCCTGGACGGCGATGCCCCTGCTGATCGCCCCGATCGCCGGACCGCTCTCGGATCGGATCGGTGGGCGCCCGCTGATCGTGGCCGGTATGGCGATCGAGGCCGTGAGCCTGGCCTGGCTCGCGACGATCCTGGACACCGGGGCCGACTACGCCGGGCTCGTCCCACCCTTCGTCCTGGCCGGGGTGGGCATGGCGCTGTTCTTCGTTCCGGTCGCGTCGGTGGCCCTCGGTTCGGTCCCGGCGGAGCAGGAGGGTCTCGCCTCCGGCACGAACAACGCGATGCGCGAGCTCGGCGGCGTCCTGGGCGTCGCGGTGCTGGCCTCGGTCTTCGCCGCGAACGGCGGCTACGCGAGCCCGGGGGCGTTCGTGGACGGCACCCGGCCCGCGCTGTGGGTGGGGGCGGCCGTCCTGCTCACCGCCGCGGCAGTGGCCACGCTGCTGCCGTCGCCCGCGAGGACGGCAGCGCCCGCGACGCCCCCGGCACCCGCCGCGCCTGCGGCCTCCCAGGCCCTGCCCGTGGTCGGCAGGCCGTCGTCCGCCTGAAGCGGGTCCGGGCACGGATCACCGAACACGGTGATCCGTGCCCGGACGTCGTTGCACCCGCGGAATGAAAATCGATACTCACCGACGCGATCAGCAGATGAATCCGACCGATTCGCACCGGTTCACGGCATCAGCCGGAACAGGACACCGACGATGACTCCCCGCCGCATCGGCCGCCGACGCCCCGCGGAGGAAAAGCATCACCCGCCGCTTTACCGCCGAGCATCACATCCTGCGAAAAGCTGGGCCGCCACGGTTTCCGGAACTCCGCCCGAAAGGACACCCGATCGATGATCCGAATACGGAGGACATCGCTCTGGGCACCTCACCGGTCACGCTCCCGATCATTGACGGTGCGGAACGGCGACATTCCCACGCCGGTGCGCGGGTCAGCGGTTACTCGGCGCCGGCTGGGCGACGGCCGCGGCGCCCCCGGCCCGTGGGCCGGTCTGGCCCGACCCGGCGAGGTCCTCCGGCCTACTGGCGACCGCCTCGCCACGCGGGCGCAGCGCCACCCCGACCAGCGCCCAGACGATGTCGGCGACCGTGGCGAGCAGGCGCGCGACAAGAGCGATCAGCGTCGACGGGCCACTCGGCAGCGCCGGGGCCAGGGCAAGCACCAGTACGGCCTCACGCACGCCCGCGCCCGCGGGCAGGACGAGCACCAGGAAGCCCGCGGTCCAGGCCAGGGCGTAGGCGCCGACGCACAGCGCCACCAGCCGGGCGCCGCCGACCTCCGGCTGCAGGTCACGGACCAGCAGCCAGGTCCCCACGCCGTAGCAGGCGAAGCTGCCCAGCAGCCAGCCGGCGCCGACGGCGATGGGGCGGGCGGTCAGCGGCTCGGTCAGCGGCGGGCGGCGCAGCAGCCGGAACGCGACCGCCAGCAGCCTGGAGAGCACCGGAGGGTAGAGCACCACCGCGAAGACGGGCACCACCGCCAGCGCCCACCAGTAGTCGGCGAGCGCGTCGCGGGAGGAGAAGGGCAGGGTGACGGCCGCGGCCAGACCGCCGCAGGGCACCGCCAGCGCGAGCACCACAAGACTCGCCAGGGCCGACTTCGGCCGGGAGACCCCGTAGTCGCGGGAGAGCTCCATCTGGGCGAGGACGGGCCACACACTGCCCGGAATGTACTTACCGATCTGGCCGACGCAGAAGATCCGGACGGCGGCGCGCAGCGGCAGCAGCGCACCGAGCCCGGCGAGCACGGCACGCCAGGACAGGACGGTGGCGCCGACCGCGAGCGTCGTCGCCACGCCGGAGCCGACGACACCGAGAACGGTCAGGTCGCCCAGCGAGTCCCGGACGTCGTTCCACTGGCCGACCAGCGCCACGACCAGAAGCGCGGCGGCGAGCACCAGGGCTGCGCGGACCACCCACCACCGCACGCCCCGACGGGCGGCGAGGGCAGCCGGTTCCTCCGCCGGGCGGGCCTCGTCGGGGCCCGCTGCCGGTGCGGCGGCGGGCCCACGCACGACGTCCCCGCCAGCCATGGCGGACGGGGATTCACGGTGCGCGGGACGCCGACTCACCGGGTCAGCCTAAGGCGTCCACCGGACGGCACCCGCGCCGGGCCGGGCGCGGGCGCGACCCGGCCGCGCCGGTCAGGCCTGGCCGGTCAGGCCCGGCCGGTCAGGCCCGGCCGGTCAGGCCCGGCCGGTCAGGCCTGACCGCCGCCGGCGGGGGTCTGGTTGGACTCGTCCGCGCCGACCTCGTCGCCCATGAGGGCGTGCTGGCGCTTGGCGACCGCCTCGATCACCTTGCGGGCCAGGTCCTGCGGGGCGAGGCCGACCTCGGCCAGCACGTCGTCGCGCTTGCCGTGGTCGAGGAAGCGCTGGGCGACCCCGAACTCACGCACCGGGACGTCGACGTCGGCGTCCCGCAGCAGCTGCGCGACGCAGGCACCGACGCCACCGACCCGCCCGTTGTCCTCGACGGTGACGACGAGGTCGTGGTCACGGGCGAGGTCGACCAGCGCCGGGTCGAGCGGCTTGACCCACCGCGGGTCGACCACGGTGATGCCGATGCCCTGGCTGGCGACACGCTCGGCGACGTCCAGACAGGTCGGGGCCATCGCGCCGATCGAGACGAGCAGCACCTCGCGGTGCCGCGCGGCCGCCGGCGCCCGGTAGAGGACGTCGACCCCGCCGACCTGGTCGATCGCCGGGGAGTCCGCGGCGACCTTGCCCTTGGGGTAACGCACGACCGTCGGGCCGTCGGTGTTGGAGACCGCCTCGTCGAGCTCGGCGCGCAGGGTCGCGGCGTCACGCGGGGCGGCGATCGCCAGACCCGGCACGACCTGCAGGAAGGACATGTCCCACATGCCGTTGTGGGACGCGCCGTCCTCGCCGGTGATCCCGGCGCGGTCGAGCACGAAGGTCACCGGCTGGCGGTGCATGGCGACGTCCATGAGGACCTGGTCGAAGGCGCGGTTCAGGAACGTCGCGTAGATGCACACAACGGGCTTGAGACCGCCCATGGCCAGGCCGGCGGCCGAGGTGACCGCGTGCTGCTCGGCGATGCCGACGTCGAAGACCCGGTCCGGGAAGGCCTTGGCGAACGACTTCAGGCCGACCGGCTGGAGCATCGCCGCGGTCATGGTGACCACGTCGGGCCGCTCGGAGCCGATCCGGACGATCTCCTCGGAGAAGATCGAGGTCCAGGTGGTGCCCTTGGACGCCGACTTCGGCTTGCCGGTCACCGGGTCGATGACGCCGACGGCGTGGAAGTTGTCGGCGTCGTCCTGCTCGGCCGCCGGGTACCCGAAGCCCTTGCGGGTCATGGCGTGGACGATCACCGGGCCGCCGAAGTCCTTGGCCCGGCGCAGCGCCGACTCCATGGCGACCACGTCGTGGCCGTCGACCGGGCCGACGTACTTCAGCCCGAGGTCCTCGAACATGCCCTGCGGGGTGACGACGTCCTTGATGCCCTTCTTGATGCCGTGCAGGGCGTCGAACAGCGGTGCGCCGACGAGCGGGGTGCGGCCCAGCACCTGCTTGACGACGTCCAGGACCTGCTCGTACTCGGGCGCCAGGCGCAGCGACGCGAGGTGGTCGGCGAGGCCGCCGATGGTGGGTGAGTAGGACCGGCCGTTGTCGTTGACGACGATGACGACCTGCCGGTCGCTGGCGGCGATGTTGTTCAGCGCCTCCCAGCACATTCCGCCGGTCAGCGCCCCGTCGCCGACGACCGCGACGACGGCCCGGTTCTCCCCGCGCAGCTCGTAGGCGCGGGACAGCCCGTCGGCGTACGACAGCGCCGTGGAGGCGTGCGAGTTCTCGATGATGTCGTGCTCGGACTCGGCCTGGCTCGGGTAGCCGGAGAGCCCGCCGCGTTGACGGAGGCGGTCGAACTGCTCCCGGCGGCCGGTCAGAATCTTGTGAACATAGGACTGGTGGCCCGTGTCCCAGAGGACACGGTCGAATGGTGAATCGAACACTCGGTGGATTGCGAGAGTCAGTTCTACAGCGCCCAGATTCGGCCCTAGGTGGCCGCCTGTGCGGGCAACCGCGTGGATGAGGAAATCACGGATCTCAGCCGCGAGCGTCACCAGCTCCTCATGGTCGAGGCGCTTGACGTCCTGCGGGCTGTCGATCGTCGACAGAAGCGACACGGCGTGCTCTCCCTCCCCCGAAAGGGGATCGGTCCGGGTCCGGCAAAGTCTACGCAGGGCACCCCGGGCTCCGCAGACAGGCTCCCGACATGTGAGCTGCCCGAAGAGCGTCAGATATTTCGCCGGGTCGCGGTAGAATCCACCTCCCCGTTGTCGGTAATGTGCGACGAGTAGCCGGTGAAGAGAGCCCGGGAACCAGGCATGACGCGTCGGAGGGCCTGGCGTGCGGCCCCGTGCCGGGCCGTTCCAGACGCCACGAGGGCCCGCCGGCGGGGCTTTTTTCCCGGGCCGGCGGGCCCTTCGCACGAACGCTGCTGGGTCTGTCATCTTGTTGTCACGTCGCCGTCACATGTGAACGGCCGTTATGGGCACCCCTGATCGGATCACTCGCGATTACGCACAGTCAGCGTTATTGGAGGCTCGGGCGTCTCACCCTCGGCCACTCGCCTGCCTCCCCCGGCGCGCGGCCGCGTCCAGAAGCACCGCGGCGAGCAGGACCGACCCGGTGATGATGAACTTGACCGACTGGTCGAGACCAAGCAGGTCCATCCCGTTGGCGATCGAACCGATCACCAGGATGCCGAGCAGCGCCGACCAGGCCCGGCCGCGTCCGCCGAACAGGCTCGTCCCGCCGATCACCGCCGCGGCGATCGCGTTGAGCAGCGTGTCGCTGCCGCCGGAGGCCTGTGTGACGCTCGTCAGCCGCGCGGCGGCGAGGACACCGCCAACGCCGGCCAGGCAGGACGCGGCGGCGAACGCCGAGACGCGCAGCGCGCGCACGTTGATGCCGGCCCGGCGCGCCGCTTCGACGTTGCCGCCGACGGCGTACAGGTGGCGGCCGTAGCTGGTGCGCCGCGAAACCAGGTCCACCAGCAGCACCAGGCAGCCGAAGATCAACAGCGCCAGCGGCAGCCCGCGGTCGTCGTTGAGGATCGCCACCGCCGCGATGAGCGCGCCGCCCACGACGACCACCCGCACCGCGACCTCCGCGATCGGGCGGGGCCGCAGCCCGGCCCGCCGGCGGCCGCGGACCTCGGCGAGCTGGGCACCGGCATACCCGGCCACGGCGATCCCGGCGATCACCCATCCGGTGGCGTCGGTGAAGAAGGTGGACGTCAGCTTCGTGATCTCGCTGTCCGGCAGGTTGAGCGATCCGTCCCGGCCGAGCACCTTGAGCTGCACGCCCTGCCAGGCGATGAAGCCCGCCAGCGTCACGACGAAGGACGGGACGCCGAACACGGCGAACAGGCTGCCCTGCAGGGCACCCACGGCGACGCCGACGACCAGCGCGGCCACGATCGCCAGAACCGGCGCCCACCCGTGGCGCACCGACAGCACCGCCATGACCGACGCGCACAGCCCACTGACCCAGCCGACCGACAGGTCGATCTCGCCGAGCAGCAGGACGAGGAAGACGCCGGTGGCGATCGTCCCGGTCGCGGCGACCTGCAGTGCGAGGTTCGTGAGGTTGTAGGAGGTGAGGAAGTTCGAGTTCTGGAACTGGAAGATCGTCCAGATCACGACGAGCCCGACGATGACCGGTAGCGATCCGAGCTCGCCCGCGCGCACGTGGCGCAGCGCCGAGCCCGCCAGGCCGCGCAGGCCCGGGCCGGCGAAGAGCAGTCGCGGGTCGACCGCCGCGTCGCCCCGACCGGTCGCGACTGCGCCGACCGGCCTCGCGGCGGGGTTCGGTTGGGCGGGGCTGGCTGTGGGCTCCGCGGCACCGGGCGCGAACTCGCTCATCGCGGACGCACCTCCTCCGCACCCGTCGCGGGGGCCGTCGCACCTGTCGCGGGGGCCGTGTCCGCGCCGGTGATCGCGGCCACGATGTCCTCCCGTGAGGCGGAGGCGATGTCGAACGTGCCGGCGTTGCGGCCGAGCCGGAGCACCGCGACGCGGTCGCACACGGCGAAGACGTCCGCGAGGTTGTGGCTGATCACGAGTACGGCCAGGCCGCGCTCGCGCAGCCGGACGATGAGGTCGAGCACCTGCTCGGTCTGCGCCACGCCCAGCGCGGCGGTCGGCTCGTCGAGCAGGACCACCGCCGGATCACCGAGCAGCGAGCGCGCGATCGCGACGGACTGCCGCTGGCCGCCGGACAGCGACGCGACCGGGATGCGCACGCTCGGGATGCTCACCGCCAGGGTGCGCAGAAGGTCCAGCGCGCTGCGCTCCATGCCGATCTCGTCGAGCGCGCCGGCGAACCGGCCCAGCCGGCGGCGCCGCTCGCGGCCCAGGAAGAGATTGTTGACGACGTCGAGGTTGTCGCAGAGCGCGAGATCCTGGTACACGGTCGCGATCCCGAGGGCCACGGCGTCCTGCGGGCGCTCGAGGCGTACCGGGCGGCCGCCGAACCTGATCTCCCCGCCGGTCGGCGGCGAGACGCCGGAGATGCACTTGACCAGCGTGGACTTGCCAGCGCCGTTGTCGCCGACGAGGGCGAGCGCCTCCCCGGCGCGCAGGTCCAGGTCGACGTCGGTGAGCGCCTGCACCGCGCCGAAACGCTTGGAGATCCCACGTAGGGACAACACCAGATCGGACATGACCAGATCGGACATGACGGGCCCGTGCCTTCCAAGAACAGTCACGAGGGGATCCGCGGTGAGCCGCCGGCAAAGCAGCTCACCGCGGATCCCGGGGGCGGGGGCGCGAGGTCAGGAGATGCCGGCGGACGCGCAGGCTGTCGCGTACGTGCCGGCACACAGGTCGGCCTTGGCGATGAAGCCGTCCTTCACCACCGTCGCGGCGACGGTGTCCCGGGTGACCGCGACCGGTTCCAGCAGGACGGCGGGAACCTGGCCGTTGCCGTTGTCGACGTGCCCGGTCGCGATCGTGTCGACGGGCTCACCGCGCAGCAGCGCGAGCGCCAGGTCGGCCGCCTGCTCCGCCTCGGGGCGGATGGCCTTGTAGACGGTCATGTGCTGATCTCCGGCGAGTACGCGCTGTACCCCGGCGAGTTCGGCGTCCTGGCCGGTGACGGGCGGCAGCGGGTTCACGTTCGCCCGGCGCAGCGCGGCGACCACGGCGCCGGCCATGCCGTCGTTCGCGGCGTAGACCCCGACGATGTTCTCCCGGCCGACGGTGGTGATCGCCTGGTCCATCTCCCGACCGGCGGTGTCGGGAGACCAGTCGGGGGTGAACGTGTCGAAGCCGATCGTCACCTTGCCCTCCAGGACCGACAGCGCGCCGTCCTTGAACTGCTGGGCGTTCGGGTCGTCCTGCGAGCCGTTGATCATGATGACCTTGCCGGCGCCGGCCCGGTCGCCGATCGCGTCGAGGAGCGCCTGGCCCTGCAACTGGCCGACCTTCTCATTGTCGAAGGAGATGTAGGCGTCGACGGGCGCCTTCTGGATGAGCCGGTCGTAGGAGACCACGCGCACGCCACGGTCCCGCGCATTGCGGGCGATCACCGCCGCGGCCTCGCCGTCCACCGGGTCCAGGACGAGGACCTTGGCGCCGTTGGTCATGGCCTGCTCGGCCTGGTTCTGCTGGGCGGCCGAGTCCTGGTCGGCGTTCGAGTACAGCACCTTGCAGTCGGGGCAGATCTTCGCCATCCGCGCCTCGAAGTAGGGGCGGTCGGCCGATTCGTAGCGGGTCGTCTGGGTCTCGGGTAACAGGAGCGCGATGGTTCCGCTCTCGGATCCTCCCTGGGGCACCTCGTCATCGGACGAGTCCGATGTGCATCCCACGGCGGCCAGCACGACCATGACCGCCACCGACGCGGCCACGAAAAGGCGACCTCGCCGTCTCCCCGCATGGCCGCGCATCCGACCGCGCCGAGGTACCCCGTCGTCGAGCGAGTTGTCTGCCACGCGCCCCTCCCGAGTTCGCTGCTGCGTGCCGGAGCGAACCGGTCACGCTCTGGTAGCAGTCTGCGGAGAGGATGACTTTGCCGTCAAGACTTGAATACAAGGATTAGGTCCGCAAAGTTTCTCATTCATGTTCCGATGACATCACGACTCGACGGCACAGATCGGCGACCCAGGGTCGCGGTGACGGGGCCGGAACACGCCCTGAGCTGGTACTCCGGAGCTGGGCCTGCGCGGACGCGCCCGTCAGGCCGGAAGGGTCAGCACGGCGCCGGTCAGGATTGGCGCCCGGTCAGGATGGCGCCCGGTCAGCGCGGGATCGGCTCGCCCTCGCGCAGCACCAGCGCGAGGGCGCCGAGGACCTCCGCACGCTCGCCGAGCACGCCGGCCACGATTGTCGGGACGGCCGCCGGAACGGCGAAGCGGTGCACCACCTGGCGCATCGGTTCCAACAGAGTCTCCCCCGCCGCCGCGAGGTCGCCGCCCACGACGATCACCTGGGGGTTCAGCAGGTTGCACAGGTTCGCGGCCGCGTTCCCGATGGCCCGGCCGGCGTCCGAGACCACGCGGGCGCATCCCGCGTCACCGGCGACCGCGCGGTCGATCATCCCGCGCACGGTGAGATCCGGCCCGTGGCTCGTGCGCAGCGACTCGAGCAGCACCGACGTTCCGACGATCGTCTCCAGGCAGCCGCGGTTTCCGCAGCGGCAGACCGAGCCGTTCTCGTCCAGCGTGGTGTGCCCGATCTCGCCCGCGGTTCCCGCTCCGCCGCGGTGGACGCGCCCGTCGATGACCAGGCCCGAGCCGACGCCGGTGGAGGCCTTGAGGTAGGCGAGGTCGCGGACGCCCTGGCCGGCGCCCCAGTGCAGTTCGGCGAGGGCACCGAGGTTGGCGTCGTTGTCGACCCGGACGGGCAGCCCGAGCCGCTCCGACATCTGCGCGGCGGCGGGCACGCCGACCCATCCGGGCAGGATCGCCGAGGATCCGACGGCGCCGGTGACCGCGTCGATCGGGCCGGGCAGGCCCATGCCCACGCCGACCACGTCCGCCCGGTCGACGGCGAGCCGTCCGAGCAGGTCGTCGACCAGCCGGCCGGCCGTCGCGATGCCCTCCTGGGCCTGGTGATCGACGTCGATGTCGACGACGTCCTCGGCCAGCACCTCGTGCGCGAGGTCGCCGATGGCGACCCGCAGGTGGCGGTGGCCGAAGTCGAGCCCGATCACGACTCCGGACCGCCGCGACAGCGACACCCGGACCGCCCGCCGCCCGCCGCTCACCGCGGGGCGCACGTCGACGTCCCCGCTCTCGCGCAGCTCGCCGACGATGTTGGAGACGGTCGCCGGGGACAGCCCGGTCAGCCGCGCGATCTCCGCCTGGGCGAGGCTGCCCTCCCGCCGCAGCACGCCCAGGACCCGGTCCCGGTTGGCCGCGCGCAGCGACGACTGGGAGCCGGGCGGCGTTCGGGGCATGAACACAAAGCCTTGCGGCGCGGCCACGTGGCCGTCAACGGTCATCGCGGTAGCGCCGTGCTGCCCGTGCCTGGCCGGGCCGGCTCCGCGGAGCCGGTCGCGCCCGCGGGCGCGGGCTCCAAGGTCGCCACGCACTCCACGTGCGAGGTCATCGGGAACAGGTCGAACGCGCGGAGCTCGGTGAGCCGATACCCCTCGCCCGCCGCGACCGCCACGTCCCGCGCGAGCGCGGCGGGGTCGCAGGCCACGTAGACGACCCGGCGCGGCCGGTGCGCGAGAAGCTCGGTCATGACCTCACGACCCGTGCCGGTCCGCGGCGGGTCGAGCACCGCGACGTCCACCGCCCGCCGGGCCGGGCCGGGCGTGGCGCCGCCGGCCGGGAGGCCGTCGGCGGGCGCGGCCGGCTGGTCCGCCGCGCCGACGAGGCCGCGGACCGTCGCCGGGGTCACCCTCAGGGAACGCAGCGACACCCAGGGCAGGTCAGCCAGGCTCCGCGCGGCGGAGCGGACGGCGGCCTCGTCGGATTCCAGCGCGATGACCCGCCCGGTCGGTCCGACCGCCTCGGCGAGGAACGCGGCGAACAGCCCTGCCCCGCAGTACAGGTCGAGGGCCGTGTCCCCCGCCGCGGCCGCGGCCGCCTCGCGCACCGCGGCGACCAGCGTCGCCGCGGCGGCCGGGTGGACCTGCCAGAAGACCCCCGGCTCCAGCCGGAACTCGCGGCCTTCGACCGTCTCGACCACCTCGACCGGCGCCGGCTCGCCGCGGTCAGGACCGGTGCGGACGGGAACGGCACTGGCACGAAGAGCACTGTCGGGATCGGCGCCGTCGGCGCCGTCGACGCGGGTGGCGCCGTCGACGCGGGTGGCGCCGTCGACGCGGGTGGCGCCGTCGACGCGGGTGGCGCCGGTGCCCTCGGCGTCGGCGGCGGCGGGGCCGGTCTCGGTGACGCGCCACCCGCCGGACCGCGTCGAGTACGCCACGGCGTCGCCGGGCATCGCCACGAGCTCCACCGCCTGGCCGGTCACCTCGGGCGAGCCGTCGCCGGTCAGGAAGACCGGGTCGGCGATCACCCGGGCGAGCAGCGGATGAGCGATCTTGCAGTCAGGAGTGGGCACCACCTCGTGGGAGCGGTGCGCGCGCAGCCCGACGCCGCCGTCGGACGTCCGCGAGAAGCGCATCCTGGTGCGCCAGCCCAGCCCGTCAGGCCCCTCCGACGGCAACGCCTCGACCAGCACGGCGCGGTCGAGGCCGGCCAGCCGCCGCAGCGCGTCCTCGACCACCCGCGCCTTGAGCCGGCGCTGCGCGGCGGGCGTGGCGTGCTGCCAGTCGCACCCTCCGCACCCGCCGGGACGCGCGTGCGGGCAGGGGGCCGCCACCCGGTCCGGGGAGGCGACGAGGATCTCGACGGCGTCGGCGCGCCAGTAACGGTCGTGGGAGACGTCGGTGATCCGGACCCGTACCCGCTCGCCGGGCAGCGCGTGACGCACGAACACGACCCGACCGCCGGCGCGGGCCACACAGAGCCCACGGTGCGCGACCGGGCCGACGTCAAGCTCCACCAGTTCGCTGGGCGGGACGGGGACGGGGCGCGTCACCCCGCCCACCCTGTCGGTCCGGTCCCGATCGGCCCGCTCCGGCCGGTCCCGGCTGGTATCGCCGGCGCGGTCCCGGGCGGCGTCGCCGGCGCGGTGCCGGACCGGCCGTCCGGTCCGCTCCGCCGTGCCGTCCGGTGTCGCGGTGTGTCGCCTGGTCCCGCTGGACGGCCGCGCCGGGCGCCCGCTCACGGGGCATCCCCGGGCGGCGCCGCGTTTGAACTGGCCGGCGGGTTCGCGGTCACGGCGGCGTCACCGCCACCAGCGCTCCCCGGCCCCGGACCCCGGTGCCCGGGCCGGAAGTGCCCGGGCGGGGCCGCGCTGCCCCGCCTGACCGCGCCCGCGCCGACCGACTCCTGCCTGGTCTGCGCGTGCGAGCTGGACGCGAGCTGCCACGGGACGCTGATCATCATCACCCCGGGCTGGAAGAGCAGCCGGGCCTTGAGCCGCAGCGCGCTCTGGTTGTGCAGCAGATGCTCCCACCAGCGCCCGACGACGTACTCCGGGACGAACACCGCGGTCACGTCGCGCGGGCTCTCCCGCCGGATGCGGGCGACGTAGTCGAGGACCGGGCGGGTCACCTCCCGGTACGGCGACGCCAGTACAACGAGGTCGATCTTGATACCGCGTTCCTCCCAGGCCTGGCGCAGCCGTTCCGTCTCGGCCGGGTCGACGGCCACGGTGACGGCGACCAGCGTGTGCGGCTTCGTGGCCTTCGCGTAGGCCAGCGCGCGCAGGGTCGGCGCGTGCATCTTGCTGACCAGGACCACCCCGTGCACCCGGGACGGCAGGGTCGGCGGCCCGGGCTCGGGCGTCAGCTCGGTGGCAACCCGGTCGTAGTGCCGGTGGATGGCCTGCATACCCAGGTAGATCACCGGGATCGCGATGCAGACGATCCAGGCCCCGCGGGTGAACTTGGTGAGCAGCACGAGGATGAGCACGGCCCCGGTCAGGCACGCCCCGAGGAAGCTGATGGCCTGGTAGCGGCGGATCTTGCGGCGCATGCTCGCGTCCAGCGGCACGCCGCCGGCCAGCGGGTCACCATTCCGCTCGCCACCGCGCTCGGCGCTCCGCTCGCCGCCCGCCACCAGCGGGGCGGAGCCGCCGGGGGCGGCCGGGCCGGATTCGCGCAGCAGGCGCGCCCAGTGCCGGACCATCCCGGTCTGGCTGAGGGTGAACGAGATGAACACACCGAGGATGTAGAGCTGGATCAGCGCCGTGACCTGCGCGTCGAACACGACGATGAGCAGGATCGCGAACCCGGCCAGCAGCACGATCCCGTTGGAGTAGGCGAGCCGGTCGCCGCGGGTGTGCAGCTGGCGGGGCAGGTAGCCGTCGCGCGCGAGGATCGAGCCGAGCACCGGGAAGCCGTTGAAGGCGGTGTTGGCCGCCAGAATGAGGATGAGCGTGGTCACCGCGGCCACGTAGATGAAGCCCACCGAGCCGTCCCCGAACACCGCGGCCGCGATCTGGGCGACGACGGTCCGCTGCTCGCCGTGCGCCCCGATGAGATCCGCCGGGTTCTCGGCGATGTGGACGTCCGAGATGAGGGCCAGCGCCGTCACACCGACGAACATGGTGACGGCGATGACGCCCATCATCAGCAGTGTGGTGGCGGCGTTGCGGCTCTTCGGCCGGCGGAAGGCGGGCACGCCGTTGCTGATCGCCTCGACACCCGTCAGCGCCGTGCAGCCCGACGCGAAGGCGCGCAGAACCAGGAAGAGCAGGGCCAGGCCGGCGAAGTTCTGCTCCGCGTGGACCTCATAACCGGCGCTCTCGGCCCGCGGTGCGTCCCCGAGGACGGTCTGCACCAGCCCCGTCACGATCATCACGAGGATGCCGAGGATGAACGCGTAGGACGGCACGGCGAACGCCGACCCGGACTCACGCACACCGCGCAGGTTGACCAGCGTGAGCAGCACGACCAGGAGGCTGGCGATGAGCACCTTGTGCTCGGCGAGCCCCGTCGCCGCCGATGTCAGGTTCGCGACACCCGCGGACACCGACACGGCGACGGTGAGCACGTAGTCCACCAGCAGGGCGCTGCCGACCATCAGGCCGGCGCGGGGGCCGAGGTTGACCGAGGCCACCTCATAGTCGCCGCCGCCGCTGGGGTAGGCGTGCACGTTCTGCCGGTACGACGCCACCACGGTCAGCATGAGGATCACGACCGCGGCCGCGATCCACGGCGTGTAGTGCAGCAGCGTGAGTCCGCCGAGCGCGAGGACGAGAAGGATCTCCTCCGACGCGTAGGAGACCGATGAGAGCGCGTCGCTGGCGAACACGGGGAGCGCGACCCGCTTGGGCAGCAATGTCTCACCGAGTCGGTCCGAGCCGATGGGGCGACCGACGAATCCGCGCTTCAGTCGGTCTGTGAGCGCCACGCGGCGATGCTACCGACCCCGGTCCCACCTCCCCAGCGTGTGTGACGTGGCGCACTCCAACCCGGCCATAGCGGCACACGTGCCCGATGAGCTGCCAGGACAGGTGGCCGACAGACATCGACCGGGCAACCCCGATCGGACTACGCTCACCTCCCGTGCACGTCGTGATCCTCGGCTGCGGCCGGGTCGGCTCATCCCTGGCTGGTGCCGTCGAGCGGCTCGGCCACTCGGTGGCCGTCATCGACCAGAACCCGGCCGCGTTCAATCGCCTGTCGGCCGGCTTCGGCGGACGGGCGGTGACCGGCATGGGCTTCGACCGGGACACCCTCGTCGAGGCCGGCATCGCCGGGGCGGCCGCGTTTGCCGCGGTCTCCAGCGGGGACAACTCGAACATCATCTCCGCCCGGGTAGCCCGGGAGATGTTCGGCGTGGAGCGGGTGGTGGCCCGCATCTACGATCCCCGGCGGGCCGAGGTCTACGAACGCCTCGGCATCCCCACCGTCGCCACGGTGCGCTGGACGCGCGACCAGATCCTCGGTCGTCTCGTCCCGGACGCCGTCACCCCCGAGTGGACGGACACGTCCGGCTCGGTTCTGCTCACGGCGGTCACGCCGGCGCGTGGCTGGGTGGGACGGCGGCTCGCCGAGCTGGAGTCCCGGGCCGAGGTCAGGGTGGCGTGCGTGACCCGGTTCGGTGACGGCCTGCTCCCCGACGGGCGGACCATGGTGCAGGACGGCGACGTCCTGCACGTCGCGGTCGCCAAGGCGCGGGCCACCGAGGCGGACGCGATCATCCGCACCGGCCCCGACCACGACTGACGACGAGAGACGAGGACCTGCGATGACCGCGGATCCGGACGCGCGTACCGGGGGCACCGAACAGGACGGGGCCGCCGAGCGGAGCGGGGTGGCGAACCGGCGGGTGGCGATCGCGGGCGCCGGCAAGGTCGGCCGCTCGATCGCCGCGGAGCTGCTGGAGAACGGCTCCGAGGTGCTCATCATCGAGCGCGACCCGAACAAGATCCGCCGGGACGCGCTGCCCGCGGCGGACTGGCTGCTCGCCGACGCCTGCGAGCTGTCCTCCCTCGACGGCGCCGGCCTGGACTGCTGCGCGGTGATGGTCGCCGCCACCGGCGACGACAAGGTCAACCTCGTGGTCTCGCTGTTGGCGAAGACCGAGTTCGGCGTGCCCAGGGTGGTCGCGCGGGTCAACCATCCCAAGAACGAGTGGCTGTTCACCGAGTCCTGGGGCGTCGACGTGGCGGTGTCCGCGCCGCGCATGCTGACCGCGCTGGTCGAGGAGGCGGTGAGCGTCGGTGACCTGGTGCGCCTGATGAAGTTCCGCCAGGGCGACGCCTCCCTCGTCGAGCTCACCCTGACCGCGGACGCGCCCGTCGTGGGCCGGCGGCTGGGCGACGTCGACCTCCCGCCGGACTCCGCCGTCGTCGTGATCCTGCGGGACGGCAACGCGGTGGTCCCGTCGCCGGACAGCACGCTCGAGCCGGGCGACGAGGTGCTGGCCGTCGCGACCACGAGCGAGGCCGAGGAGAGCCTCGCGGCGCTGCTCGGCGCCGTCCCCGCCGACGCCAGCCGGAACCAGCGCGTCTCCGGAGTGCTCTAGCCGATCCCGGTCGTCGCGCCGGGGGTTCGGCGCGGTCTGTCAGTCGTTCGGGATGCCCGCGGCGAGCTGGCCGGGTTCGCCGGTCTGACCGTCCTCCCCGGACGGCTCGTCCTCCGCCAGCGGGGCGAGGCGCCGGACGATCGCGAAGGTGGCCAGCACGGCCGCGCCGAACAACGGCAGACCCAGCACGATGTTCGCCGCCGCGAGCCAGCCGGACTCCCCCGCGAGGTAGAGCACGCCCTGGATCGCGAACCGCGCCGCGAACACCGCGATCCAGACGAAGGTGGCCCAGACCGCCGCCCGCCGGACGGACGGTGTCTCCCGCCAGTTGGAGTACCGCTGGTCGAAGCCGGCCATCACGTAGCCGCCGACGGGACGCCCGACGAGGACCGAGCCGAGGCCGACGACGGCGCAGACGGCGTTCTTCGCTATCGAGGGCAGGAAGAAGCCCTCGGCGCTGCCCGTCCGGGAGGCGATGAAGGCGGCGAACCCGACCGCGAAGAGCCCGGAGAACGCCTGCTGGACGGGCTCGTGCCGCACCACCCGCAGGACCACGAGCCCGACCGCCGCCGCGATCGCGACGACGATCCCCGCCGTCAGGCCGGCCTCGGCGTTGACGGTGACGAACGCCACCGTCGGAATGGCACTGTCGATGATCCCGCGCGGGCCGCCCACCGCCTCTGCCAGCGTGACCGGTGGCTCACCACCGGTGCCGCGGCCGCCGGACCCACCGGCCCGGCCACCGAACCCACCGGCCCGGCTGGCGATCCCACCGGCCCGGCCACCGGCGTCGTCGTGCCCGGCCGGGAGGCCAGAGCCCGCCCCCGGTACCGCGACGCCGTCGACCGGGGTCACGGCCGCTCCGCCGGGGTCGCCCGGACCCGTCGCCGGGTTCGGCACTGACGGATCCTGCGGAGACGCTGGTGGCATGGGCGGTGTAGTCCTGTCGCCGGGCGCCGCTCAGGCGCTGGTCGAGGAGGCTGGCAGCAGCTCGTAGCGGGGATTGAACATCGTGGTCCGCTCGTCGCGCACGACGACCCGACCGGATGCCTTGACCGATCGACCGGCCTCTATGCCCGCGATGTGCTTGCGGCCGAGGAACACGAGAGTCACGGTGCCGCTTCCATCATAGAGGTCGACCTCCAGACTCGGCGCCCCTGAACGCGCCCGGACGGTTACCGAACGTATGGATCCGGCGACGCACGCCTCCTCGCGGTCCCGACAGGCGTGCATCGGGTTCGCGCCGACGGCGACCGACGCCTGCCGCAGCTCCTCGTCCTCAAGTTCCTGGTTGTCCGCTGTCAGCCGGTGGAACCGTCGTCCCAACCAGCCGCGCCCCTCGCCCACGGCTCCTCCGATCATCGAACCGCTCCCGAAGCCGGGCGACGGAATCCGAAACCTGGGACGTCACCGGACCGGCGGGTGGGAATCCCACCACGAGCCCACGCATCGGCGCCCTGAACCGGGATTATGAGGTGGACGGACCACCCGCCACCACCGATCGCGCCCATGATGGGACAGCCGGCGAGGGCCCGCCGCGCGCCACGGACTCGTTCCCGTACTGTTTCGGCGCCGTTCCGCCTCCGGTCACCGGCCTCGGCGCGGCGGCCCGACGGGCCGGGAAAGGATCAGCGGGTCTCGCTGACCCGAACGCCGGGAACCGGGATCGCGGGCCTGGAATCCGAGCGCTGCTCGGCTTCCGCGCCGGGGCCGTCCGGATGCTCGGAGATCTCCTTCGGCAGCCGCAGCGGCAGCGGATCCCGCACGGGCATCGCCGAGTCGCCGCGGACCACAATGATCCCACCGAGCGTCTCGTCGAGCAGCGGCCCGGCCGACGGGTCCTGCCCCGCCGCGCCGGTCACGACGGCCCGCAGGAACCAGCGGGGCCCGTCGACGCCGATCATCCGCCCGGGCACGGTCTCCCCCGGCTGGCTCGTGGGCAGCCGCAGCCGCAGCTCCAGCCCGTACGGGCCCTCGACCTCGCTGCCGCCGGTGTCCCGCACGGTCTCCAGGATCTCCGTGCGGACGTCGTCCCACAGCGGGCTGGTCTTCGGCGCGGCGAACACCGCGAGCTCCATGGCGCTGCGCCCGTCCGTCACGACGACGGTGAGCGGCTTGCCGGTCGACTCCTCCACCTGGAACTGCACCTGGACGCCGCGCAGCGCCGGCACCCGCAGCGCCCCGAGGTCGAGCCTGTGCACGTCGTCGTCGGGCGCCTCCTCGAGGTCGAAGGGGCCGACCAGATCGACGTCGTCCGGCTCCTCCGCCCTCGGGTCGGCCGCCATGACGGCCGACGACCTACGACCCCGACCGAACACCGTGGCCCTCCCTTCGCGGTCCACCGTCGGAGGACCGCCCGAAACCGCCCGTCGACCCGAAGCCGCCCGCACCCCGGACGGAATCCGGGAGCAGGTCGACCTCGCGGAAGACCGCGTGCTCCACCCGCTGGACCACGAGCTGAGCCACCCGATCCCCACGACGGAGAGCGATGACTTCACTTCGATCGGTGTTTATAAGTATCACCTTGACTTCTCCACGGTAACCGGCATCGACGGTTCCGGGGGCGTTGACCACGGACAGACCGTGTCGCGCGGCCAGTCCGCTGCGGGGATGCACGAAAGCCGCATAACCCTCGGGCAGCGCGACGGAGAGGCCGGTTCCGACGATGGCCCGTTCACCGGGCGCCAGCGTGACGTCCTGCGCGGTCACCAGGTCGGCGCCGGCGTCCGAGGGCTGGGCGTAGGCGGGCAGCGGGAGATCCGGGTCCAGACGGCGGACCAGCACCTCCAGCGTGCCCGCGCCGGCGGCCTGCTGGCCGGTCGGCGGCACCGAATCACCGGTCGGCTGGCGGGTCGGCGGCTCGGGGCGCTGCGCGCCGAGGACGATGTCGCCGGCCACGCCATCACCGGGCACGGCGTCGGCTGGTGGAACGTAGGCGCGCAGGGCGCCGACAGGAAGCGGGGCGCCGGGTGGCGTGGGGGTGGTCGCGGTCATGATTCTCCTGGGTCGTCCTCACCCGGGCGGGCTGTCCGCGACACTAACGACTCCCCGTGACGAGACGGCCGGCACATGCCGGCGACACGAGGACGACCCGACCTCCGGCGGTCGCGAGGGGGAAACCGCGCGCCGCGGGATAGGGCAGAAGAGCGATACCAGCTGCGCCCCGGCGAGTCGGGGCGGACGGACGAGAGGTGTGGGGTGGCCGGACCGGCTTCGAAGATGGGATGGAAGATCGTGGGCGGCGCGGCGACCGCGCTCGCCGGCACCGCGGCGAGCAGGGGCGTCACCGCGGCCTACCGGAAGATACGCAAGTCCGACCCGCCGGTGAACCCGGCGGACCCGGAGACCTCCTGGGCGGAGGCGATCGCCTGGGCCGCGCTCTCCGGCCTGGCCATCGGTCTCGGCCGGCTGGCCGCCGAGCGGGTCGCCGCGCGCGGCTGGGTCCGGGCGACAGGCTCCCCGCCCCCCGGCATGCTGCGCCCGGCGATCTCGGCCTCGGAGAACTAGGCCGGCGGCGGCACCGCTGCGCACAACTGTGGCGGTTGAGTGACATCCACGACTCGCTCAACCGCCACGGATCACCGAACGCCGGGCGGCGGCCTCGGCCGCGGGACCCGGGACCCGGGACCCGGTCAGTCCAGGCGGCGTAGGTCCTTGCGGAAACGGCGTCCGTTCTCGACGTAGTGGGCGGCCGCCATGGTGATGAGCTCCTGCGAGGCGGCGCCCTCGCGGATCTTCGCCGGGATACCCAACGCCATCGCCCGCTCGGGAACCACCATCCGGTTGCCGACCACGGCGCCGGCGGCGACCAGGGCGCCGCGTGCCACCCGGGCCTGGTGCAGGACGATCGACCCGGAGCCGACCAGGGAGCCGTCCTCGACCACGCAGCCCTCGAGGTGCACGATGTGCCCGATCACGCAGTCGTCCCCGACGATCGTGGGGAACTGCGCGGTCGTGTGGATCACCGTGCCGTCCTGGATGGACGTCCGCGCGCCGATCACGATGCGCCCCTGGTCGCCGCGGAGCACGACGCCGGGCCAGACCGTCGACTCCGGGCCGATCGTGACGTTCCCGATCACCGTCGCGTCGGGATGAACGTACGCGGACGGATCGATCGAGGGTTCGAGGTCCCCCAACGCGTAGATGGCCACGTTTCCATCCTGCCGCATCGTGCCGCCACCCGTGGCACTCATGGTTTCCGCTGGTCGCGGCGCCCGTCCGGGCGGGTGGCGACGTACTCAGCCGCCGTGTGGCGGTTGCGTGAGATGGCGCAGCTTCGCCGGGTTGACCACGACGTCGATCTCCGTGACCAGCCCGCGCCACACCGTGAGCGCGACGACGTTCACCAGCCGCGGACCGGTGTACGTGGCGATACCCGCTCCCCCGTTGACCTCGACCGGGACGAAGCGCACCGCGGCCCCGTACTGCCGGCGGCCCTTCTCGATCAGGCCGTGTAGGAACCGCGCCACCTTGTCCGCCCCGTCGATCGGGCGCAGCGCGGCGCGCACCACACCGCCGCCGTCCGAGCGCAGCACGACGTCCGGGTCGAGGACGCGCAGCAGCGCGGCCAGGTCACCGCCGGCGGCGGCCGCCAGGAACGCATCGGCGACACCGCGCCGCTGGGCCGGGTCGGGATCGAAGCGGACGGCCCGCTCCCGCACGTGCCGCCGGGCGCGGCTGGCGAGCTGCCGGCTGGCGGCCGGGCTGCGGCCGGTCACCTCGGCGACCTCCTCGAAGCCGTAGCCGAAGACGTCGTGCAGGATCAGCGCGGTCCGCTCGGCCGGGCTCAGTGACTCCAGGACGACCAGCATGGCCATGCTGACCGACTCGGCGAGGGTGACCCGGTCCGCCGGGTCGGCCCGCTCGGCGGCCACGGCCGTGACCTCGCCGACCGGGCCGGTCGCGCCGCCCCCGCCGGCCGACCCACCCGACCCGCCCAGACCGGACGGGTCGACCAGCGGCTCGGGCAGCCACGGCCCGACGTAGGTCTCCCGCCGGACCCGAGCCGAGCGGAGATGGTCGAGGCAGAGCCGGCCGACGACCACGGTCAGCCATCCGCGCAGGTCCTCGATGGCGGCCGGGTCGGTCCGGGCGAGGCGCAGCCAGGCGTCCTGGACGATGTCCTCGGCGTCGGTGACCGAGCCGAGGATGCGGTAGGCCACGGCGCGCAGGTACCCGCGCTCCGCCTCGAACGCCTCGGCCAGCGCACCGGGGCCGCCCGCGTCGGGCCTGTCGGTCACACCGCACCCCCGTCGCGGGCGGTGACGATCAGCCGGCCGGCGGGACGAGCACCACGTCGACGGCCAGCTCGCCGCCGGTGCCGACCAGGCTCAGCTCCCAGATCCCGCCGGCGCTGCGCAGGTCCACGGCAGCCTGCCCGACCAGCGCGACGACGTCGGCGTCACCGCTGACCCGGGCGGTGGCGACCTCGGCCTTCATCGACACCTTCGCCTCGGACTTGGCCCGGCGCACCGCGGAGAGCGCGGCGCCGACCGCGTCCAGCAGCTCGGGACGGCCGTCCCCGGCGGCCTCGCGGACCTCGGCGGCCTCCGGCCAGCGGGCTCGGTGCACCGAGCCCGCCCGCCACCAGGACCAGACCTCCTCGGTGACGAACGGCAGGAACGGCGCGAACAGGGTGAGCAGCGTCGACAGCGCGATCGACAGCGTCGCCCGGGCGGAGGCGGCGCCGGCCTCCCCGTGCCCGCCGTACGCCCGGCCCTTGACCAGCTCGACGTAGTCGTCGCAGAACCGCCAGAAGAAGGTCTCGGTGACCTCGAGCGCCCGGGTGTAGTCGTAGCCCTCGAACGCGCCGGTGGCCGTGTCGACGACCCGGGCGAGCTCGGCGAGCAGCGCTCTGTCCAGCGGTTCGGTGATCGCCGCCGGGCCGGGTGCGGCGTCGGCCGCGAGGGCCGCGTCGCCCTCGAAGGCCTCGCCCTCGCCCGCCTCGGCGAGGCCCAGCACGAACCGGCTCGCGTTGAGAATCTTGATCGCGAGCCGGCGGCCGGTCTTCATCTGGCCGACGTCGAAGGCCGTGTCGGTGCCCGGACGGCCCGAGGCCGCCCAGTAGCGGACGGCGTCCGAGCCGTGCTGCTCGAGCAGGCCCATGGGCGTGACCACGTTGCCCTTGGACTTCGACATCTTCTTGCGGTCCGGGTCGAGGATCCAACCCGAGATCGCCGCGTCCGTCCAGGGCAGCGTGCCGAACTCGTCGTGGCTGCGCAGCACGGTCGAGAACAACCAGGTCCGGATGATCTCGTGCGCCTGGGGGCGCAGGTTCATCGGGAACACCTGCGCGAACAGCGCCGGGTCGCTCTCCCAGCCACTGGCGATCAGCGGCGTCAGCGAGGAGGTGGCCCAGGTGTCCATGACGTCGGGGTCGGCCATGAAGCCGCCGGGCACGCCCCGCTGCTCGGCCGTGTAGCCCGGGGGGACGTCACTGGACGGGTCCACGGGCAGGGTGGCCTCGGCCGCGACGATCGGGGCGCCGTGGCGGGGCTGGCCGTCCGCGTCGAGCGGATACCAGACCGGGAAGGGCACACCGAAGAAACGCTGCCGGCTGATCAGCCAGTCGCCGTTGAGGCCGTCCACCCAGTTCTCGTAGCGCACCCGCATGTACTCGGGGTGCCAGCGCAGCTCGCTGCCACGCTGGCGCAGCTGCTCACGCAACTGCTCGTCCCGGCCGCCGTTGCGGATGTACCACTGGCGGGTGGTGACGATCTCGAGCGGCCGGTCGCCCTTCTCGTAGAACTTGACCGGGTGATTGATCGCCCGCGGCTCACCGAGCAGCGCGCCGGACTCCTGCAGGGCCGCCACGATCGCCGTCCGCGCGGCGGCGATCGTCTTCCCGCCGAGCTGGGCGTAGTGCTCCCGGCCGGCCGGCGACGAGATCGCCTCGGGGGCCTCGGCGATCAGGCGGCCGTCCCGGCCGATCACCGCGCGGGCGGGCAGCCGCAGCTCACGCCACCAGATGACGTCGGTGAGGTCACCGAAGGTGCAGATCATGGCGATGCCGGAGCCCTTCTCCGGATCAGCCAGCCGGTGCGCCACCACCGGCACCTCGACGTCGAACAGCGGCGTGCGCACCGTCTGCCCGAACAGCGGCTGGTAGCGCGCGTCGTCGGGATGCGCCACGAGTGCCACGCAGGCCGGCAGCAGCTCCGGGCGGGTCGTCTCGATCACCACCGGGTCGCCGCCGGGCCGCCCGAACGCGAGCGTGTGGTACGCGCCGGGGCGCTCCCTGTCCTCCAGCTCGGCCTGGGCGACCGCGGTGCGGAACGTGACGTCCCACAGCGTCGGGGCCTCGGCCAGGTAGGCCTGGCCGCGGGCGAGGTTACGCAGGAAGGCCCGCTGCGCCACCGCGCGGGACCGGGTGTCGATGGTCGCGTAGGTGTGCGACCAGTCGACGGAGAGCCCGAGACGGCGCCAGAGCTCCTCGAAGCCCTTCTCGTCCTCGATCGTCAGCGTCTCGCAGAGCTCGACGAAGTTGCGCCGGGAGATCGGGAGCTGGTCCTTGCCCGGCTTCTCCGGCGGGGTGAAATCCGGGTCGTAGGGCAGCGACGGGTCGCACCGCACGCCGTAGTAGTTCTGCACCCGGCGCTCGGTCGGCAGCCCGTTGTCGTCGAACCCCATGGGGTAGAAGACCTCGCGCCCGCGCATCCGCTGGAAGCGGGCGATCAGGTCTGTGTGGGTGTACGAGAACACGTGGCCTACGTGCAGCGAGCCACTGACGGTCGGTGGCGGGGTGTCGACCGAGTAGACCCGCTCCCGCGGCGCCGACCGGTCGAACTCATAGGTCCCGCGCTCGTGCCACTGCTCGGACCAGCGGGTCTCGATCCCGTCCAAGCTCGGCTTGGCGGGCACCGCGCGGGTCGGCCGTTCCGTACTGTCCGTTGCCACCACGCGCACAATCCTACGGGGCACGCGATCGTCGCCATCGCGGCGGGAGTGCGGGCCGCGGGCCCCTCGCCGCTCCCGCCGCCGGCCAGCCTTGGCAGGATGAGCACCGTGGACGCGCCCCCCAGCACCCTCCGCCCGGCCCCGGCCGCCCTGCTCGACCTCGGCCTGGACGTCGCCCGCGAGGCCGGGGCCCTGCTCGTCACCGGCCGCGCCGGCACGGTCGCCGCCGAGGCGACGAAATCCTCGCCGACCGACGTCGTCACCGCGCTGGACCGGGCGTCGGAGGCCCTCGTCGCCCGCCGCCTGCGCGAAGCCCGCCCGGACGACGGCCTGCTCGGCGAGGAGGGCTCCGACACAGCGGGCACCAGCGGCGTCCGCTGGATCGTCGACCCCCTCGACGGGACGGTCAACTTCCTCTACCGCCTGCCCAACTGGGCGGTGTCGATCGCGGCCGAGCTGGACGGCGAGATCGTGGCGGGCGTGGTGCACGCGCCCGCGATGGGAGTCACATACACCGCTGTCCGCGGCGGCGGCGCCTTCCGCTGGGAGACACCGGTGGGCACGGATCGCGGGGGCGACCAGGGCGCTGGCACCGGCGCGGGCGCGCCGCTCGGGCCGACGGCCGGGGAGCCGACGAAGCTGACCGGTTCGGCGGTGACCGAGCTGGGCGGCGCACTCGTCGCCACCGGCTTCGGATACACCGAGCGCCGCCGGACGACCCAGGCCGCGGTGCTGACCCGGGTCGTGCCCAGGGTCCGCGACATCCGCCGGATGGGCGCGGCCTCCCTCGACCTCTGCGCCGCCGCGGCGGGCATCGTCGACGCCTACTACGAACGCGGACTACACCCCTGGGACCACGCGGCGGGCGCACTGATCGCCGCCGAGGCGGGCCTGCGGGTCGGCGGCCTGGACGGCCGGGAAGTCAGCGAGGACCTCGTCATAGCCGCTCCCCCCTCCCTGTTCGCCAACCTCACCGCCCTGCTGGCCGAACACCCCCGCGCCGACACCGACTAGCGGCCACCACCAGCCCGGCGGTCCGGCCCCGCTTCCGGCTCCGCGATGCGGCCCTGGCCCGCCTGACCCCGGCCCAGCCGGGCCAGGGGCTGGGCTGGGCTGGGCTGGGCTGGGCTGGGCTGGGCTACGGGAGGGTCAGGGAGGTGCCTCCGGGCGTTGGTTCGCTGGTCCCGACTGGTGGGCGCTCGAACCAGACGGTGCGGCGGACGTAGTCGATGTGGCTGACGATGATCCGTACGACGCGGCGGGAGACGTCGTCCACGTCGTAATCGGGGACGATCCGCGGTGCCCGGTCCCCCTGCGCCGCGTCGACGACCAGGTCGACCGCGGCGAGGACCCGGTCCGGCCGGGGCAGGCAGGAGACCGCCACTCCGTGGTCGACGCCCTCAGGGCGCTCGTGCGCCTCCCGGATCATCACCGCGGGGAACCCGAGCAGCGAGGCCTCCTCGGTCAGCGAGCCGCTGTCCGAGATCACGCACTGCGCCGCCCGCTGCAACGCGATGTAGTCCGCGAACCCGAAGGGCCGGCAGAAACGGACGAGGCCGTCGGTCGCAGGGGCGCGGCCGGACGCCTCAAGGGCGTCGAGACGATCCCGGGTACGCGGGTGGGTGGAGACGATGATCGGCACCCGGTAGCGGGCGGCCAGCGCGTTGAGTGTCTCCAGCAGGCCGATGAGCAGCTCCGGCGCGTCGACGTTCTCCTCCCGGTGCGCGCTGACCACCAGGAAGTGGCCCGCGGTGACACCGAGGTTCGTGAGCACTGGTGAGGCGTCGACGAGCGGCGCGTAGTGGTCGAGGACCTCCTTCATCGGCGAGCCCGTGACGAAGATCCGCTGCGCCGGCAGGCCCTCGGCCAGCAGGTGGCGCCGCGCGTGCTCGGTGAGCGGGAGGTTGATGTCGCTGAGGTGGTCGACCAGCCGGCGGTTGATCTCCTCCGGGACCCGGTCGTCGAAACAGCGGTTCCCGGCCTCCAGGTGGAACACCGGGATGTGCCGCCGCCGGGCCGCAATGACCGCGAGCGTGGTGTTCGTGTCCCCGTAGAGCAGCAGCGCGTCCGGGGACTCGTCGACGAACACCGCGTCGGAGCGGGCGATCACCCGGCCGATGGTCTCGGCGGCGCTCGCGCCGACAGCGTCGAGGAAGTGGTCCGGTTTGCGGATACCGAGCTCGTCGAAGAACACCTGGTTCAGCTCGTAGTCATAGTGCTGGCCCGAGTGGACCAGGCAGACGTCCACGGCCCGCTCGAGCGCCGCGATGATTCGGCTCAGCTTCACGATCTCCGGACGGGTGCCGACCAGGATCATGACCCGCGCCCGGTGCTCGGCCGGCCCGGGTCGGCCGCGCGGCACCGGCGCGGGAACTCCCATGATCTCCGTGCGCGGCACCCGGTCGGGCATGGTCATCCGGCCGGCCGCGCCCTGGCGGTCCGGGGGGAGGCGCCGGTTCGGGACCGTGGGAACGGTCGGCCCGGTCGGGGCGATCGGCGTGGACGGCGCGGTCGGCACAGAGGGACCTGTTCGTGCGGTCGTTCCCGCCGTCCCGGTCATTGCGGTCATTCCTCCTCGTTCCGCCGGCCCCCACCCGGCGGTGCTCTCTCCCGCGGCGCCCTGGTCCGCGACGTTCTGTTCCTCGGCGCCCTGACCACCGACGTTCTGACCACCGACGCCCTGGGCCCCGACGCCCGGCCCGCCGGCACCCTGACCTGGGACACCCGGCCCGCCGGCACCCTGGCCGGGAATGCTCTGGCCCCTGGCGCCCTGACCGGGCACGGTCTGACCGCCGGCACCGCCGTCGTCCAGCCCGGTCGTGTTGGGAGAGGTCGCGGTGTGGCCGGTCTGCGGCCTGGGCCTGGCCGCCGGTATCCGGTGGGACACCCCCATGTCGGGCTCCCCGGCGACACCTGGATCACGCCGGACGTCCGCATCACGCCGGGCATCCGGGTCACGCCGCACGTCGGAATCACGCCGGACGTCCCCGCCACGTCGGTCCCCCGCGCCGCGCTGGGCGTCCGAGCGGCGCTGGGACTCCGGACCGCGCTGGGACTCCGGACCGCGCTGGCGGTGGGATCCCCCGCCGGAGAACCAGCTCCGGAAGAAACCCGTCCGCGTGAGCTCGGCGTCGCCCCCGTGTTGCCGGGCGCCGGTGTGGTCGTCTCTGTCGCCTCTCGTTCTCGACACGCCGCTGTCCCTTCTACCGGAGCGGATCGACCGGCTCGGCCGACCAGGGCTGATGCGGCGGCCGGTTCCCGGAGCCGTGTTCGTCGAGGTTCCTGTCAGGCATCGGCGTGCACTCCGTTCGGGGAGGTGAGGGCGGCGCGGGAGCCTCCGGTCCGCCGGGACGAGGTGCCGGGAGACGCCGGGAGGAGCCTTCGATGTCACGCCGTTCGATCGCGGTCGCCAGCTCGTCGACCATCGCCGGCCACCCGGGCGGCAGGTAGCCGGTCTCCGACCACAGCCGGCGCGCGGACAGCGCCCGGTTGCGGGCCTCGCCGTCGCTCGGGACGATCTTGACGTCCCGCCGGCCGAGCCGGTCGGCGAGCATGGTGAGCAGGTCGAACCGGCTGATCGGCTCGGACGCGAGATGCCAGATCCCGGTCAGGTCCGGGTGCCCCACGAGCACGAGGTGGACGAAGCGCGCGAACTCGGCGGTGGTCAGAGCGCTGTGGACGACCCGGCGCGAGGCCGGGATCTCACCCTTCGCCGCCAGGAACCCCTCGACGAGCCCCGAGGCCGCCGGTACCGCCTCCAGGCCGACGACGGACGTCCGCAGCGTGAGCGTGCCCGGCTCGGTCACCTCGCCGAGCAGCTTGGTCATCCCGTGGACGTCCACCGGGTCGGGCACATCCTCCTCGTGGTAGTCACCCAGGCGGCCGGAGAACACGCAGTCGGTCGATACGTGCACCAGTCGCGCCCCGGCGGCCTGGCACAGGCGCGCGAGGCGATGCGGGAAAAGGGCGTTGACCTCGATCGCCGACAGCTCGGCACGTCCCTCCGCGCGCCGCCCGACCAGGCTGACGGCGTTCACGACGGCGTCCGGCCGCACCGCGGCGAACGCGTCGACCATGGTGTCGCGGCGGCGGACGTCCACGCCGCTGAGCACCCGGTCGGCGGGTGGCGGGCAGGACGGTGCGGTGGCCCTGACGGTGGCGGTGACGTCATGGTCGCGGACCAGCCGGCGGACCAGCTCACCGCCGAGCATGCCGTCGCCGCCGAGGACCAGTACACGCATCTAGCGCTCCTTCGAGACCGGGGTCCGGTCGGGGTGGGCCGTCCGCTCGTGATGCCCGGACTCGTGGTGCTCGGGTGTCCGGCGCCCGGCCGCCGCCCCTGAAGCAAGTATGACTCTCTGTATTGAAATGATCGCTACCTGAAGCGATGACGCGCCGAACGGCGGCGACGTGGACGGAAACCGCACTACAGCGGGAACACCCGGGGACGCGCCGAGCGGAGATGCCGGACATCGGCCCGGATTGATTTACTCTCTGTGCCTAAGCGAGGACTAAACGGCGCACCCAAGCCTCGAACGGGTCACCGACGGCCGGTCGGAGGCGCGGGCGCCGGGACGGATCGCCCACGGGCAACGGACGAATGAGGCACGAGACGGGGATGACGCACCGGACGGCACGGCTCCCGGCGCCACCAGGCCGGGCACGGCGCCTGCGGTACCACCGCAACAGCCGGGGCGAGCTGTGGGTGAACGTCACCTCGTCCCACCTGGTCCTGCCGGACTACGTCAACCTCGACCCCGCGTTCTCCCCCGGCCTCGTCGCCGCCTACCCCGCGCTGCGGCGGACGTCCGACCTCACCCGGCTACTGCGGGCGTCCCGCACGCTGCGCCTGCTGCGCAGGGGGTGCGCGGCTGGCTGGCGATCGGCGCGACGGCCGCGGCTGGCCGCGGTCGTCGCCCGGCTCGCCCCCCGCTCCAGCCCACGTCCGCGTCCGCGCTGGCGCCGGCGCGACCTACCGGCGGGGCCGCGGGGCGGGCGGGGCTGGACGATCCGCGAACAGTGGGAGGCCCGGGAGGTCGCCGTCGTCGCGCGACACGACCCGCGGGCCGCGCTGCCACTGGACGACGACTCGGTCGATCACCTCCTCTGCGCGCACGTCCTGCAGGAGCTGCCGCCGCCGGCGATGCGGCGGGCGCTGGAGGAGTACGCCCGCGTCCTGCGCCCGGGCGGGACGCTGCACGTCGTGCTACCTGACCTGCGGTACGCGGTCGACCGGTACGTCCGCGGCGAGATCGACGCCGACGAGCTGGTGGCGTGGCAGCGCCTGCGCTCGCCCGGGGAGGAACGGGGCGCGGGGCGCCTCGGCCTGCCCCGGCGCGGGAACGCGCGGCACCCGACCAGTCCGGTGAACCGGTGGCACTACGACGCGCACACGGCCGAGCGCCGGCTCGTCGGCGCAGGCTTCAAGATCGCCTCCGGGACGTCTGCCTCTGGGACGTCCCCGAGCTCGCCGGTGTACCGGGAGGACCCCGGCTCGTTGCACCTGGTGGCCGTCCGCGCCTGACCTGCCGCGCCCGACCTGCCGTTGTCCGCCCGCCCGCCCGCCCGCCCGCTCGCCCGGGCGGGCGGGCGGACACGTTCGGGCAGGGCACGTTCGGGCCGTCCGGCGGCGTCCGCGCGGCAGCAGCACCCTAATCTGACGGATGATGCGGTGTGCCCCGATTCGTCCCGCGTCGGTTGTCACATCCGACTTGCGGGCCCGCAACATCACTATTGGCTGACTTATCTTTCGTTGACTTACCTTTGTTTTTGCCGGCAGGCACGCGCCGGTATGAGGCGCGGCGAGGGGCGGCGGCATGCGGGACGCGCGCGCACGGCAGTCGTGCGGCGCCCCCGAAGTGACGCCGGCAGAGACCGCGGACGGTGAGCACGACACCCGCGAACGCGACATCGGCGCCCGCGGCGCGGAACTCGACGGGCTAAAGATCGGCGGCCCGGACGTCAGCGGCGACGACATCGGCGGCGAGACCGAAGGCGGCAGCAAGGCCGGCCCGCCGGGTAACGGGAGCGGCGCGGCGGCCGGCGCCGCGCGGCGCGGCCCGATACGCCGGGTTCTGCTCGTCCTGACCGCCCTGCTGTCGGTCGCCGTGGTGGTGGTGACCACCACCGGCTGGTTCGTCATCACCTTCTACGACCGCAGGATCGATCGCGAGACCATCGCGCCGCCTGCCGACATCACGGTGACCCGCCCACCGCCCGCGCCGGTCGGCACCGAGACCTGGCTCCTCGTCGGCTCCGACGTGCGCACCGGCTCGGACGCCGCGGCGGTCAGTGGCGCGCGATCCGACACTATGATGATCGCCCACCTGGCCTCGGACGGGCGGACGAACATCGTGTCGGTCCCCCGTGACCTGAGGGTGCCCATCCCGGCCTGGACCGACGACGACGGCACCCACCACCGGGCCCGCCGAGACAAGATCAACGCAGCGTTCGGCAGCGGTGGCCCCGCGCTCCTCGTCGCCACCCTCGAGCAGGTGGCGGGACTGCGCATCAACCACTACGCCGAACTCGACTTCAACGGCTTCCAGCAGATGACGTCCGCGATCGGTGGCATCGACGTGTGTCTGCAGGCATCGAGCTACGTCGAGCCGCACACACTGGAGAACGGCCGGCGGGTGCGGTCGATGAACCTGAACGACCCCAGCTCCGGTTTCCTCGGGCAGCCGGGAAACAATCATCTGATCGGCGGCAATGCGCTTGCCTTTGTTCGGCAACGACATGGTTTCGCTGACGGCGACCTCTCTCGGATCCGCCGCCAGCAGGCGTTTCTCGCGGCGATGTTCCGAAAGGTCAGCAGCAGCGACGTCCTCTTGCGCCCGACCAAGCTCGCCGCGTTTCTGGGCGCGGTGACGCGGTCGGTGGTGCTGGACGACGAGACCGGCTTCACCGAGCTGCGCGCGCTGGCCGAGCGGATGCGCGGGATGACGACCGGCGCCGTCACGTTCTCCACCGTCCCGATCACGGGCCAGATCGCCGAACCGGCCTTCTACTTCCTGTATGACCCCGACCAGATGCGGCAGTTCTTCCGGAACATCACCGGCGGCGAGTCCCTGCCCGAGCCCACCGGCTCCGGAGACCTCATCCCGCTCGGCGGCGCCTTCACCCCGGAACCCTCGATCGGCGCACCGACCGCCCCCACCGCGGCAGTCGCCCTCCCACCCACCGAGAGCGCCACCCCAACAGTGACGCCTCAGGTACCCGACGTGGCATCGACGCCCGCCTCCCCGGCCGAACAGCCAACAGTCACCCCCACGCCCCCGCCTACGGCGATACCCACGGCCACGGCGCCGACCGGTGTCAGTGTCGGCGCCGGCGTCGACATCCTGGCCCGGCCGGTCGCCGGGACCGGGCAGGACGCCACGGCCGGCACCACCCCGGGCACACTTGGGCCGTCCGCCACGCTGCCGGTGGGGCCGTCGGTGGGATCGTCCGCGACGACCGAGCCGCCGGTGACGGCCGCCGCCGCCTGCATCTACTGACCCGGCCGCACCTTTCCGGCAATAACTGGACGTTTTACTCCAGTCAGGCCCTTTTTCTGGCACTCGTTCCGCTCGACTCCGGGCCAGACCGGCCACCGTCCGCAACCTCTTTTTTTCATCCCCACTGTTGACATTTCCAACCGCAATTTATGCCCGCTTTGTACCGGCACATACGACGTATGGTCTACCGGCGCCGGGCGCCGTGAGACCCGGCGTTCGGAACAGTGAAGGGACAACGGGATGAAAGTCAGCCGGACGTGCCGCGTCCGCTCCAGCCGCAGCGGTGAGGTCTCGCCATGATCGCGCGGCCCTCGTCCGGGGACGGTTTCGGGGCCAGGGGCGGTTGCGAGGCCGGGGGCGGGGCGGGCGGGCCGTCCCGGCGACGGCTGCTGGGGTGGTCGATCGCGGGAGCGGCCGGCCTCACGGCACTCGGCGCGGTCGACCCGGCCCTGGCCGCCCCCGCGGCGGGCAGGCGGTCGGGCGCGGTGAGCCGGGTCCGCGGCGCGCGGCCCGCGGCGCCGGCGAACGCGATCGCGCTGACCATCGACGACGGACCGCACCCGGTCTGGACGCCGCGGATCCTGGAGGTGCTGCGTGGCAACGGTGTCCGCGCGACCTTCTTCGTCATCGGGGTCCAGGCGAAGGCCCACCCGGAGCTGGTCCGGCGCGTCCTCGCCGAGGGGCACACCGTCGGCAACCACTCGCTCGACCATCCGACGCCGTTCGGCGCCGGCTCCGCCGCGACGGTCGCCCGGGAGATCTCCGCGGCCCAGGCGATCATCACCGCGGCCGGTGGGATCGCTCCCCGGTACTTCCGGTCGCCCGGCGGGGACTGGCCGCCGGCCGTCCTCGCGGCCGCGGCCGCGCAGCACCTGACACCGGTCGGCTGGAGCGTCGACCCACGCGACTGGACCCGGCCCGGGGCGGCGTCGATCGTGCGGTCGCTGACCGGCGCCCGGGCGGGCGACATCCTGCTGTGTCACGACGGCGGCGGCGATCGATCGCAGACCGTCGAGGCGCTTCGCCAGGTCCTGCCGGCGCTGCGGGCCAGGGGCCTTACCTTCATGCCCCTGTGAGACCACACGTTCATGTCCGTCCCCGGGGCGGCCGGCGCCCAGGCGGCCTTCGCCCCGGGTGGGTGGGCCGCTACCGTCGGGACATGGCGCCCGACTCACCCGATCCCGGCCCGGCTCCCGCGACCGGCGACGCCGACGCGCCGGTCGACCCGAGCCGGGCCGGCAGTCCGGCCGAGGCCGGCCCCGCGAAAACCCCCGGCCAGGCTGCCACCACCACCGCCCCCGCCGGCAAGGCAGACACCCCCGGCCCCGCTTTCGGCGTCGGCAAGGCGACGAGCGCCGGCCCGCGCCGCAGCCCGTCCGCGCCGATCACCGATGCCGACCGGCAGGCGACCGCCGACCAACTGCGTGCGGCCTGCGGCGACGGGCGGCTGACCCTGGACGAGTTCAGCGAGCGGGTCGGGGGCGCCTGGGCCGCCCAGACCGCGGAGGAGCTGGCGCAGGCCGGGGCCGGCATCGTCCCGCCGCGGGTCGGCATCCAGCGCTCGTCGTCGACGATCGTCAACATTCTCGGCGACGGACGGCGGCTCGGCCGTTGGCGGATGCCCCGGCGGACGGTGATAGTCAACCTGCTCGGCGACTGGACGCTGGATCTGCGCGGTGCGCTGATGGACGAGGATGCCGTGACCGACGGCGTGCTCGACATTCTCTATATCTCGCTGATCGGCGATCTCACCATCAGCGTCCCGGACGGGATGGAGGTCGACATGAGCGGCCTGGTCGTGCTCGGCGACCGGCACCTGGAGCTGGCCATGGTCTCGGAACGCCCGGGAACCCCCCGGCTGCGGTTGCGGCTGGCCGGCCTGATCGGCGACGTCTGGGTGAGCAGCGGGTCGCTGACCGGGCGGTGACCCGCGATCCCGACAGACGCGATCACGACATAGCAGGCACGACGGCGCCACGCCGCTCGTACGGCACTATTTCCGCCGGGGCGAGGGTGGGCGTTGGTATTCTCGATCATGCGTATCGGAGCTGCCCCGGCGGAGTCGGAATGCGGGACCGCCACGGCGACTTCCTAGTGCCAGGGTGTCACCGCGGACCGCCGCGGACCAGATCGGTGAGGGAGGGCACGACCGATGCTTGACCCCAGAGAGCTCTACGAGATCAGGAGCGACCTGGACGACCTCGGCCGCCCGGTACTGATCGAGGCGATGACCGGGGTCGTCGACGCGGGTGGCGCTGTCGGGCTCGCCAGCGAGCACCTGACGACGGCGCTGCAGCACGAGCGGATCGTCACCTTCGACGTCGACCAGCTCATGGACTACCGCTCCCGGCGCCCGCCCATGGTCTTCTACGAGGACCACTGGGAAAGCTACGACGATCCCGTCCTGGCCATCGAGCTGCTCCACGACGAGGCCGGTACGCCCTTCCTGCTGCTCTGCGGCCCCGAGCCGGACCTGCACTGGAAGCGCTTCACCAAGGCCGTCCAGGCGGTCATGGCGGAGCTGGGCGTCCGCATGTCGGTCGGGCTGAACGCGATCCCCATGGCCGTGCCGCACACCCGTCCGTGCGGGGTCACCGCGCACGCGACACGCAAGGAACTGCTCGTCGGGTACGAGCCGTGGGTCCGGCGGCTGTCGGTACCCGGCAGCGCCGGGCACCTGCTCGAGTACGAGATCGGCCGGTCCGGGGCCGATGCGATGGGCTTCGCCGCGCACGTCCCGCACTACCTCGCCCAGGCCACCTATCCGGCCGCGACCGAGGCGCTGCTCAGCTCGGTCTCGAAGTCCACGGGGCTGCTCCTGCCGCTGGACGGGCTGCGTTCCGCCGCGTTGGAGGTGCGGGGCGAGGTCGACAGCCAGATCGCGCGCGGCGGCGAGGCCGCCGACGTGGTCAAAGCGATCGAGGAGCAGTACGACGCGTTCCACCGCGGCCGCGAGGGCGAGCACCTGCCGGTGGTCGACGACTCCGAACCGCTGCCGACCGGCGAGGAGCTCGGCGCGGCGCTGGAGCGCTTCCTCGCCGAACAGAGCGAACCGGGCGGGCCGCAGCCGACCTGAGCCGCCGGCTGGCCGGGCCGCCCGGCCGCCCGGCCGCCCGGCTGGCCGGTCGGGCTGGCCGGGTGTCACCGGTGTTCGGCGGCCTGGCCTGGGCTGGCGACTCCGCCCCGGCGCCGGGCCAGCTCGTCCACGACCAGCAGGTCGTGGCGGAACCGGCCGGTGCGGTAGGCCGCCCGGCCGACCCGCTGGGCGATCACGGGCGCCGTGACGAGCTGCAGCAGCGCGACGAGCAGCAGCCCGGCGGCGTGGCGGGGCGCGAGCTGGACGGCGCTGCCGAGCAGGATCGACACCAGGCCGACCGTCTGGGGCTTGGTGGCCGCCTGCAGCCGGGAGGGGACGTCCGGGAACCGCAGCAGGCCCCAGGCGCCGAGCAGGCAGAACAGCGCGCCGGTCAGCAGCAGCACCGCGGAGATCACCTGGCGGGCCATCAGCGGGTTGTCCCACGCCGCTCGACCAGTCGGGCCGCGGTCAGCGACCCGAGGAAGCCCAGCAGCGCGACGACCGCGACGAGCGCGATGTTCCAGCCCTCGTTGCGCATCCCGATCTCTACCGTGACACCCGCGACGATGAGGATCACCAGAACGTCGAGGGCGACGATGCGGTCCAGGTTGGTGGGCCCGGCCAGTGCCCTGGCCAGGGTGAGCAGCCCGGCCACGGCGAGCAGGACGAACGTGATCGTGTAGACGGTGGTCATCACCGTGCCTCCCGGTCGGGTACCTCGGCGTCATCTGTGCCGGCGCGCGCGCCGCGACGGCGACGGCCGGGCGCGGGGACGGCCGCTGCGGCGCCGAAGGCGGCCAGCACCCGGCGCTGCAGGCCGAGCACAGCCGCGCGGGTACGGTCGGCCGCCTGCTCGTCGCCGGCGGCGAGCGCGTAGACGTACAGCTCACCGGCCTCGTGGTCGATCTCCAGCACGAACGCGCCGGGCGCGAGCGAGACGGCGTTCGCGGTCAGCGTCGACACCACCTCCGACGTCGCGCCCAGGGGCACGGCGACGATCGCCGAGCGCGTCCGCGGGCCGTACCGGATCATCTGCCAGGCCACCGCCACCGCGGACGGGACGAGGTCGGCGACGAGGTGGCCGAGCAGGGCGAGCGCCGGCAGCGGCCGGAACCGTGCCCCCGGGGCGACCGGGCGGAGCGGGAAGGCGGCGAGCACCACGGCCGCCACGAGCAGCCCGCTGAGCGCGGCCAGCGGGGTGGGCCGGCCCCACAGCAGCATCCACACCGCCCACAGCCACAGCAACCGGCCGGGCCGACGGAACACGCGGGTGGCCGGCTCGGGCCCGGCGCTCCGGCGGCTCATCGGCCAGCCCCTGCCGGAACGGCCCGCGGGAGCCCCACCGGGACGGCGCCCGGAAGCACGGACTCCACGTAGCCCGACGGCTCGAGCAGGTCGTCCGCGGCCCGCTGGCTCAGCGCGGCCAGCGGGCCGGCGAACACCGCGGCGGCCAGCCCGACGGCGACGATCCCACCGGTCGCCAGGATCATCGGGCGGTTCACCCGCTCCGTCCCGACCACCAGGTCGTCCGCGGGCTCCGGATCGGGCACGCTCGCCCGGCGCGATCCCCAGAAGGCCAGCGTCCATACCCGGGCCATCGCGTAGAGCGTCAGCAGGCTGGTGGCCAGGCCGGCGGCGACCGCGGCGTAAACCGGCCAGGTGCCGACCCCGGACCCGGCCTCGAGCAGGGTCAGCTTCGCGACGAAGCCGGAGAACGGGGGGATGCCCGCGAGGCTGAGCGCCGGCAGCGCGAAGAGCACCGCCGTCGCCGGCACGGCGGCCGCCAGCCCGCCCATGCGCCGCGGCACCGACGTCCCGGCGTACCGGGTGATCAGTCCGCTGGCCAGGAACAGCGCGGCCTGCGCCACGATGTGGTGCACCATATAGATGATCACGCCGGTGAGGCCGATCACGGTGAACAGCGACAGGCCGAACAGCATGTAGCCGATGTGGCTCACCAGCAGGTACGACAGCATCCGGTTCAGGTTGTCCTGGGCGAGCGCGCCGAGGGCGCCGACGAGCAGCGTGACCACCGCGGCGACCAGCAGCAGCACCCACACCCCGTCATGCGCGAACACCAGGGTGTGCGTCCGCAGCAGCGCGTACACGCCGACCTTGGTCAGCAGGGCGGCGAGGACGGCCGTGACCGGTGCCGGTGCCGTCGGGTAGCTGTCCGGCAGCCAGAAGTGCAGCGGGACGGCCGCCGCCTTGATACCGAAGACGACCAGGGCCAGCAGGCCGAGCGCCCCGGCCAGGCCCTCCGGCAGCTCGCCGACCCGCCCCGACAGGTCGGCGAGGTTCATCGTCCCGGTCGCCGCGTAGACCAGCGCCAGCATCGTGAGGAACAGCAGGGACGACGTCATGCTGACGATCACGTAGGTCATGCCGGCGCGGATGCGCCCCGCGGTGGTGTCGAGCGTGATCAGCACGTAGGACGAGACCAGCATGACCTCGAACGCGACGAACAGGTTGAACAGGTCGCCGGTGAGATACGCGAGCGCCACACCGGCGACCAGGACCAGGTACACCGACTGGAAGATCGAGCTGTTGCCGCGGCGAGTGTCCTCCGTGACGCCCTGGCCGATCGCGTAGGCGAGCACCGCGAAGGTGACGACGGCCGAGGTGAGCAGCAGCAGGCCGGAGAGCCGGTCCGCGACCAGCGTGATGCCGATCGGCGCCGGCCATCCGCCCAGGTTCGCGACCAGCGGACCGTCGGTGTCGGCGATCACGACGATCGCCACCGCGTCGGCGACGACACCCGCGACCACCAGGAGCGCGAGGATCCGCTGCGCCCGCACCCGGCCGCGCAGGACGAGCACGGCGCCGGCGGCGAGCAGGGGCACCACGACCGGGAGAACCGCCAGGACGCTCACGGGTGCCGTCCGTAGGCGTCGCACCGCTCGAGCAGGCCGGGCACGGCGAGCTCACCCGGTTCGCGCGGCGGCTCCCGGTCCTCCCGGTCGGACTGTTCGGCCCCGTCGGCCGGTCCCCCGCCGAGTTGTCCCGCTCCGTCGTCCCCGTCGGGCTGTCCCGCTGCCCCGGGCGGTCCCGACTGCTCGGGATGTGCCGATCCGCCGGGCTCCAGGCGGCTGATGCGGGCGTCCTCGATGTCGTCGCGCACCTCGTCGTCCCCGAGCAGGGTCCACGCCCGGTACGCGAGCGCGAGCAGGAAGGTCGTCAGCGCGAAGGTGATGACGATCGAGGTCAGCGCCATGCCCTGCGGGAGCGGGTCCGACATGTCCTCGGGCCGGGCCGAGCCGACCATGGGCGGCTGGCCGCTCTCCCCGCCGACGAGCAGCAGGAGCAGGTTCGTGCCGTGCCCGAGCAGGACGAGCCCGATGAGCACGCGCATGAGCGAGCGTTGCAGGAGGAGGTAGGTCCCGGCCGTGTAGAGGCCGCCGACCATCAGGGCCGAGGTCAGGTTCACCGGGCTCATGCGATCTCGTCCACGCGCTCGCGGCCCGCCTCGATCTCGGCGTCGGCCTCCTTGTCGACGGCGGTGCCGAGCGTGCGCAGCAGCTCGAGCACCACGCCGATGATCAGCAGGTAGACCCCGACGTCGAAGAACAGGCTCGTCACCAGCTCGACGTGACCCAGGATCGGCAGATCACCCTTGAACACATAGCTCTCCAGGACGGGATCGCCGAGCAGCGCGGGCGCGAGCCCCGCGGCCGCCGCGGTCACCAGCCCGGTGCCGATCACCGCGGTCGGCACCACCGGGACGGCCGCGCCCACCCGCCGGCGCCGTCCCGCCACATAACGCAGGACGAACGCCAGGCCGGCGACGAGCCCGCCGGAGAAGCCGCCCCCCGTCCTGGTGTGGCCGGCGAAGAGCAGGTACAGCGAGAACACGAGCACCACCGGGAACACCGCCCGGGTCGTGACCTCCAGCAGGACCGACCGTGCCCGCACCGGCTCCTCGGCCCGTCGGTCCGCCGGGCCGAGCAGCTGGTCGATCGTGCGCCCCTGCGGGGTGCGGACGAGCAGCAGCAGCGAGGCCACGCCGAGCGCGGCCACCGCGAGCACCGCGATCTCGCCGAGGGTGTCGAACGCCCGGAAGTCGACCAGGATGGCGTTCACCACGTTCGTCGCCCCGGTCTCGCCGGGCGAGCGTGCGATGAACTCCCGGCTCGGCTGCGCCATCCCGGCGCGCGAGCCGCTGGTCACGATCGCGAACCCGGCCACGAAAACCCCGACGGCGACGGCGACGGCGATCCGCGGCAGCCGCAGCGGCGACGAACGGTCGGCCGTCGAGAACCGGACCGGCATCCGCCGCAGCACGAAGACGAAAACGATCAGCGACAGGGTCTCGACGAGGAACTGGGCCAGCGCGAGGTCGGGCGCGCCGTCGACGACGAACAGCGCGCCGATCCCGTATCCGACCGCGCCGAGCAGCAGCGTCGCGGTGAGCCTGCTGCGGGCGCGGACGACCGCCAGCGAGGCGAGCAGGATGCCCACCGCGAGCGGGAGCTGGATGCGGTAGTCCCACCAGGGCAGGTCGTCGGGCCAGGAGGTCCCGGTGACCAGCGCGGTGCCCGGCACCGCGAGCACCGTGAGCAGGATGACGCCGAGGTACGCCGGCAGCGAGCCGGTCTGCAGCCGGCCGGTGACCGCGACCGCCGACCAGTCCAGTGCCCGCACGGCGCGCTCGTAGCCGCGCTGCGCGTCCAGGAGATCGGGCAGGCGCGGCGACAGCCGCCGCGGAGGCCCCGCCGCCGCGGCGAAGACCAGCACGCCCCCGGCGACCGCGACGGCGGACAGCGCGATCGGCCAGCCCGGCCCGTGCCAGAGCGCGAGGTGGTAGCGCGCGGCGCCGGCGGGGAAGCCGTCGGCGTAGGCGGCGACGAGCCGGTCGACGCCCCGGTGCGCGATCCCGAGGCCGAGTCCGGCGAGGGCCAGCACCACCACCGGCGCCACGAACACCGCCGCCGGACGGGCGACCGCGCTCGGCGGCGCGCCCGGCCGCGCGCCGAACGCACCCCACAGGAACCGCAGCGCGTACCCGGTGGTCAGGCAGGAGCCCGCCGCGAACACGGCGAGCAGCGCCAGCTCGCCGGCCCCGCCGTGGACGAGCGCCTCGAAGGCGGCCTCCTTGCCCAGGTAGCCCAGGAAGGGCGGCAGCCCGACCATCGAGGCGGCGGCGAGGACGGCTCCCCCGCACACCACCGGGACGCTTCGCCACAGGCCGGACAGGTCCCGCAGGTCACGGGTCCCGGCCTGGTGGTCGACGATGCCGACGACCATGAACAGCGCGGCCTTGAACAGCCCGTGCGCGAGGATCAGCGTGGCGCCGGCCAGCGCCGCGGTGCGCGACCCGAACCCGACCAGCGCGGTGAGGAACCCGAGCTGGCTGACGGTACCGAAGGCGAGCAGCCGTTTGAGGTCGGTCTGCACCAGCGCGCGCAGGCCGCCGAGCAGCATCGTCGCCGCGCCGAGGGCCACCGCCGGTACCTGCCAGCCCACCACGCCGGCGAAGGCCGGGGTCAGCGTCGCCACGAGGAACACCCCGGCCTTCACCATCGCCGCGGCGTGCAGGTACGCGCTGACCGGGGTGGGCGCGACCATGGCGGCCGGCAGCCAGGAGTGGAACGGGATCTGGGCCGACTTCGTAGCCGCGCCCAGCAGGACGAGCACCAGCGCCGCGGTGACCACCGCGCCGGACGGCGGCGCCGCCACAATCCGCGAGATCCGGTAGGTGCCCGCTGCCTGCCCCAGCAGGACGAAGCCGAACAGCATCGCCAGGCCCCCGACGCTGGTGATCAGCAACGCCTGGACGGCGGACCGCCGGCCGGGGGCGCTCACGCCGTCCTGCCCGATCAGCAGGAAGGAGAAGACGGTGGTGAGCTCCCAGAAGAGGTAGAGCGTGAACAGGTCGTCGGCCAGGACCAGCCCCAGCATCGCGCCCGCGAACGCGAGCAGCGCGGCGCTCGCCCGGCCCGGCCCCGCCGAGCCCGGCACGGGCACGCCGCCGTCGGCCGCGTGCGGCGCGTGGTAGGCGAACGAGTAGACCAGCACCGCCGCGCCGACGCCGGTGACGAGCAGCGCCATCAGCAGTGCCAGCGGGGCGAGCCGGAACACGATCTCCAGCTCGACGGTCGGCGCCCAGGTGAGAGTCTCGACCAGCAGGTCACCGGCGGGGGCGCCGTGCCCTCCGACGGCGGCCGTCGTGGCAGCCACACCAGTCGCGGCTGGTGTGGCCAGCGCGGACGGCGCGGCCGTGGCCGCGTCGAGTACGGCCGGTATCCGGACCACCAGCCAGCCGAACGTGGCTGCCGGCGCGGCGGCCGCGAGCAGGAAGGCCGTGCGGCCCAGCCGGTCGGTCAGCGCGGGCAGGACCGCGGCGAGGACAAGGTGGGCGACTACGGCGGCGAACACGCGGCACTCCGCTCGCGCCCGCTCCCTGAGAGTCCCGTCGGTCTGGCCATCCGGTCCGCACCCCCTGCTCGTGTCGAGTTGTCACATGAAGCCTGCTGTCGGCGGCCGACAGGCCACCGCGGTATGCGCCCGGCGGGCGGGCGGGCCCGGGGACGATCACCGCGGTCGCGACGCGGCCGTGGCCCGTCCGCCGCAGTGGGCGCGCTCCGGCCGCTGGACGGCCCGGGCGAAACAGGAGAGCCGCGCCACAATTCTCACGCAGCGTGACGATCGACAAGCCCGGACCCGCGTACCGAAGACACCTCAACCGCATTCACCCGCTCTGTCAGACCGTACATGGTCCAACACACCCAAGACTCGGGTGACAGTGAGTAACCAAGCTCAAGTTGCCGATGAGGGAACCTGCCAGCGGGCGGCGCTCGCCGACGACAACCCCCGATCCGCGTCCGGGCCTCCGACCTGCGGATTCGTGTTGGCGAGCGATTCCCTATTCGAATACCGGCCTTCCTGGCACGATCCGGACCAGACCTCGAAAGGTTGGTATCTAGCCCTGTCGTGCCATGTATTGTGATTTCCGTTCGTCCGGGGTAGCCGGCGAGTTACGGCGGCGCCACCGCTGCGCTATAGCACTTCTGGCCTGATCCGTCCGACCTCCGGAGTCGCCGGCATGACTGCCACCGCGATCACAACCGCCAGGCCCCCGGCGAGACCGCGCAGACAGCGGCGGGTCGCCCGTCAGCTTCTGCTAACCGCACACGTCCTGGTGAGCGTCGGGTGGAACGGCGTCGCACTGGGCCAGCTCGCGCTCGCCATCACGGCGTCTCTCGACAGCGACATCCGGCATCCGGCCTATGAGCTCATGCACGTGTTCGATCGAGCCCTCAACATTCCGCTGGCGCTACTCACCCTCGCGACGGGGATCCTGATCTCGCTGCGCACCCGATGGGGTCTCCTGCACCACAAGTGGGTCGTGACCAAGCTGGCGATCACGGTCGTCGCGGTCATCTTCGCGGCCGCCTTCATGCGCACCATGATCGTTCGAGCCGGCCATGCCACAGCGGACGGAAACGTCCACTACAGCGGACCCACAGTCGCGATCATCGCGGGTGCCTGCCTGATGAACGCGATGTTCATTACCGCCACGTTCCTGTCCACGCTCAAGCCCTGGGGGCGCACGCAACGGGGCCTGCGCGCCGGTCGGCGCCCTGCCGCGCGCGCTCCGGTGAGCGGCGTGAACGGGACGTCCACGCCGTCCTCCACCAGGTCTTTCTTCTCGCCTGCCCCGACCGGTTCAACGGTGACGGACACGCCGCTCCCCGGGAATTCCGGTCCGCCGGCCGGAAACGCGGGCCCGGTCCCGGAAACCACGCAGGACCCCGCCGCCCCCGAGAGCGTCTCGAGATAGGAGGCCGCAGACTCCGGCGCCGCGCGGGAAAAACTCTCAGCACCGCCGCCGGACGGGATGCCGGCAGAGTGCCGCACGGAGTTCCGGCGCCCAGGTTGTCGCCTCGCAGATCGCCGCACTCCACGCGTTCTCACTCAACGCGCGTTGCCCGGCGTCGCGCGCCCTCCCGCACTCCCGTCCTTTACACTTGCTTTCACCACGATTGATCATCGTGGTGATTCATGTCCGGATCGGGGCGGTCTCACCGATGGATCCTGGGAGCGTGCGCAACGAGGCGGGCGGCGAGTAGGGATGGCTGAGTCTGGCGGCAGCTGCATGAACACCCGCGGGCCGGGCCCAGCGCACCGGACCGGCGGAGGAGGCTCCACCGACCCACGGCTTGGCTTCGATCCCAGATACTGGCCGGTAAGCGCCCGCGACGAGATTGTCCAGGCAGTCCGGCGCAAGAGCAAGTACGTGCTTTATCTTGCCGGGTACGCGGAACTCGGATATGAACAGCGAGAGCACACGGAAGATGCGGTCGCCCATCTTCTGCTTGATTTCTCTCCGGCCGACACCCTCGTGCTCAGCGGCACTCTGCTGCGTACCGGGGGTCAGGAGGGCATAGCCTGCGCCTACCGCATCGCCCGCGCTCAGGGCTTTGAGACCGCTGGCCTTCACTCGTCCATCGCGATGAGATTCCACGCCACCCACCGGGTGTCGCCTCTGTGCCAGAGCAGCTTCTTCGTTCGTGACCGGCGGTGGGGGGGGTTGACCGATGACGGGTGCTACTCGCCGACACTCACACTCCTGCTGGACCTCAGTCACGAGATGGTCGCCGTCGGCGGCGGGTGGCACACCGCCGACGAGTTGACCGCGTTCGCGCGTGAACGGAAAAGGATCCGCTATGTCCCGGCCGAGATGAACCATCACGCCGTGCACGAGTGGTGCGCGAGGGCGGGGATTCCCACGCTGGACTACCGCGGCGCGGCCCTCGACGCCTGGGAGAGGATCAAGGCCGGCGACTACTAGTTCAGCCGATGGGCTCCACCTCGACCGCATCCGTCAGGGCGTTCAGGCAGGCCTCGAGGTCACGGCGGTTCCAAGCCGAGAAGTAGACCTTCTCGACAACACTGTCTGGGTTGAAGGCCAGATAGGCAACGGCCGTCTGTATCAGACGCGGTGCGGTGGCGTAGACGTCGCCGCCACCCTCCCCTGTTCCCATCATCGGGAAGACGATGCTCCTCAGTCCTGCGTCAGCGAACTGCTCGTCGATACGCCGCATCGATGCGGTCACACATCTCTCGACATTCTGAATCATCTGGTATCCGCTCCCCGGAACGCCCTGGGTGCTCGCCGCGTGGAAGATTTTCTTCACGCCACGGGTTGCGGCGAGAGCACCCGAGCCGGTGACGTACACCGCACCCGCGGTCACCGTCTCCCGACCTCCGAGGAGCGCGGTCAGCTCGCCGGCGATCGTGTCCTCGACAACTTCATCGCTCGCGTCCTTGACCGCGCCCTCATATCGGATCATCGCAGACAGCGAACGGTCGAAGAACCGCGCCATCTGCATGTTGGTGTTCTCCGAGTTCACCCAGACATCGATACCACGCCAGTCACGAATGTCACCGGTGATCACACTGATCTTCTTCTTCGGCGAGCTCACGGTCCGATAGCGGTATTCATCTCGCGAAGTAATCCGCTCCCGCTTCCAATCCTTCCTGGCATCCTGCAGAAAATTGAAGATCGGACTGTCTGTCTCACTTTTCTTCAGCCCGTTCTCAATGTACCTTCGAATCTCCTCTCGACTGTCCGCGTAGCTGCCCCTTACGCTCGGATAGTCGATGACACGCTCTCCCGCAAAATTGAAGGGAATTTTTGTGCCACGCCGCTTGATTATGATCGTCAATGACGGCCTCAGGGCATGTCGAACGCCAAGCTCGTAGAGGACGTTGGGGTTTCCCGTCGTGATGTCCACGATCGCCAGATCGTCCATCGCGATGTGCCGGAACATGTCGCTGTGGATCGAGCCGGGCCGCTCGATCTCGTCGGCCCTCACCACCTTGAAGCCCAGCGACTCGACCGGCTCCCTGATGACGTCCCGGTAGACGTTGTCGAAATCGATTAACGAACCGTCTGGCCCCGCCTTCTCACCGAACGGCATGACGACAAAGCACTTCTTGGTGTTCACGGAAAGCGACATTAGCCGTTCCTTCCAACAGCAGGCGAGCCCGCGAGCCACGACAGACCTATGATTGTCTTTGCATCGAGAACGTCACCACCAGCAAGCAGCATCGGTACGTCCGTCAGGGCGATCTCGACCGCCTCTACATCCTCCTGCTCCTCGGAGACTCCGCACCCCGGGCCCACCCGCGAACCGGCGCTGACGACGGCGTGGAACAGATGGACTCGCTCGGAGGAGCCCCCTGGCGAGGTGTAGAACGTTCTGAGATGGCTCAGGGAAAGGGCTTCGAAGCCGAGTTCCTCTTCTATCTCACGACGGATGCAGGATTCCGGGGACTCACCGTCCTCGAGGGTTCCTGCCACCAGCTCCAGAATCCAGCCGGGCCCCTGGGCGACAGTGGGGAAGCGAAACTGCCTCACCATGATCGCCTTACCGGCGATCTCGTCGACGACGACTGCCGCGCAGGAATCGCCGCGTTCGAAGCTGAGCCGCCGCACAACACCCGACATCTCCCCGTCGGGCAGCTCGTAGCTGACCCACGCCTCGTCGATCCGAAAGTAGTCACGAAAGATTGTATGTATCGATCTGATATTCAGACGTCCCATAATGGTTCCCTCACTGGTCGGCTGGGTCAGCTCGGCGATACAAGCCAGGAGAACCCGCGACCGCCGGGTGGGCGACGAAGAAGCGCCGTGTCCGCTCGCGAGTTCACAAGCTCATACCGCAGGCGATCCATCGTCTGGCGACTGACCTTACTGATGGGTTCCAGGCCGTGCTGTCGATGGCGCCAGCTCGGGTAGTCGTTCAGGAAGAGGCAGCGTGGCCGGACCAGCTCCACATAGTGACTGAGATTCGCTGCGACCTGCTCGGACAGCGTTTCACTCAGGGTGTCAGTGGCCAGCATCCGGTGCCAGGCCTGGACGAACGTACTCGAGCAGGCCGATCCGGGACCCATCCTGCCGAAGATACTCGCCCGCTCGTCCGCCTCGATGTAGGTGTCGAGAAGCAGGTCGTCGATCACGTGGTTCGCGACCAGGAAATCCGTGTTCTGTCCGGCCAGCGCTCCCGCGTCCGGGACCTGTTCACTCATCACGCGGATCTCGGCGTCCGGAAGAAGCCGGCGATATTCCGCGGCCGCCCACGCGCCAGCCTCCTCATTCGGTTCGACGAGGATCACAGTGCCCCGGAACCCGAGGTCAGACAAGCCGAAGGCAACCTTCGCCGAAAACCCTGGCCCGATCTCGGCAACGGCCGCCTCCGGATCCAGGCCGGCTCGGCGCAGCAGTCGCGCCCACAGGCGGCCTACCGATCTCACCCAGGCTTCGTTGCTTCCGATCCCTTTGGTTGCACCGGCCGTGCAGGCAGCGCGGCTCACGCCCCGGTACCGCCCGTCGCCCGTCGACTCTTCGCGTTTCCGCTGTACGCGGGCTCCCGCATGTGCCACCTCGATCACGCGGGACGGCGCCGGCACGCACTCAGCCCGAGAAGATGCCGGGCGAGTCGGTCCGCGTTCCTGGATCGTGCCGAGCGGAGAACACTGCCAGAACCCCCCAGTAGGCCCGGGACCTTCCGGCGGCGACGACCTAGCGAGGCGTCGGAATATCCTGATACTCCGGATCATAGCGCGTCACAGTCACGCCACAAGCGGCCCGCCGCTGGATGCCAGTTACGCAGGCCGGACTCCAGGAGTCGGAAGCAGGGAGATCCCGGCCGGTGAGGCTGACAAGACGTCCGGGCCAGGCGGCCCGGACGAGATGCGACGGGCTTCCCGCAATGCGCGGCTGGCTTACCAGCCAATCAGGACGCGTCATCTTACCGCGAAGATCGCCATACCGGCCATACTGCTCGCAGCTGACCGTTCCGCCACCCGCGGACCGCCCCGTACCTGCCGCCACTCGGTTATGACGACATCCGTCGCCAGGACCGGACAAACAGAACACGCGGCCGTGTTCCGCCCATGCGGGTTACGAAGTGTCCTTCAGAACGCCGCGTCGCCCCGTCCGTCCGCAGCTCCGTCCTCTTCATCGGAATTCATTCCGATGGTCTGTTCAGCGGCTGTGACGTCACCCGTTGTCGAGTCGCTCGCCGTCATGCCACCCACCGCGCCGCTGCGGAAGAGGAGGACCGAGAGCACCGCGAACAGAACCGCCAGCGCGCATCCCACCGCGGCGACGGTGTGCAGGCCGGCGGTGAACGCGTCGCGGGCCGGCTCCAGCACCGCGGTTCCGCCGTCGGCGAGTGATCGCGCCGCCCGTACCGCACCGGCGAGGCTTTCACGGTCGGCATCGGCCGGCCCGGCCGGTGCCGACCGACCCGCTCCCCCGGCCGGGCTCCCGCTGTCGATCGCCGCGGCGAGGCGGTGCCGGTAGACGGCCGTGCCCAGGCTGCCGAGCAGCGCCACCCCGAGGGCCACGCCCAGCTCGCTGCCCGTCTCCGACAGCGATGCCGCCGACCCGGCCCGCGCGGGCGGCGCTGATCCGACCACCAGATCGGTGCCGAGCACGCCCAGCGGCCCGACACCCAGGAAGACCAGGACGAACCCGAACCCCAGCAGGATCAGCCCGCCATCGCCGGCCCGGGTGAGGATCGCGAGGCCGACGGCGCTCACCCCCAGCCCGGCGGCGACCACCCGCCCCGCGCCGATCCACCGCGCCGCCACCGGGGCGGCCAGGCTCGTGCCGATGACGGCCAGCGTCGCCGGCGCCAGCCACAGGCCGGCCCGCAGCGGGGTGAGTCCCGCGACCAGCTGCAGGTACTGCGTCACGAACAGGTTGATCCCGCCCATGACGAACGCGCCGAACAGGATGAGCCCGAGCGCGGCCGTGAACGACCGGTTCGCGAACAGGCCGATGTCCACGAACGGGTCGGCCCGGCCGCGCTGGCGGCGGATGAACAGCCAGCCGACCAGCAGCCCGACCGCGACCGACCCGCCGGCACCCGGGCCCGGACCACCCGCCGCCGTCTCCTTGAGCCCGTTGACGACCGCGAGGACGGCGAGCAGCGACATCGTCGCGCTGACCAGGTCGAGGCGGCCCTCCCCCGGGTGCCGGTACTCGGGCAGCAGCACGGGCGCCGTCACGACCAGCAGCGCCATGACCGGTACGCCGAGCAGGAACACCGAACCCCACCAGAAGTACTCCAGCAGCAGGCCGCCGAGCACCGGGCCGGCCGCCATCCCGGCGAGGAAGCAGCTCATCCAGACGGCGACCGCGGTGGACCGCTGCCGTTCGTCGGTGAACATGTTGCTGATCAGCGCGAGGGTGGACGGCATGAGCGTGGCACCGGCGATCCCGAGCAGGGCCCGCGCGGCGATCAGCATCGTCGGGCTCGTCGCCCAGGCCGCCAGCACGGACGTCAGCGCGAACGCGACCGCGCCGGCGAGCAGGAGGCGGCGCCGGCCCACGCGGTCGCCGAGGGTTCCCATGGTCACCAGGAAGCCGGCGATCAGGAAGCCGTAGCTGTCGGTGATCCACAGCAGCTGCGTGGCGCTGGGCCGCAGGTCCTCGGTGAGGCCGGGCAGCGCGAGGTAGAGAACGCTCAGGTCCAGCGACAGCAGCAGCGTGGGCAGCGCGAGGACGGCCAGCCCGGTCCACTCCCGCCGGCCGGCCCGTCCCGCCGGCACCGCGTGGGCGTGGGCGTCGGGGTCAGCGGGCACGCCGGTCATCCTCCCCGGGCACGGGCCTCGCGCTCACCTCGATCCCGCCGTGCGTGTCCGCGCGTCCCGCCGGGCGGATCCGCCCCGCGCCGAGCGGGTCCGCGCGCGCCGAGCGGGTCGTGATGCGCGCCGCACCCCTGTCGGAAACTCGCCAGCTTCGCTACGTGTCCAGTTGGCGACGTGGAGTATGCACACTGGCAGGATCCCGCCAGCGCCACCGGCCGTCCGGTCACCCGCGCCCGCGCCCCGGAGGAGGACCGACGCACTGTGCGAGCACGGAAGAGTACGACGACCCCGTCAACCGGCCCGGTCGGCGCGTTCGGGCGCGATCTTCGCGCGGCGCGGTGCGGGGCGGGAAATCCCTCGTACCGGACCCTGGCGCGACGCAGCGGAATGCCGGCGGAGATCCTGGCCGGCGCCGCCAGCGGCGGGTCGCTGCCGGCGCTGGACGTCCTGTGTGCCTTCGTGTCCGCCTGCGGTGGGGACGTCGGCTCCTGGGTGGCGCGGTGGCACGAGCTCGCGGCGATCCTGGAGGCGGAGCGCGAGACCCGGATAGCCCCGCCCGGGGCGGACGTCCCGTCGCAGCCGCCGCCGGTCGGGCCGTGGCCGCCGCGCACCAGCGGCGCGCCGCCCGGATCACGCCCACCCCACGCGTCCCCCGGCAGGGTTCCCTCCCAGCGTTCCAGCGGCGGGCCGGCCGACGACTTCCTCGCCCCGCTCAGCGCCGACGACCCTCGGGAGGTCGGGCCGTTCCGGCTGCGCGGCCGGCTGGGCTCCGGCGGCATGGGCGCGGTGTATCTGGGCCACTCCCCGGGGCAGCGGCCGGTCGCGGTGAAGGTCATCCGCGCCGACATGGCGTCCGACAGCGAGTTCCGGCGTCGTTTCGAGCGGGAGGTCGCCGCGATGGGCCGGGTGAACAGCCTGTTCACCGCGCCGCTGATCGCCGCGGACGTCGCCGCGGACCGCCCGTGGCTCGCCACCGCCTACATCCACGGCCCGACGCTGCGCGACAGCGTGCTGCGCAACGGCCCGCTGCCGCCGTCCAGCCTGCTCCGGCTGGCCGCCGGGGTGACGGAGGCGCTCGTCGCCATCCACGGCGCGGGGGTCGTGCACCGTGACCTGAAGCCGGCGAACGTGCTGCTGGCGATCGACGGGCCCCGCGTGATCGACTTCGGGATCGCGCGGGCAGCCGACCACGCGGGCAGCACCACCACCGGGAAGGTCATCGGATCGCCGCCGTACATGTCGCCCGAGCAGGCCCGCGGCGAACGGGTGGACGCGGCCTCCGACGTGTTCGCCCTCGGGTCGGTGCTCGCCTTCGCCGCGACCGGGCGCAACGCCTTCGGCGAGGGCAACACCGCCGATGTGATCTATCGCGTGGTCCGGGGGGAGCCGGAGCTGACCGGCGTGGACGGCGACCTGCGCGCGCTGATCGAGTCGTGCCTGGCCAAGGCGCCGCAGCGGCGGCCGACGCCGGCCGAGATCCTGGGCCGCTGTCACGCCCAGCTCGGGGCCAGCCCCCGCCCGCCCAGCTGGCTGCCCGTGCCGGTGATCGCCGAGATCAGCCAGCGGCTGCGGCATCCGGCCGTGGTGGACCGTCCCACGGAGCCGGCCCGCCGCCCGGTGCGGGGGCTGGTGGTCGCGGCGTCCGTGCTGGCCACCGCCACGGTCGTCGCGATGACGCCGGCGCGCAGCGTCCTCACCCCGTGGGAGCTGCTCCCGAGCTGGGGCGACGGCGCGCAGGCCCCGCGGGCGCCGTCGAGCCCGCCGCCCACGCCGACCGCCGGGGGCGTGGCGGAACGGCGGTCGGCCGAGCGGCAGTCGGCGGGCAGCCGGCGCACCACCGACGGCCGCGGCGCCGGGACATCCGCCGGCACGCCGGGTGGCACGTCGGACGGCCTGGCGGACGGCGCGGCGGGCGGCACGTCCGCGGGGATGCCCGGCGAAGCGACCGGAGGCACCATCGGCGGCGTCGCGGGCGGACTGGAGCAGGGCCTGCCGGGCACGGGCCAGGATCCGGGAACGGGCCGGGGACCGGCCGGCGGCCCGGTTCAGGCGCCGGCCGCCCCGCAGTCCGGCGGGAGCGGCGGCCAACCGGCCACACCCGGGACACAACGCCCACCGGCCGTGCCGCAGGCGCCGGGTCCGGGTCCGGGTCCGTCCTGGCCGTTCCCGTCGCAGGGCTCGGGCGCGACGAACCCCCCACCAGCGCAGCCGCACCCGACGCCGGGATCACCCATGGCCACCGACCCGCCCCCGCCAGCAACGCCGGAGGACCTGCCCAGGACCACCGCACCCCCGCCGGAGACGCCCCCGCGGACCACTCCGCCACCGGAACCGGCACCGCCCGAGACCCCGGCGGCGCACCCCGGCTCACCGCCGGCGGAGACCGCCCGCACGGAGGCTCAGGACCTCTGACACCGACGCCGTGCGACCGGTGCCCGCGCGGCGGGTGCCGTCAGCCGGCAGGCTCGATCCGCGCCAGCTTGCGGCCGACCTTGAGATACACGGCACCGGGCCGGCCGTCGAGCCTGTCCTTGAGGACGGCGGACAGCGGCTCCCGGACGTCGTCCGGCGTGAGCGGCACCTGGGTCTGGCCCTCCTCGGACTCGACCACCAGCCGCAGCCCGTTCTGCTCCGCGACCCGGCGGACGTCGCCGTTGCTCTTCGCGAACCCGAGCCCCCGCACCGCGTCGGCGACGGTTGCGCCGAGATCGGAGAGCACCGGCAGGTCGTCGACCTCGGCGAAGGTGCGGCGGGAGAACCGCGCGACGAACTCGGCCCGGGCCGTCATCGCGGCGTCCACCCCGTGGATCGCCGCCGTCACCTCGCCGGCGAGGATCTTCTTGAGGTCCATCGGGTGCGCCGTGCCGGCCTCGCGCCGGGCGGCCAGGACGGCGAGTTCGGAGTCGCGCCACTCGCTGAGCGCGCGGAAGTACGGCTCGACGAGCCTGTCCGGCACGGACATGATCTTCCCGAAGATCTCACCGGGCGCGGCCGTCAGCGGGACGTAGTTGCCGCGGCTCTTGCTCATCTTGGCGCCGGTGCCGTCGGTCCCCTCGATCAGCGAGGTGGCCACGACGATCTCCGGGGTCTGGCCACAGATCTCCATGACCTTGCGGCACATCTGCATGTTCAGGAACTGGTCGATGCCACCGATCTCCAGGTCGCTGTCGACCTCGACCGAGTCCAGCGCCATCACCACCGAGTACAGCAGCTCGGCCAGGGAGAGCCCGTGGCCGGCGTCGAGGCGACGCCGGAAGTCCTCCCGCTGCAGCGACATCGACACCGGGATGCGCGAGACGATCTCCAGCAGCCGCGGCAGCCTCACCTCGCGCAGCCAGTCGCCGTTGCGGCGGAACTCGGCCCGTTCGAAGTCGAAGAACGGGGTGACCTGGGCCCGGTAGGTGGTCAGGTTGCGGGCGATGTCCTCGTCGGTGAGCGCCGGGCGCTCGTCCGACCGGCCGGACGGGTCGCCGATCTTGGCGGTGATGTCACCGACGATGAACACGACGCGGTGCCCCATCCGCGCGAACCGGCTCAGGAGCAGCATCGGCACCGCGTGGCCGAGGTGGACCTCGGCGCCGGTCGGGTCGATGCCGAACTTCGCCACGAAGGGACGCGACCGGGCCGCCGCGTCGCCGATGCGGGCCGCCAGCGCCTCCGGTGAGGGCTGCAGGTCCTGCGAGCGCTCGGCGATCAGGGCCGCCTGCTCGGCGGGGGCGAGGTCGGAGAGGTCGAGGCCGCGACGTTCGGTGGTCTGCTCCAGCAGCTCACGCACGGAGGCGTCGGACGCCAGGTCGGCCCCGCCGAGCAGCGCGGTGACATGGTCGACGGAGGCTCCGAGTCGGGTCATGGCGACAATGGTAGTCAGCGCCGAGCGCCCTGATCTCGGCGCGGACCACCCTCCCCGTCAGGCGGCGGGCCGTGCGGCGGCGGGCCGCGGCGCGGCCGCGAGGCCCTCTGCCTCGGTGGCGAAGCTCTCGCCGCCGCCGCTCGCCCTGATCCGGCGTGCGGCGTTCAGCGCCCCGGCGCGCCTGCTCATCGCGGTGCGCAGCGCGTCCCGCAGCCGCTCCGCGGTCAGCCGCCTGGCCGGCAGCATGACGCCTGCGCCGGCCTCCACGACCCGGCGCGCGACCTCGGGCTGATCCCGCCCGAACGGCACGGCGACGACGGGCACACCGGCGGCGATGGCCTTGTGCACGATGCCCATCCCGCTGTGGCAGATGACGGCGGCGGCGCGCTCGAGCACCGGGCCGTGCGGCACGAACCGCTCGACCCGGACGTTCGCCGCGGCCGGCAGCTCGACGTGCCCGTAGGCGTCCGCCAGGGTGATCACCACGCGGACCGGCTCGTCACGCAGGGCCTCGACGGCGGCCACGGCGAGGCGTTCGTCGCCCTGGTAGTCGGTCGAGGTGGTGACGAGCACCCAGGGGTCGCCGTCCTCGGCGAGCCAGGCCGGTGCCTCGCCGGGCGGGTCGTAGATCTGGGCGCCGACGAAGCGGACATGCTCCGGCGCGTCCGAGCGCGGGTACTCCAGCGGGTCGCCGGTCAGCACCAGAAGCCGGTCGGCCTCCAGGAAGTAGTCGATCGGGCTGGTCAGCGGCGGGAGGGCGGCGTCCGCCCGCATGGCGTTGAGCGGGGGCAGCATCGCCGCGCCGAACTGGCGGATGACCAGCGGCCACACCACCCGGTCGCGCAGCCGGCCGAGCGGCCCCCGTCCCGGCGCGAGGCCCAGGCCGTACGGGGGGATTCCCTTGCCCGGCAGGGCGACAAGGGACGGCAGCACGATCCCCCACGGCCGCCCGGACGCCCGCGCGGCGATCGCGGCGCCGTAGGCGTTGGTGTCGACGAGGATCACGTCCGGGTCCACCTGGGCGACGGCCCGTTCGAGGTCGGCCCGCTCCAGGGGGCCGCGCGACATCAGCCCGGCCAGCGCCCGTCGGAGCTGGGCCGGGCCGGTGCCGCTCGCGTCCGCCTTCACCTCGATCTCGTCGATGCGCGGGTCGGTCGGCGCGACGTTCAGGCCGTCGGCCCACGGGCCGTCCACCAGCCGCGCGCCGATGCGCAGGTGGATCTCGTGCCCCCGGTCGCGCAGGGCGCGCAGGCCTGGGACCAGCGGAAACAGGTGACCGGGAGCGGTCGTGCAGTAGACGAGGTAGCGGGCCATGTGGGCACTCCTTGGGCAGGGCGGACCGCCGCCTGGAGCTGGAGGCACCGGCGGAGAACGCGGGATGTGGGATCTCGGGAGACGACGCGGGGGGATGGGGTGGATGCGGATCTCGACGGCGAGAGGCCGGGGCGAGCTGGGGACCGGCGGGCCAGGGAGTGGTGGCCTAGGGAGTGGTGGACGAGTCCGGACCGGCCAGGCTGGAGCCCGGGCCGCCCAGGCAGGCCGCGATGAGGTCGGCGACCGCCGCGCGGGTGGCCTCGACGGAGAGCCCCTCGTCGTTGCGGAGCACGAGCCAGAGCTCGACGCCGCACACGGCCGTGAGCCGGCCGAGCAGGTCGTGCCGGTCGGCCGGAGGCCGGCGGTCGAGCTCGGCAGCGAACGCGGCGGCCGTCCAGGCCCGGTGGGCCTGCCGGCCGGCGGCCGCGGCCTCCGCCAGTGCCGGGGAGACGTCCTGCTGGCGGATGGCGCGGTCGGTCACCTGCCCCCACCGCTCGTACTGGCGGGCCAGGCGCTCGGCGACCACCGCCGGGTCGGAGACGTCCGGCTCGCCCCGGGCCCCCTCGATCTGCGGGACCAGCCAGGCGTTGACGGCGCGGACGAGCCCGTCCTTCGTACCGACCCGCCGGATGACGGTCTGGACGCCGACCTCGGCTCGCTCGGCGACCGCGGCGAGAGTGATCTGGTCGAACGGGCGCTCCCCGAACAGCTCGGCGCCCGCGGCGAGGATGCGCTCGGTGTTCGCGTCCGCCGACTCGGCCCGCCGTCGCTGCTGGTAGGTGCGCGTCACTGACCCCACTTTCACGGTAGTGACGTTACCGCCAAATTGAGGGCGACGGGACCTCCACCCGTGTCGCCCGCGCGACGCCTCGCCACCCGCCACCCGGCCGTCGCGAGGCCCCACCTATCTGACGTCAACGTCAGATGGAAGTACTCCAGTGCGACCGTGACGGCTCCCGAAACGGACCCCGGCGCCGGGACGCTCGGCGTCGGCACCCCTACCGGAACTCGCCGAGTGACCGGGCGCCGCCCGGGGGCGGCGGCCCGCTCGGCTCCGCTCAGCCCATGGTGCGGCTGCCGTCGAGGCTCTCGCGGATGATGTCCGCGTGGCCGGCGTGCTGCGACGTCTCGGCGATGAGGTGGAGCAGGACGCGCCGCATCGACCAGCGCGCCCCGGGCTCGAACCACGGGGCCTCGGGCAGCGGCCGGGTCACACCGAGATCGGGCAGCGACCCGACAACCTCCGTGGTCCGCTCGGCCGTGGCCTCGTAGTCGGCGAGCAGGTCGGTCAGGGTGTCGCCCATCAGCATCTGGTGCTGCTTCATCCAGCTCTCGGCGTCCGCCTGCTGGTCTCCGCCGAGGATGAAGTCGACCCAGGACCGCTCGACCGCGGTGACATGCTTGATCAGCCCGCCGAGGCACAGCGCGCTGACGGTGGTGCGCCGGGCAGCCTGTTCGTCGGTCAGGTCACGGACGGTGTAGCGCAGGAAGTGCCGGTGCTTCGCCAGCGTCGCGAGCAGGTCCTCCTTCTCGCTGACGGTCCCGCCCTCGACGGCGCTGCCCGCCTCGCTGACTGTGTTCGGGTCGGTGACGGTGCCGGCCTCAGTGACAGTGCCGGCCTCAGTGACGGTGCCGGCCTCGGGGCCGCTCTCGACGTCCACGGTGCTGTTCATGGTTCCCACCTCTGCTCGCCGGTGACTGCTCGCCGGATGACTGTGGAGCCGACGATAGGAACCCTCGCGGACAGCTTCTGTCCTTGGCGGGAACCCGACCCGGCAAGTCGAGGCCGGAGCTGGGCGAGACGGCAGGCGGGGTGGCGGCGGGTCGGGTGCTGCCCGCCGTCACCTGCGCCGTGCTCGGGGTGGGGCCGACCGACGGGTCAGCCCCGGGTGGCGTCGGCCAGGCGCTGTCCGCTCTCCAACGCCGGGACGACGCTGACGGTCGGGATCTCGAACCGGTCGGTCGACTCGTTCAGGACGATCGCGCGCGCCGTGGCGATGTCGAACCACATGCCGACCAGCTGCAGCCGGCCTTCGGCCTCGGCGCGGCGCACCACGGACAGCCCGCGCAGCGCGACGAGCTGCTGCGCGACGCTGACCCGGCTCAACTCGTCGGGCTCCGGTGGAAGGCCACCGGCGTCACGGGCCGCGCGGGCCAGGGCCGGTTCGCCGTGGCGCAGCCAGGCCTCCAGGTTGCGCAGCGGGCCCACGATGGAGCCGCTGTGGCCGGGTGTGCCCCGGTCGAGCAGGGCGGCGACCGCACCGCATCCGGAATGTCCGCAGACGGCGATGGTCCGTACGCGGAGCACCTCGACGGCGTACTCGATCGCGGCCAGGGTCGAGTCACCGACCGCCTGCGGACCGGGGACGAACGCGCCCGGCGTGCGCACGGTGAACAGGTCCCCCGGGCCGCTGCTCGTGATCACGTTCGGCACGAGCCGCGAGTCGCTGCATGTGATGAACAGGGTCGACGGCCGCTGCCCCGAGGTCAGCTCGGTGAGGAACGGCTCGATCATCGGGGCCGTCCGGCGGTGGAACTCGTCCACGCCGTTGAGCAGGTGCTGGCGGTCGTGGAGCTGGCCGTGCTGCCAGTCCGACCAGGGGGCGAGCCAGCGCGGCGGCCGCGCCGACCGGGCGTGCCGGCCGGTGGAACGCCCCCCGAAGAGGCTCTTGGAGAGTCGTCCCTCGCGGGGCCGGGCCGCGACGGTGGGGATGGCCAGCGGTGCGGCCCCCACCTCGTCGACGGTCACAGTGGCACCGGCGCGATGCCGCTCGGCGATCCAGTCGTCCAGCATCTTGTGCGCGCCGTGGTCGAGGTAGTCGACCGCCAGGTCGAGCCGGACGGACGCCCCGGCGGGCACCTCGGCGAGCCGGCGGGACAGCCTGGGCAGGGAGAGGAAGGTCAGCGCGCCCTCGACGACGACCCGCCACGGCGAGCCAGGGCCGGTGGGCGGGTGCACGTGGACCGGCGCCACCAGCGTCCGGCGCAGGGCGAGCAGCAGTGCGGTGGCGATCCCGATCAGGACGCCCTCAAGCAGGTTGAACAGCACCACGCCGACGACCGTCGTCAGGTAGATCGCGAGCTCGCCGTGGCGGGCGATCGCGCGGATGTGCGCGAGGTCGACGAGGCGGATGCCGATCACGACCAGCAGGCCGGCGAGCACGGCGAGCGGGATGCGCCCGACCAGCGGCGCCAGCAGCAGCGCGAAACCGGCCATCCACAGGCCGTGCAGGATCGCCGAGGCGCGGGTGCGGGCACCGGCGCGGACGTTCGTCGAGCTGCGGACGATGACGCCGGTGACCGGCAGCCCGCCGAGCAGGCCGGAGACCGTGTTCGCGGCGCCCTGGCCGAGCAGTTCGCGGTCGAGGTCGCCACGCGGGCCGGAGTGCATCGCCTCGACGGCGACCGCCGACAGCAGCGACTCGATGCTCGCGACCAGGGCGACCGTCAGCACGGCCAGCGTGATCGCGCCCCATTCACCGCCGGCGGGCAGCTCGGGCAGGGCGATCGCGCCCAGCAGGTCGTCGGGCAGGGCGACCCGCGGGACGTCGAACGGAAGCGATGCCGCGGTCACGATCGACACCGCGGCCAGCGGTGCCGGTATGGACGACAACGGCCGGGGCAGCCGCGTCCACACCACGGTCAGCGCGATGGCGGCGATGCCGAGCAGCGCCGCCGCCGGGACGGCCGGCGACACGATCTCGCCGGGCAGGACGATCAGGTTGTCCCAGGCGGCCGAGCCGGCGGTACCGCCGAGCACGACGTGGATCTGCCCGATGACGATGGTCAGGCCGATGCCGGCGAGCATGCCGTGCACGACCGCGGGTGAGATGGCCAGGGCCGCGCGGGCGACCCGGCTCAGGCCGAAAAGGATCTGCACCACGCCCGCGGCGGCGGTGACGAAACAGGCGACCCGCCAGCCGTGCGTGGCGACGATCTCGGCCACCACGGCGGTGAGGCCGGCCGCCGGGCCGGAGACCTGCAGCGGGACTCCGCCGACGGCGCCGGCGACGACTCCACCGACGACCGCCGCGATGATGCCGGCGACCACCGGGGCGCCCGAGGCGACCGCGATGCCCAGCGAGAGCGGAAGCGCCACCAGGAAGACGACGACGGACGCCTCCAGGTCGTGGCGCCAGGCTCCCCGGAGGGTGCGGCCGGCCGAGCCGCCGGACCCGGGACGGCCGGTGCCGTCGGGGTCGTGCCGGGCGGCGCCGCCGGAGGGGGGGTTGTCGGAGGCGGGGTTGTCGGAGCTGTCAGCGGCGGGGCTGGCTGGCGCGCGCCGGGCGCGGCGCCACGGGCGGCGGCCCGGAAGGCGGTCCGGCTTCTCCGGGTGGTCCGGGTTCTCGGTGTGGCCCGGGCTGTCCGCGTGGTCTGGGATCTTCGCGCGGTCCGTGTCGGGCTCGGACGGGTAAGGCAGCGCGGTCGGGGCAGGCGTCACCGACGACGGCTGTTTTCTTGGCTCGTGGTGCTCGGCGTGCACGATCGTCTCCTCGGCGAGGGCGCAACGTCAGCGTCAGGCCATCTATTCTCGATGTTGAGTGGTACAGGTTCGAACACGTTACGTGACCAGAACCCGGAACCCCCACCCCGCTCCGCTACTCCGTGGTGGGCGCACAGTAGTCACTGAGCAATAGTCCCAGGATGGAGCCGCGACTTTGGACGCGCGGCGCGTCACAACCGCATCGTAGAGTAGCCATCCCGGCCGATCGGGGTGTAAAGGCCCCGAGCCGCCCGCGACCTGCGGCCCACCCGGTCGGACCACTCGCTTCTCGCGGCCGTCGCGAACCGCGTCACAGCCGTGGCGAACCGCCGGTCAGCGGCCGGGAACACGCCCGGTACGGTCGGCCGGTGCCGTTTGCCCCGCCCGTCGCGACCGCGTGAACCCGGGCGCCGTCGGGCAGGCGATCGGCCTGTTCGCCGTCACCAACATCGACGACATCCTGGTGCTGGCGCTGTTCTTCGCCCGCGGCGCCGGTGACCGGCGCGCCGTGCCGCGGATCGTCGCCGGCCAGTACGTCGGGTTCGTCGGAATCGTCGCCGTCGCCGCCGCCGCCGCGTCCGGAGCGGCGCTCCTGCCCGAGTCCGCGATCGCCTACCTCGGCCTGCTCCCGCTCGCCCTGGGCCTACGCGCGGCCCGGCGGTCCCTGGCGGAACGCGGCGACCACGCGGCCGCGACGACCGGAGATCCCGCCGGCCCCGACCCCGATGACGAGGCCGGGGGTGAGGAGCAGGACAGGGACGCTTCGCGCAGGGGGCCGGCCGCGCTCGAGGTCGCCGCGGTCACCTTCGCGAACGGCGGCGACAACCTCGGCGTGTACGTCCCGGTCTTCACCGCGGTCGGCGCGGGCGGGACGGCCGTCCACGCGGTGGTCTTCCTCGTGCTGGTGGGCGTCTGGTGCGCGGCCGGCTGGTTCCTTGCCACGAGGCCGCCGGTCGCCCGCGCGCTGAGCCGCTGGGGGCACCTGCTGCTGCCGCTGGCCCTGGTTGCCATCGGCCTGACGATCCTCGTCGAGGGCGGGGCCTTCGGTCTCTGACCGAAGCCCACCCCGCGGCGGAAGCCCGTGCTGCGGCAGGAGCGCGCCCCCGGGCGGGAGCACGCCGCCCGGCCTCAGGTACCGGCGCCGTCCAGGGGGCGCTTGGTCAGTGGACGGCCGGTCGAGCCCTCGGTGAAGCCCGTGAACCGGCGGGTCACGCCCCGGGGGTCGGAGGTGTCGGTCATCCGCGGGCCCCAGGCGACCATCCCGCCGTCGACCCGGATCGCCTCCCCGGTCAGGAAGGCGCTGTCCGGACCGGCGAGGAAGAGCACGATGCCGGCGATGTCCTCGGGCCGGCCCAGGTCGGGCCAGGGCTGGAAGGTCGCCATCCGGGCCCGGATGGCCGCCTCGTCGCGCCCCATCACCAGCGGCGTGTCGACGAGACCGGGGCAGATCGCGTTGACCCGGATGCGGTGGGCCGCCAGTTCCACGGCCGCGTTGCAGGTGAAGTTGATGACCGCGGCCTTCGCCGCGGAGTACGCGGTCGGGCCGCCACCGCCGCCGACTCCGGCGACCGAGGAGTTGTTGATGATCGACCCGCCGCCGCCCTGGGCGATCATCGCCCGGGCGGCGTGCTTCGTCCCGAGGAACATCCCACGGCTGATCACGCCGAAGGTGCGGTCCCAGTCGGCGACGTCGATGTCGGTGAGCGGGCCGAACGCCCCGCCGACCCCGGCGTTGTTGAACATGACGTCAAGGCGCCCGAACCGCTCGACGGCCGCGGCGACGAGCGCGGCGACCTCCGCCTCGTCGGCCACGTCCGCCCGCTCGAAATGGAGCCGGGCGGGGTCGGCGACCTCGTCGAGCAGCCGCTGGGCGGTCGCGCCGTTCACATCGCCGAAGACCACACGCGCGCCGGCGGCGAGGAAGCGCAGGACGCTCGCGCGGCCGATCCCGCTGGCGCCGCCGGTGACCACGACGACGCGGTCCTCCAATAAGTCGGGCATGACCGGTAACGTACCGCCGGGTCACACCGCCGGTCCCCGTCCCGGGAGACTTCGGGCAGGTCAGCGGCCACGGTGGTCCACCTTCCCGGGCTCGGTCGGGTGCGGCATGCTGTGCACCGGTGGCGCGACGTACTGGTCGACGGCCGAGTGCACCCGGTCGAGGGCGGACCGGTACTCGGCGACCAGGGCGTCCTCGGTCGCGTAGTCGAACCGGTCGGTGAACGACGGGCTGGTGCTGACGTCGAAGCCGGGTCGCTCGGCGTACCACGCCAGGAGCTCCTCGACCGCCTGGACCGTGTCGATCACCGCCTCGCAGCCGAGCTCGCGGCGCGCCTTCTCGGTGCTCAGGACGCAGTGCTCCGTCGTCGTGCCCGCCAGCGGCAGCAGCGTCGTCGTGGCCTCGACGGCGATCTCCCTCGGCAGCGCCACCACCTCGAGATCCGCGCCCATCAGGCGGACGATCAACTCGACCCACTGCCGCAGCGACCAGTCGGTGGGATCACCGGCGTTGTAGATCTGACCGGCGGCGGCCTGCGGGCGGTCGACCGCGGCGAGCACGAACGCCGCCGCGTTGCGCGCCGCGCAGCGGGTGTGGATCTGGGATCCGCCGTCCGGAAGGATGATGTACGGGCGCCCGTCGCGCACGCGCCGCACGATCGACCACTCGGCCGGCCGGGCGTTGTTCGGCCCGTAAAGCATGGGGAAACGGAAGAGCGTGGCGCCCGGATGGTGCGCGAACGCCGCCTCCTCCGCGTCGACGAGCCGCCGGGAGAACCGGACGGCCGGGTCGTCGGACCGCTCCTGGACGACGGGGTGCTCCTCGGTCACCGGGATCGGCAGCCGGTGCCTCCCGTCACCCGGGAAGAACCCCTGGTAGATCGGCACGCCGCCGATGCCGACGAACTGGCCGCACCGCCCGGCGAGCGCCGGCGACAGATGCCGCATCCGCCCGTACATGGCCAGGACGACGTCGAACTCCCGTAAGCCGAGCGCCTCGTCGATCGACTCCCGGAAATGCGGATCGCCGTGGATGTGCTCGACGTCGGCGAGCTCCGGCGGCTCGTGGGCTCCCCGGTGGAAGATCGTGACGTCGTGCCCCCTACCGAGCAGGCCTCGCACGATGTGCGGCCCGGTCGGCCCGGTTCCGCCGACTACCAGCACCTTCATGGCTACGCCCCTCCCACCCGGCCGGGGCGCTCCCGCTGGCCGGGCTCACGAAGAAGGCGGACGTCTGACCGGCCGTGCCGGGCGCCCGCCGCCCAGGTCGCCGCCGAGCCCCGCCAGGCAGAACGCCCAGAGATGATCAGCGATCACCTCTGCGGGCTCGGGAGCAGCCGCGAAGGCGTAGTGATGGTAGACGGACATGACGAGCCGGGCGACCAGTGCCGCGTCGCGCTCGACGTCCTGCGGGGCCAGCAGGCCGGCGTCGCGCGCCGCACGGATCTCGCGTGCCACGAGGTCGGCGAAGGGCTGCGTGGCCTGCGCCATCTCCTCCGGGTACAGCTGGTGCAGGCGCCAGTGCTCCGCGGTGATGAACCGGGGCCCGGTGCTCTCGTCCCCGCTGGCGTCGAGCGAGCCGAGCACGGCCATTATGTGGCGGCGCAGGCGGGCGACCGGGTCCGGCAGGTCGCGGGCGTCCTGCTCGTAGCGCACGGCCTGATCGGTGACCATCTCCTCGATGACCGCCATGAGGAGCTGGTCCTTGCCCTCGAAGTGGCGGTAGAAGGTCTGCATCGCGACACCGGCCTCCTTCACGAGCTCCTGCGTCGTGAAGGATGTGCCCTTCTGTGCGATCAGCCGCTTGGCCGCGGCGACGATGACCTTCATCTGGCGCATGCTGCGCGATCTCGACCGCTGCACGGACGGCGACCGGTCGGCGGCACGCTCAGCCCAGGACACGACCGAAACGTTACCCGGATTCACCTCGACGGCTTGTTCAGCTCCCGCGCCGGCCGACACCGACATGGCCGCGGCGGCTACGTTCCGCAGCTCGGCGGCACCCGACTCGTCGTCTTTCACAGAAACGGCTTCTCGTTCTCTCGTGTCTCGTTCCGACCACCGGGGTCAGGCCGGCGGCGTGCCCGGACGTCCTGGTACGCGGGCGTCCGGGCGCCCTCGGAGTCGGCTGGATCAGCCGTCGTCCTTGGTGAACCCACCGCTGGCCGCCATGGCCTCGAAATGGTCGATCAGCTGCTGGAGCGCGGCGGCGGGATTGAGCTCGAGCACCTCGCTCGGCTCCTCATAGATGAGGACATGACCGGCTGGGAAGAAATACGCCTCGCCGGCCACCGCGACCTCGTCCGGCCAGTCGGTACCCGGATACACGCAGCGAAGCCTGCCGCTGAACATGTAACCGTAGTGGGGGCACTGGCAGACACCGCCAGGCAGACCGATGTAGCCCTTGGTGCAGTCGAGCGGCCCGGTGGCCGTGTACCCGACTTCCATGTCCCCCCACTGGGCGGAGCGGAACCCCGTCAGGGGCCAGCGTCCGCCGCCACCCACGGGTAATTCACTCGGCTTGCTCACCGGCATGCTTCCTCCTCAGCCCTGTCGCCACACAGCCCCGTCACCGCAGCCGTGGCACCCGCCAACTGTAGAACCCCACTCTCGCCCTTGGGAACAGGATCGTGCACTGATCAGCAGAATCCCAACACCCACCGACGCATCCTTCGGGCTCACGACCCCTGTGTGGTCATGGCCTTCGGCCGCTGGCAGCCGCCACCGTGCCTGCCGGCTCGCCCATGATGTGTGGATGCCCGACGACAGTTCCGCGCCACCGCTGCCGGAGGCGATGACCGCCGAACAGGTCCGCCGCTGGGACGAGGTCCTCGACCGGATCCGTGTGCTGCTGCCGGCCGGCGCGGCACGCGTGCTGGTCGAGGGTGCCGACGGCCGGAGGGCCGCCGCGGTCGCCGACCGGCTGGCCGCGGCGGTGCGCGGGGCCGGCCGGCCGTGCGTCCGGCCGGCGGCCCTCAAGACGGCAGCCCCCGAGACGACGACGGCCGCGCGGCCCGGCGAGACGGTGCTGCTCGCGCACAGCTCCGACCGGCCCGCCGACCGCACGTCGACAGCCTGGGACCTGGTCGTCGAGCTGCGCACCCGCGCTGACCGCGACGACGATCCCGATCGGCCCGCGGACGTCGTCGTCGACCTGCACGATCCGGCGTGGCCGGTGATCCGCCGGGTCGCGGAGCGGCTCGCGGCCGACGACGGCTGGCACGTCACCGAGAGCCGGGCGTTCTTCGCCGTACGCGCCGCCACCTGGGACACCCGCTTCGGCGACGACACTCCCGCCTACACCGCGGCGGTGGCCGAGCTGGGCCTGCCGACGGGGGCGACCGTCCTCGACGTCGGCTGCGGCACCGGCCGGGCGCTGCCCGTGCTGCGCGCGGCCGTCGGCCCGGCCGGCACGGTGCTCGGGCTGGATGTCACCCCCGAGATGCTCGCCGTGGCCCGGGAACACGGCCGGGCGGGGCATGCCGATCTCCTCCTCGGCGACGCCCGCCGCCTGCCCGTGCGGACCGGCGCGGTTGACGCGGTGTTCGCCGCCGGGCTGGTCACCCACCTCCCCGACCTGCCGGCCGGGCTTGCCGAGCTGGCCCGGGTCAGCCGCCCCGGCGGCCGGCTGGCGATCTTCCATCCGTCTGGCCGGGCGGCGCTCGCCGCCCGGCACGGGCGCGTGCTGCGCCCCGACGAGCCGCTGGCGGCGGACCGGCTCGGCCCCCTGCTCGCCGGCTCCGGCTGGCGGCTCGACGGCTACGACGACCCGCCGCACCGCTTCCTCGCACTGGCCTCCCGCCGCTGACACCAGCCACGCACCGGCGCTGACACCGGCGGCGCAGGCAGGTGTCACGGGCGCGCGCGGGCGTCGGCTTCGTGACGTAGCGACGCGTGCGTCGCGGATACGACACACCCAGCCACATAGGGATGTCACAGTCGGCCAGTCCGCTGTCGTCGCAGACGTGAAAGCGCGCGGCGCACCGTGGCGCCCGCCAGCCGGCCGCACCGGCCACGCACCAAGGAGGAGAGATGTCCGGGTTCCTGTACCGGGTGGGATGGCTGGCCGCCGGCCGGCCCTGGCGGGTGATCAGCGCGTGGGTCGCCGCGCTCGTGGTGGCGACCGCGCTCGCCATGGCCTGGGGCGGCGAGCCCCACGACGACTACGACGCCCCGGGCACCGCGTCGCAGCGGGGCACCGACCTGCTCCGCGCCGAGTTCCCGGTGCTCGCCGAGGCCCAGGCACGGGTCGTGCTGCACACCGCCGACGGCAGCCGGCTCGCCCCGAAGGTCATCACGGCCGTCTCCGCCCGGCTCGCAGAGGTGCCGGACGTCATCCTCGTCAGCCCGCCGCGGCCCTCCTCGGACGGCGACACGGCGCTCATCAACGTGCAGTACGACCGGCCGGTCACCGACCTGGGCGGCACCGACGCGGTCGACGACCTCGTCGAGGCGACCAGGCCGGCCGCGGACGCGGGCGTCACCGTCGAGTTCGGCGGTCAGGTCGCCGAGAACATCCAGGAGGTCAACGGCCGGGCCGAGGCGGTCGGTGTCGGCTTCGCCCTGGTCATCCTGCTGGTCGCCTTCGGTTCGATCGTCGCGGCCGGGGTGCCGCTGGCGGTGGCGCTCATCGGCCTGGGCATCGGCAGCGCCGGCATCACCCTCATCGCGGCCGGCACCAACGTCAGCACCATCGCGCCGACACTCGCCTCGATGATCGGCATCGGGGTCGGCATCGACTACGCCCTCCTGCTGATCACCCGGCACGTCGAGGGCCTGCGGGCCGGCCTGACCGTCCGGGAGGCCGCCGCCCGCGCCAACGGCACCGCCGGGGTGTCGGTGCTGTTCGCCGGGGTGACCGTCGTGCTCTCCCTGATGGGGCTGCGGCTGGTCGGGCTGAACACCTACGTGACCACCGGCTTCACCACCGCGGCCGTGGTCGTCACCGTGGTCGTCACCGCGCTCACCCTCGTCCCCGCTCTGTGCGGGCTGGCCGGGACGCGACTGCTGGGCCGCCGGGGCCGCGCCGCGCTCACGGCCGGCGTCGGGAAGGCCAGCGTCGCGGCGGCCGGCTCCCCGGCCCGGCAGACGCTCACCGCAGCCTGGGCCGGCCGGATCGGACGCCGGCCCCTCCCGTGGGCACTGGGTGCTCTCCTGCTCCTGCTGCTGCTCGCGGCACCCGTCCTCGGGATGCGCACCTGGCCGCAGGACGCCGGCAGTCAGCCGGAGTCCACCTACCAGCGGCGCGCCTACGACCTGGTCGCCGCCGAGTACGGCCCCGGCGCGAACGGCCCGCTGATGCTCGCGGTGGACCTGCGCAGAGTCCCCGCCGCCGATCTCCCCGCGCTCGTGACCCGTATCAGGGCGACGCCCGACGTCGCGGCTGTCGCCCCGCCGGTGACCTCGCCGAGCGGGAACGCCGCGGTGGTCTTCGTGACGCCCGCCGTCGCACCGAGCGACAAGCGTGCCGCCGACCTGGTCCGCCACCTGCGCGCCGACGTCCTGCCCCCGGGCATCGAGATCACCGGTATGACCGCGGTCTTCACCGACCTGTCCGGTCTGCTGTCCGACCGGCTGTGGTGGGTGGTCGGCTTCGTCGTCGGCGTGTCCCTGCTGCTACTGACGGTCGTGTTCCGCTCACCAGTGGTCGCGCTGAAGGCCGCGGTCATGAACATGCTCTCGATCGCCGCCGCCTACGGCGTGGTGACCGCCGTGTTCCAGTGGGGCTGGGGCGCCGAGCTGCTCGGCCTGCCGCACAGCGTGCCGATGTCGAGCTGGCTGCCCGTGCTGATGTTCACCGTGCTGTTCGGGCTGAGCATGGACTACGAGGTCTTCCTGCTCTCCCGCATCCGGGAGGACTACCTGGCCACCGGCGACCCGCACGGCAGCGTCGTGCGCGGCCTCGCCGCCACCGGCCGGGTCATCAGCTCCGCCGCCCTGATCATGATCGCGGTCTTCGCCGGCTTCGCCCTCGACCCGGACGTCACGGTGAAGATGGTCGGCGTCGGGATGGCCGTCGCCGTGCTGGTCGACGCGACCATCATCCGCATGATCCTGGTGCCCGCCACCATGGGCCTGCTCGGCCGCGCGAACTGGTGGCTCCCGGGCTGGCTCGACCGCATCCTGCCCCACGTGGACGTGCACGGCACCGAGCCCGCCACCGCCACGGTCGCCCCGACCACCGGGCCAGCCACCGGTCCGGCCGCCGACGCGGAATCGACCGACAGCGTGCCGCCGGCCCCGACCGGCGCGGCACGGGACTCCGACCAACCGGCCGTCGTCAGCTGACCTCGCGAACGCACCCGGCCTGGGTGCCGCCGAAGCGAGTTGGCTGAGCCACTCCACACGCCGCTGACGCAACCCACTTCATTCGACCGAACCCGACCGGCTCGCCACGAGCACCGGCGATACCCGTCCAGGGCCTGCCTCCCGACAGCGGTAGGCCATGAGACCCGTGGAGTCTCAAATCAGAGAACCTACCCAGGTCGGGGCTGCGACGCCCAGGTCGACGGAAGCCCGAAATAACGGCCAGCCACTGCGCGACGCGACCGGCAACACTGCCGATCTAGATCTTGAAATTCTTTGTTATGACAAAAACAAGGGTCCCGTTCGGCTTAATTCGATCACCATCATTCAGCTTTATCTTGATATCATCATCGTACCCTTTCATTGCCTCCACCAACTCCTCGGCAAAACCTTCTTGACCATTTTCATACAGCACAGTCGTATGCGAGAAAACTACTTCACCTGAATAGTTTCCCTTTTCCTGGACGATGAAGCCCTTCGCCGACACGAGAGGCTCTATCTGGACCGCAAGCCCCTCGATTCTCGAGTTGTTGATAATAGTCACTGCGGGGCGAAGCGGCGGCGGCGGTGTAGCAGGAGGCGTCGTTGTCGGCGACGGCGCCGGCGATGTGGACGTGGCGGGAGGCGCCGGAGTAGAGGGCTGGGCAGTGACCATCGCCGTGGGACTCGGCGTGGTGGTCGCCGTCCGAGTGGAAGGTGCGGAGGTTCGGGGGGGCGTCGGGATGTCCGTCGCGCTGGGAACGGCGACCGGGCCGCCGCCGGCTGATCCGCCGCCGGGGTCCTGGTGGTCCACCAGTGCGACGATGAGAATCGCGGTGATCAGGGTGACGGCGACGATCGCCGACGACACCGCGACGTCGTGGCTGTCGAGGCCGAATCCACGGCCGTTGCGCCGTCCGAAGGAGAATTTCCGCATGGTTGCCTGCCTTTGCAGGTGGCGGTGCCGGCTACTGGGCCCAGCGCAGCTGCAGCGCGGCGCTGAGATTGTCGATGTCGACCGAGGTGTCGAGCCGTTCGAGGATTTCGACGAAGGCCTCCGCCACCAGGTCGGTGAGCCCGGCCGTGCCCACCTGGGTCCGAACTCGCCAGGCCAGCCCGTCAATGGTCTCCTGGGCGGCGGCCGACCGGTCCGCCCGGGATTCCGCTCCCCCGCCGTCCATTTCCCCGCCAGCCGAGGCCCCGCCGCCGACCGGGCCGGCGGCCGCCATCGCGCGGGTGACCAGCGTGCGCAGCCTGGTGACCGCGGGCTGCACCCGTATGTCGCCCGGCCCGCCGCCGAGCACACCCGTCGACAGCGCGGACAGTGCGTCGACGACGAGATCGGCCGCCCGCGCCCGGTCGCCGTCCCAGACGTCCGCGAGCTCCGCGCGCAGCCGCGCCAGGACCTCGCCGGCCGCCACGGCGATCCGTTCCAGGACTGTCGGGTCGACATCCGGGGCGATGATCGGCGGGCCGACGGCAAACCCCGGGATCGGCATCCTCAGCTGGGAGAACAGCGAACCGCGCAGGCTCGCCAGGCTGGATTCGTCACGCCAGGCTCCGTCGCGGACGGCGTCCAGCAGCGCCCACAGCACCCCGGCGGGCGGGTCGGCCGCCGTCTCGGCCAGCTCCGCGATCCGACCCTGGGCGGCGTAGACCGAGTTGATCAGATGGATCTCGTACTGCTGAAGACTTGCCGGGAGGTCCATCGTCGGCCGGGAGGCTCGGCTGACCAGGCTGTCGAGAGCGCGGCGGAGCTCGGCCCGGTCGGTGGCCACCCCGGCCGGGGTGGTGAGCGCCTCGGTCAGCTCGTCCAGGATCGGGTCGGGCCTGGTCCGGGCGGTGGGCAGGCATTCGAGCAGCGCGGGCACGCACAGCGGCCGCTTGCGCACCGGCCGGTCCACCGTCCCGGCGACGCCGCGCTGGAAGACCGCCCGGCCGGCCAGGTTCGGGAAGATCGCGACCAGGACGGCGTGCAGCGCGAGGCTCTCCTCGGCGGACAGCCACTGGCGGCGCTTCATCGCCGAGACCAGCGCGTCCAGCGTGTGGGTCTCGGCCGGCAGGTCGGGCCGGTCGTCGAAGGCGCAGACCGCGAGCCGGAACACCGCCTCGGCCGCCGACCACGGGTCCGCACCGGCCGGACCGGGCTCGCGTGGGCCGGGGCCCGGGGCGCCTCTGGTGTCGTCCCCACCCAGATCGTCGTCCCGGCCGAGGTCGTCGGGCTGACCGAGATCGTCGGGCGCGCCGAGGTCGTCGGAGCCGGTGGCCTCGAAAGCGGCGCCGCCGAACGCTCTGTCGGCACCGAAGCCGGCGGAGCCCGCGGAATCGACAGGTGAGCTGGACAGCTGACTACCTCCGCCCGCCGACGCCGCTCACCCGTGGGCCCGCCGCCGCGCCGAGCGCGACGCCGACCGAGGCGAGGGCGAGGATCAACGAGGTCACGCCACTCGACAGCAACGGCACGGTGAGGCCGAACCGATGGTTGGTCAGCAGCGCCACGAGGGGCAGGGCCAGCCCGGCGACGAGCATGGCCACCAGTCCGGCCGCCAGCACCTGGACCGAGGAGGGACGGGCCGCCAGCACCAGCCGCACCAGCAGCCAGCCGAAGGCGGCGACGAGGAGGCAGCCCAGGACGGCGAAGAAGTGCCCGTACTGGCCAACGAGCGTCGCGGCCGGGAGCTCCTGGTCGACCCAGCTCCGGTGCTTGCCGAGTGACGCGCTCTCCCAGATCCTGCTGTCCCAGACGGGTTCCGCCCGCTTCTCCAGGTGGCTGTCGCGCCACGCCTTGTCCGCCTTCCCGGCGGCAAGCCAGCACCACACCGTTCCCACGGCCACGGCCACCACCGCGGTGAGCCCCGCCGAGAACCAGAAGCGCCGGGCCGCCAGCATCGCCACGACTCCGGCGGCCAGGATCGCGGCCGAGCCCGGCTCCCAGGTCACGAACAGCAGGCCGATCGGGGTGGTCGCGGCCAGGACCGACCGCCGGAACTGCTCGTCCAACGTGACCTCGCCGTCGTTCCCGGCCGGATCACCGGCCAGCAGCACCACGGCTCCCAGCCCGAGCAGGAGGTAGCGCAGGAGCTCGGCCAGTTGGGCACCGAGCGTCTCATCGACGGGCCCGAACCCGGCGATGAGACCTGCCAGCAGGGCGACCGCGGTAGCCAGGACAGGCGCCGTCCTCGGCGGCGGGACCAGCGCACGGGGGTCGTCACCGTGCAGCCGGGCCCAGCGGCCGGCCACCGCCATCGCCGCCACGGCGAGCCCGCCGAACAGCAGGGACGGGGACTCCCACAGGAACCGGGACTGGTTCAGGAAGCTCACGGTCAGGACGGCGGCCAGTGCCACCCCGGTGCCCAGTGCCCGCTCGTCGGGGTTGAGTTCGTGCACGGTCAGCACCAGCAGCGCGCCGAGCAGCCCGGCGAAGGCGACCGCCGCGAGCCCGCGCCCGAAGCCGGCGTCGAAGTCGTGGTGCTGTGCCTGGACGTCCCACAGGGTGAGCAGCATCGGCACGGCCGCTCCGGCCACGACCCACGGCAGCGGGAACCGGGCGGATTCGGGCTCCGTGTCGGGGGCCGGTTTCCCGGCGTCCCGGGACCGGGTGTCGAGGGCGGGCTTGGTCGCAGTCACCGCCACAGCGCCGCCAGGCCGGTGATCAGGCAAGCCGCCAGAAGGGCGAGGGCGTACCTGTATTCGCGCCAGCCACCGAGCAGGCCGTACCTACCGCCGACGGAGGAGTCAGCCTCGTCGGAACCGGTGGATTCGGCTTCGTCGCCGGAGGTGAGCTCGATCCGCTGGTCCAGCAGGCCCGCGACCTTCAGGGAGTGCCCGGCGGAGTCGGGCCAGGCCTTTGGCAGCGTCTCGGCGAACCAGGCGGACACCGGCGACAGCTCGTCTCCGATCTTCGCGTTCGCCAGCTCGTTTATGAGACCCGCGAAGACCTCGTGCGGCGAGCCGACCGAAGCCTCGGACGCCGACACGCTGGCTGCGGCCGGTTCGTCCGCGTCCCGTGGGTCCGGCCGGACGGCCGGCTCACGCGGCTCGGTCTGAGCGGCCCGCTCCACCACGTGAAGCAGCTGGGCCCGGAGCGTCTCAACGGCCCCGACGAACTCGTCACTCAGCATGTTCTGGGCACCCGGCGCCTCGGTCAGCGCGGCCGTCAGGTCATACACGAGCTGGTCTGCCGACAGCCGCGATTCCCGGCCGAAAAGGTGGTCCGTGCGGCTGACGAGATCCGTCCCGATCCTGTCCTGCAGCAGGCGCACCGCCGCCGTCTGGTCCGGCGCCTGCGCGAGCGCGTCGACCCGGGGACTCTCCAGGGGCAACCCGTCGTTCTCGGAGCCGGCCAACCGCCGGACAACCCGCCGAAGCGGGAGAGCGTTCTCCGCGGGCAGCCAGGCCGCGGTCGCCGGCAGGCTCGCGGTCGTCAGCAGGCCGTCACGCATGGAAAGCCCGGGGACGACCGCGGTGGCCCACCGCACAAGTCCGAGGAGATGGTCGACAAATGCCTGGTGAACGCGCTCCTGTTCGCTGACGGCAGGCGGGCCGGGGTCGGCGTGGCTGATGGGGGTGTCCTCAGCCTGCTCCGTCAGCGCTCGGGCAACCGCCAGGTCCGGCCGCCACGGACGCGCGCGGTCGGCGTGGCGAGGTGCCAGCTCGGACGACGGCTCTTTCGGCCGCCTGTCCTCGCCGGCATGCTCGGGCGCCGTCGGGACATGTACCAGCAGAAGAAGCGCGTCGCGCGTCTCCGCGAGCAGCAGGGCGTTCCCCGATTCGAGTTCCAGCACCCCGGCCAGGCAGTCGACGACGTCCACGGAGGCGGGGATCGTGGTGGCGTCCGGGCTGGCCAGGCGGGCCAGCGCGTCGACGGCCGACGGTCGAATGCGTCGCAGGCCGGGGTCCGTCATCTCCTCGTAGGGTTCCCTGGCGGCACGTGGAGCCAGCCCGGGCATCACCCACATCAGGAACTTCCGAACATGGTTGCGCTCCACCGGCGTCAGCCACTGGCGGCTGCGCAACGCCCGGACGAACGCGTCGACCGTGTGCGTCGTCTCCCCGACCAGGCCGTTGTGCAGGTTGGCGATCGCCCGGCGCAGCGTGTCCTCGGCGTGCCGCGTCTGCTCGGCGGCGGTGGTCCCGGCCACCGGCACGGCTGTCGGCGCGGCCGCCGACACGGAGAAGGCCTCAGGTACCCGTGGCCCGTCGCCCGGTCGGGGCTGGCCCCATGCGTCCTCCGGACGCCCGTCGCCAGCCTGGGCCTCCGCGTGCCTCCATCGCTGCCCGTGTGGCTCTCCGAGGGGCGCGACCTGACGGGAACCAGCCGGGATCGTCGGCTCGGTCGGCAGGATGACCGGCTGGCTCCGCGGCGGGCCGCCCTTCCGGATCGCCCAGTCCTCCACCGCCCCGGCCCAGTTCTCCGGCTGCCGCAGCAGGCTGTCGTTCAGCCGAGGAAAATGCGCCAGCTCACGCTGCAGGTATGCCCAGACCACAACTCTGGCGATGTACTCGAACGGACCGTCCCCGGCGGCACCGTCGCGCACGTACGGCTGATGGTCCTCACGCAGTCCGGGAGCAAGGAAGACATACGCGACCGGCCGGGTGAGGCCACGCTCCGGCTGCACGAAGTCCGGCATGAACAGAACCTGTGGATCGCGCTGATGGGCACCGACGCGCGGGTAGGTGGCCTCGAACGTCGAGTACGTCAGCCGGTCGCGGCCGTCGCCGATGTGCCGCAGCAGCTCCGTGAGGACCAGGACGAGCGCCGCCGCCGCGGGCTCGTCCGCGCCGACCGGCACGAGCTGCCGTCGCCCACCGAAGACGGGTGCGCCGCCCACAGACTCGGCTCGCAGCTTCAGTACTGCCGCGAGCAGGGCCGCCAGCGGGTTCACCAGGACGATGTTCCCGCGCCCGGACACCGGTGAGGTCAGCTCCAGAGCGTCCGCCAGGACCGCCTCCTGCAGCCGGACGACGTTCGCACCGGTGTAGGCCGTGAGGTCCGGCCGCGCGATCAACGCCACCCCGCTCTGGTCAGGGTCGGTCAGCTGCCGGCCGACGGGCCAGTGCGCCAGCCGCGCCGCCCCCCATCCGGTGAGGTCCTCGGCGGAGCCGACCAGAACGCTCACCCGCATGTCCCGCCGGGAGTCCGAGCCGGTCTGCTGGCGCAGGACCACGGCGCCCTGCTGGTCGTCGCGCAGGTAGACCCGTGAGGTGGACGGCTGCCGGACGTGGTTGGCGCGGTTGATGTTCTGCCAGCCGCCCAGCCACTGCGACCACCAGCCGCGATCCGGCGGGTTCTCGATCGAGCTGGCGACGAGGACGAAACCGTCGCGCTCGTTCGCGAACGCGTACTCGTTCTGGTCGATGCGGCCCATCAGGTCCCGACCTCCTTGGCGGCGTCCTCCCCGAGCAGGCCGGACATCGCGAAGATGGCCGCGAGCGGGTCGAGTACCCGCCTGGGCCGGACACCGCGCGGGAAGACCTTGTCGAACGTGTCGCCGCGGTCGTCCGTGACCGCCTTCGAGCCGGTCGCGGACACGAAGTGCAGCGTGGCCCGGCGGAACGTCTCGAACGGGCGCAGCCAGGCTCGGGCTCCCCGGGCGTACAGGAACGCGTACGCGTCGCGGCTCTCGTCCCGGATCTCGGTGGGTTCGGCCCGGCCGTCGAGGTAGGCCGACAGACTGGGCCGGCGGTACCAGCGGGCCGCCGGCTGCTCGAAGCGGTAGAGGTCGGACTTGCTGACGGCCAGCGCCACCGGCAGCCGGTCGGTCAGGCCGGGCTGGGCCCGCAGCCGGGCCATCACCGTCTCGAACGTGGCGTCACCGTCGGACGGGGCGTTCTGGCGCAGCGCGTACTCCGGGTCGACCACGAAGATCAGCGCGTCGAGCGCTAGGACGAACCGCATCGACCGGGTCCGCGCCACCAGGTCGTCGCCGGCGACGTCGAAGAACGCCACCGCGCGCTGCCGGCGGCCATCACTCACCACGAGCGCGTCGGTGAAGGTGACCATGGCGTCCGACTGCACCCTGGCGGTGTGCTCGATCGCCCGCCCCTCGTCGACCAGGGACGCGACGTACTGCCGCCAGTACGCCCGGTGCGCCTCCTCGTCGACGGGCACCGCGGTGAAGCCCAGAGGACCGAGGCCGCCCCGCTCGATCTCGCTGACGATCGCGGCCAGCAGGTGCGACTTGCCCGACTCCGTGCGCCCGATGAAACCGATCACCAGCGGCGGCCCGTAGCTGGCGTAGGAGATCGGCAGGTAATGCCGCTCGGCCATGTCCGCGGACGGGTTCGGGCAGCGCCGGTAGGCGCCGATCATCTCGTCGTTCCGCTTGACCGGGTCGCCCACGCCGGAGAGGTCCAGCGGGACGTAGGCGCCGTCCCGGAAGGTGAACAGGTCCGTCTCGTCCCAGTCGAAGACGTCCAGGCAGATCGGGCAGCGCACCTCGGTCGGTCCCAGTGGGATGGTCACCGCGCTCATCGCCTTCCGCGGTCCGCGCCGCCGTTCGTAGGACGCGGCGTCGGCTCGTCGTCGCCGGTCCCCCGCCGCCGCACGATCGCGTCGAAGCTGCGCAGTCCCTCGACGAACCGGGCGTCGCCGCCCGACCTGGCGCGCCGGGTGCCGGCCGCCCGGTCGACGTCCCGACCGAGGGCGGCCAGTACCTCGGCGGCCGGTGGGCGCAGGTCCGGATCGTGGTCGACCATCCGGCCGAGCGGGCCGTCCGATCCCAGCAGCCGCTCAGCCCCACCGCGGCGCGTCGAGGCCCGGCCGGACCGGTCGGCGATCACCTCGTTGAGGACGCGGCCGACGCTGTAGACGTCTTCCTTCGTCGTGGCCGGCCCGTCGCCGTACACCGCCTCGGGTGCCGCCCACCGCGGGTCGGGCGCCGGGCCGCAGCGCTCACCGACGAGCACCGCGTGCCGGAAGTCGGTGATCTGGACGTGCCGGTCGTCGAACTGGACCGTCCGGGTGGTCAGCCAGCGGTGCACGACGCCGGCGGACTCCAGCAGGTCCAGCGCGCGCAGCAGGCTGGTCGGGAACTGCTCGACCTGGTCGAGCAGCAGCCGGCCGGCGAACCGCTCGACCGGCCGGCCGCGCTCGGCCAGCAGCACGAACGGCTCGCGGTCGGCGTCGTCGGGGTAGTAGCCGACCAGGTGGGACAGCTCCCGCGGGTAGTTCTCCTCGCCGAACGCGTCGACGAGGTGCAGGCCCATCTGGATCTCGTTGTCGACGGCGTCGATCCCGTCCGGCGCCCGCGAGGTCGCGGCGGAGTTCGCGGGTGCACGCCGCCCGGCGGCGTGCACCCGCTTCTGGACGTACTCGACCAGCCGGTCGGCATCGACGACCAGCCTGGTCCGGTAGAACGGGTCGGCCGCCGGGTCGTCCTCGGTGACCCGGGCCCGCATCGTCCGGCGGCGTCCATAGACGTCACGATACGCGATGGTCTCCTCGCGCAAGGTGTCGATCGGCTCGCCGCGGCTGGTCCGGTGCAGGTCGGTGTCGCCGCGGCCGGGGCGGGGGCTGGCATCCCACCAGTCGCCGCCGAGTCCTGATCCGCCCGGCGGGCTCATCGCCCCCCCTTGAGCACGGTCTCCACCGTGCCGGGGCGCATCCGCACCAGCCGCAGCACTCCGGCGACCTGGCCCCACTCCGGCCATTCCAGCTCGCCGAGCACCGCTGAGGGCAACGGGTCGAACCCCCACCCGCCGCCGGCGCCGGTACCGGGCCCGCGCGCCACCAGCGAGGGCTGCGCGGCCCGCGGCGCGAACCGCACGACGGCCGCCGAGCGGGCGTCGACGTCGAGCAGCTGCAGGTGCTCGGGCGCGCACAGCTGCATCAGCCCGCTGTCGGCGACGTCGGCGCGCAGCAGCACGCCGAGCCGGTCCGACTGCTGCCAGGCGGCGTCGACGAGCTCGCGCCGGTCCGTGTCGTCCGCGCGGAACGGCGGGGTCGCGTGGACGCCCATCCGTTCGAGGTGCCGGTTGTAGCGGTCGAGGCCGTGCCGGGTCTCGGAGACGACCCGCTCGCCCAGCGCGTCGAGCGCCTCCCGCTCGATGTCGGGCCAGCACCGGTCGATCACGCTCGCGATCAGGTCGACGACGTCGGCCTCGACCACGTCGCTGATCGCGGCGCCCATGGAACGCAGGCGCAGCGAGACGTCGGTGTCGACCCCGGCCTCGCGGCTGCGGGGCGGGCGCGCCGGGAAGCCGCGCAACCGGTCCGAGTAACCGGTCAGCGCCGAGGTGACGTCCTCGAAGGCCAGCGACATCGCCCGGACCAGGTCGGCGCCGGCCCGCCGGGGGCCGGTCAACGACCAGTCGTACCGGGCGACGTCCTCCATGAGCGCGATGGTCCCCTCGGACATCGCCCGCGCGAGGGTGACGTACTCGCCGGGATGCCACCGGCGCACGGCCCGGGACCACACCAGGTACGGCCACCACATCAGGCCCACAAACGCCAGCGCGCCGGCCACGATCCGCACCGGCAGGCTCAGTACCGGGTCGAGGCTGTCGGCGGTGCCCAGCACCTGCCCGACACAGCCGGCGCCGAGGGCGATGATGACCAGAGCGGCCAGGTCGACCGGGCTCCGGTCGCTCTGGGTGGCCTCCTTACCGAGCAGGAACCACCAGCCCACCAGGCCGGCGACGGCCAGCAGGCCCAGGGCGGCGGCGGCCTGCGCCAGGGTGGCCGGCTCCTGCGCGCCCACGGCCAGCAGGGCGGTCGCCCCGGATCCGATGAACAGCGCGAGCACCGCCAGGAAGATCCAGTCGGACATCCTGTGGTTGGCCAGCGGTGTCATCCGGCGGGCCACCACGAGCGGCCAGCCGCGCACGGCGACGAACAGGGCCGCGCCGGCCCCGGCGAGGGCACTGGAGCGGGCCGAGTCGGGCGCGGCGGCGGCGAGCAGCCCGCAGACCAGCACCGGCAGGATGGCCAGTACCGACAGCAGGTTGACGTCCAGCCGGCGCGGCATATCCCGCAGGTACTGGAGCCGATCGGTGTCGCACGCCCGGCCCAGGTCGTCCAGGCGGGCGGCGCTGCCGACCGGGACGAGCATCCCGTGCATCCAGCTCAGCCAGCCGGTGATCTCGGTGACCGGACGGCGGCTGTCGAGCGCACCCGTGACGAGGTGGCGCAGCGAGGCGAGCAGGTCCACCCGCTGGGTGCCCTCGGGCGGGGCGAGGGCGAAGCCCCGCCGGCCCAGCTCGAGCAGGTCGGTCGTGCCCAGCGGATGAACACTGTCGTACTCGGTGAACATCCGCGACAGATCGTCGCGCAGCCTGCCGAGGTCGTGGCCCACCTGCATGACACGGGCCGTCAGCAGCCCTGCGGGGCTGAGGGCGGCCCTGCCGCCCGCCCGCAGGTTCTGCAGCACCGGCCCGGGGCCGGTGATGACGGCATGCGCGTTCACGGCCTCCTTGAGCTGGCCCCGGAAGCCCCGCGCGACGTGGTCCATCCCGCCGTCACGGGCCAGGATCGGGTTGCCCGCCTCCTTGGCCCGCGGGTAGCGCAGCAGCAGCCGGAACGGGTCGGTGACCAGGCCGCCGTCGGGCTGCTCCTCGTCGCCGTGCCGGCGCGGGGCGAGGATCCGGTCGATCGCGCGGACCCGGGCGTCGGCGAGCACGTCGTCGTCGACCTGCCCGATCATCGCCCGCAGGCCCGGCGAGGCCACCCCCTCCGGCATTGACCGGACGACCTCGTAGACCCGGTCGAAGACCTTCGGCGTGAGCAGCGCGTCGAACAGCGCGTCCAGCACCGGCCCCTGGGCCGGGGAGCTACCCGTGGCGATCGCCTGGGCCCGGTGCTGGCCCATACCCCAACCGATGCCGCGCGCGTCGCCGACCCAGAGCATCACGTGCGACGCCAGCTCGAACGGCTTGTGCAGGGCGACCCGGTTCGGGTCGACGGCGCTGTCGGCCACCAGGCGGCCCAGCCCGCGGCCCACGTCGTCCAGCGGCGGCCCGACGGCGAGGCAGATCACCTGCTGCACCCCGGGCGCCTTGACGATCAGGCCGAGCGCGTCCGCGTGCGCCTCCAGGTCGCGGGTGTCGTCGATGACCAGGACCCGGGTCAGGTCGCTCTCCATGAAGCCGAGCGAGGTGGCGAACGCCCGCTGCACCTCGGTGAAGGACCCGAAGGAGAGCAGGTCCTCGTACCGTTCCCGGAGGTCGATGTCGATGACCTTCGCCTCGGCGGTGGCGGTGGCGGAGGTCCGGCCGGTGGTGTCCGTGCTCACCTGCCGAGGTCCTTCCCGCGTGTGCCGACCATCTCGTAGAGCTGGCGCAGGTTCGCCCGCACCGGGGTGGAGACGTTGGAGAACCCCATGTCCAGCGCGGCCGGCACGGTGTGCGCCCAGAAGGCGTGTTGCTGCTCGGCCCAGCCCCGGCTGCCCGGCGGCAGCTTCATGAGCATCTCGGCGAGCAGGTCGGCCTGCTTGTCCGCGTTGTCGACGAACGCCCGGAACACCGGGTGCGGGTTGGCGGCCCGGCCGGTCACCCCGATCGGCACCACCCGCATCAGCTGTTCGGAGAAGTCCCGGCGCACCCGCTCGTCGTCCGCGAGCGACCAGTCCTCGTAGGCGCGGAGCATGCTGCCCCACGACGAGGCCGGCTCGAACGGGGAGAGCGCCAGGGTCATGCTCACGCCGTCGCTGTCGGTGTCGGCGTTGGGGTCACCGAGCGAGACCCGGATCGAGTACGGGGACTCCGTCCCGCCGGCCAGCGCCTGGACCTGCCCGTTCCACATCGCGCAGAGCAGCCGGTGCAGGATGCGGACCCGGTCCTCCTCGGTGGTGGCCAGCCAGCCGTAGTCGAAGCCGAGCCGCTGGCGCCACTTGAGGAAGTCCTGCGACTGCTCGTTGCGCAGCGCGTCGGCCCAGTGGTGCAGGATCTCCCGCAGCTCGGGCACCTCGGTGATGCTCATCGAGGTGCGCAGCAGGACGACCGCGACCGAGTCCGCGTTGATCGGGCGGAACTCCATCGAGATGCCGCTCTCGTTCGGCAGCCGGATCGCGCGGGCGAGGTAGCCCTCGATCTGGGTGTCCCGGGCCCCGGCCGGGTAGGAGACGAGGATCTTCAGATTGCCGGAGCCCTGGGGCGAGAAGCTGGCCGGCACCAGACCGTGGATCTTCGTCTGGAACTGGCGGATGTCGTCCTCCCCGACCGCGGCGGGGCCGTCCCGGCGCACCGTCGCGGCGAGCAGGCTCGCCATCGTCGGCAGCAGCGGCTCGCCGTCGAGCCCGTCGGACTCCTGGAACAGCCGCTTCACCGCCTCCTGCAGCCGCTCCCGGGCGACGGCGACGGCGGCCTCCCCGCCCCTGGTGACGGTCGCCTCCCACACCCGGCGCCAGCCGTCCGGGCCGAGCAGGCGGTGCATCACGTCGCCCTCGGAGGCGGCTCCCCGCAGGCCCAGCGCGGACGTGAGCCGTTGCAGGGCCCTCTGGTAGAAGTCGTCCATGTCGCCGTGCGGGGGCAGCAGGTAGGTCACCCCGACCCGCGGCCGGAACAGGTCCGCCGTGCGCCGGGCGAACTCGCCGGGCTCGGAGCGGCTGTGTTCGTCGAAGGCCTCGGCGGCGAGCCTCAGCTGCGCGCGGAACCGCCGCAGGGCCTTCTCCCAGCGCACCTGCTGCTCGTCCCAGGCGGCGTTCCAGACGCACCGGGTACGCCAGCTGTACCAGGTGTCCTGGCGGTGGATGGTCTCCACCACCTCCCGGTCGCCCCAGCGCACCTTGGCGCCGAGGCGCCGGTCGCGGATCGCCAGCGGCGCCGGTGGGTTCACCGAGATCCCGGCGGGCGCGGGCGGCTCGGTGCGGCGGTTGGCCAGGAAGCCGACCACCCCGCCCCGGCTCACCGGGTCACTCTCCCCCGCGCGGCCCTCGACGATCCGGCGGGCGTGCAGCAGGTCGACCTCGCCGAGCAGGTCGTCGAGGCCGGCCGCCGGGTCGAAGGCGCCGGCGATCGCCGGCACCTGCTGGCGGACCATCGTGCCCAGGCCCGCCAGGTTGCCCTCCATGGCCTGCAGCCGGGCCCGCAGCGCGGAGAGGATCTCCGCCGCGCCGCGGGCCGGTGCCGGCTCGGTGAACTGGAAGGGCTGCCGGGTGACCATCGGGCCGATGTTCGCGGCGGAGGCGAACCGCCTGATCATGCCGGCGTCGTCGGCGGCCGTGCCCGGGGCGGGCGCGGCGAGGTCGTACGCCCCGCGGGCCAGCAGCCGGGAGGCGACCAGGTCGGCCAGCTCCTCGACCGGGATCGTCATGGACGCGACCAGGCTCGTCGACACGCCCCGCCGGCCGATGCCGGAGGACGCCGGCACCTCCCGCTCGACGCCGCGGTTGATGAAGTCGTCGGCGAACGACTGGTAGATCCGGTCGGCAATGGCGTCGCCGTCGTCGTGTTCCTGCCCGGTGCCGACCAGGGAGAGGATCAGCGACACGACCGAGCGGTGCAGGTCGTCGCGTTCCACGCCGTCGGCCCGGTTGAACAGGAATCCGGTCTGGATGGTCGAGGGCAACAGGTTGATCTGGCCCTCGCCGTCCGGGTACTGGACGCCGAGCGTGCCGGAGGTGCCGCGCGCGGTCAGCTCCGTCCCCGCGTCGTGGCCGTTCTGGTCGTCGATGAGGCGGAACAGGTCGAGCAGCGCGCGGCCGGCGTTCAGCCGGGCCCGCCGGCCGCCGCCGACCCCCTCGTCGAACGCCGAGGGCATCAGCACCAGCGGGTAGATCTGCGCCCGGACCTTCGAGCGCTGCAACGCGTCGCCGATCAGGTGCAGGTAGTCGTAGAAGATGCCGGCGCCGGTGCCGCCGGCGACGGAGAAGGCGACGAAGACGTCACAGGTCTGCCCGAGCCGGCCGCCGAGCGCCGCCAGCTCCTGGCCGGAGGTCGCGATCTTGCCGACTGCGTCGGACAGTGGACGGCGGGCCGGCGCCACCCCGGACCGGAACGTCTCGAACAGTGCCGCCCGCCCGACGGTGGGCAGCTGGCCCGCCCCCCGCATCAGCGGCGCCACCCGGGGCTCGCCCTCGGCCGGCGGCAGCCAGCCCCGGACCAGCTCCCGCGCGTTCACCCGCAGGCTGCGGGCGACGTCCGGGTAGGTGTCGACGGTCGGGATGAGGCCGTGCGTGACGTGCTGGGTGGGCGCCGCCGCGTTCGCGTGCTCCTCCGAGGGGACGACCCGGGTGCGCAGCCTGGTGAGCTCGGACTCGTTGAGGTCGGCGTAGACGAACTGCACGCAGGACGGCAGCTGGTAGGGCAGATAGTTCTTGCCGGGCACCCGCAGGTTCAGCGCCCGGCCGTCCGGGCCGCACAGCTCGTGCCGCAGCCGGCGCTCGAGCTCGGCGCCGACCAGGCAGCCTGTTCCGCCCAGTCCGACGAACAGCATGGGCTGGTAAATGTTCATGGCTCGCTATCCGGATCAGTCGAACAGGTCGTCGTTACGGGGCGAGCGGCCGCCGCCGGGCGGCGGCTCCGGGCTCGCGGGCGGGTTGAAGCCGCTCGGTGCGGGGCGCTGCGACGGGCCGCCGGGGATCCAGGTCGTCACCTCGGACTGGTCGGCCCCCGACACCGGGTCATATGAGCCGGCGGGCGCGGAGGCGCGGCCCGCGCCGTGGCCGGCCCACGAGTCAGCGCTCCCGCGGTGATCACCGGCCCGCTCGTACAGGTCGTCGCTGCCCGGGACGGTCGAGAAGGGCTGGTTGTCCCGCACGGCGGCGGTCATGGTCAGCGCGAGGCCGGCCTCGATCTCCACCGGCATCCCCGCCGAGATGTCGCGCGTCGTCCCGTCCGGGGTCCTCAGCTGCAGGACCCGGTGCCGGTTGCGGGTCACGGCGTACCCACCGCCGCCTCCGTACGAATGGTCGAGATGCGGGGCGACGCCGGTCGCGTCGAGCACCACGAAGGGGAATCGGCTGCCGGTGTCCGACCGGGCCTGCAGGTGCCCCATCGGCTGACCGCCGCGGCTCAGGTACACGGTGACGTCACTGACGTCGCGGACCCTGCGGTCGGTCTGGCGCAGCCAGGCGGCGAGCAGCAGCAGCGCGAGCACCACCGCCAGGGCCAGCACCCACAGCCACCAGAACCGCTCCAGCAACGACGCGGGACGGCCGACGTCCGCGTTGAGGCGGGACCACGCGAGCACGGTGGACGGGTTGGCGGCGTCGACCAGGATCACCGTCCCGCTGGTGGCGCCCAGCGCGGTGTCCTCGCCGAAGGTGACGGTGAGCCGGTGCTCGCCGCGGCCGCGCTGCTGGCTGGCGATCGTCGCCGGGTCGATCGTCGCGCGCGCCCCGTTGCTGAGGTTGCGCAGCTGGAGCGAGAGGGTGCGGGCCTGCCCGTCGGTGTTGTCCACCACGACCGAGCCGGTCAGGCTGCCGCCGGGCGCCACGTGGCCGCGGCCGAGCTGCAGCGACGCGGTGATCGGGCTGGCCTGGGCCGCCACCACCGTCGTGTAGACGGTGGACGCGCCGACGACACCCGGCCCGTCGATCGTGCCGACGAAGGTCAGCGCGCCCTTGGCGTCCGGCGGGACGGTGATGTGCCCGCTGTACTCGGCGTCGCCAGCCACGGCGTCGCCCTCGCGGCCGTCGTTGGTCAGCCGCACGGTCTGCTGTTCGATGCTGTCGCCGGACATCCGCACGCCGAACTGGATGCCGTCCAGGGTGCCGGGGTCGTCGATCGCGCCGTCGCGGGTCTGCAACTGGACGCTGACGACGGCCTGCTGCCCGGGCTGCGGCACCGGCGGGTTGAGGCCGACCACCGCTTGGAGCACGCCCTGCCACATCGCGGCGGCGCCGACGATCTGGCCGGGCGGCACGTCGGCCGGGGCCGTGAGCCGGATCTTCCAGGTGCCCGGCCTGGGGTTCTGCACCCGCAGCGACTCGACCGTGCCGTTGGCGGTGCTCCGGGTGAAGATCGAGCCGTCGAACTCCCTGGTGTCGCCGACCTCCTTCCCGTTGGGGTCGACGTAGCTGACCTCCACCCGCGGGTCGCCCTTGATGACGGCGATGACCCCGTCGGTGCTGATCTCCGGGATGGAGACGGTCAGCTCGACCGGCGACCCTGGCGAGAGCTTGCCGGTGTCGAACTCGGTGGTCTGGGCGCAGCTGGCGCTGCCGATCGCCTCGAACAGCGAGCGCGCCACGACGTCCGGCGAGGTCACCACCCGCGCCTTCGGCTGGTTGTCTGGCAGGTTGTTGCAGGTCTGCTGGGCACCGCCGGCGGCGAACCGGTCAAGCGCGGCCTGGTCGGCGTCACCGAAGCCGAGCGGCCAGATCTGGACGCCGTTGCTCCGGGCGGCCGCAACCTGGCTGTCGACCCGGCGCTGCGCCTCGGTGTTGCGTGCCCCCGGCTGGCCGTACTGCGGACTGTTCGCCACGTCGAGCCGGCCGTCGGTGAGCAGGAAGATGAAGGAGGGCCGGCCCTCCTGCGCCCGCCCGAGGATGCTCAGCGCCTGGGTCATGGCCGCGGCGTGGTCGGTGTCGGCGCCCTCGGACGGCACACGGCGGTGCAGGCGGTCGATGCAGTCGACGAAGAACTGCTGTTTCGCAGGCTCCGCCTTCGTCAGCGGGCAGTAAACCTCGACCGCATGCTGCCCGGCTTCGCCGTTCGAGCTGCCGAAACCCACCACCGCAATTTCCGAATCGGGGGTCAGCGAACTGAACGCGAGCAGCTGGGCGGCTTCTTTCTCACGCCGCACCGCATCGTCGTCCAGGCTGCCGGACTCGTCTACGAGGATCACGGCACGCATGGCAGCCGGACCGACGGACGCGGCCGAACCGGCGCCGGCCGGCGGCCGCCCCGCCGCGGCGGCCGCGGGACCTGCGATACCGGTCGCCAGTAAGCCGGCCACCACCAGGAGACCGGCGAATACCGCCGCTACGCGCGACCGGCGAGACAAGGCAAAACGTGGCCGTGGACGGCCCCCGAACGATCCCGAACCCATGCTGACACGACTCCCCCCAAGCCACGTTCAGGCTGACATCCGGCCGGCGACGGCAGCAACACCTCAGGCCGCCGCGGACCGCACGCCTTTCGCGGCACAATACCCATGCTGATCGTTGTTTTCGAGGCGCGGGAAGCCGTTGGTGCGTGCGGTGTGAAACGCCACCCGGCGCCATCCGTCACGACGGCCGCGCCCACCGCGCGGCAGCCACGACCCGCGGCCGATGGCCGCCCGTCGTCACGATGTCCACTTGCTGCCAGCAGGACGGGCCGCCGCGGAGCCTCCGACCGACACCGCCACCCGACCACCCCCCACCTGCCGGCGGAGCAGACCGAAGCTGTCGCGGAGGAGCGTAACGGGCCACCACACGAGCAGGTCTCCAGTTGAGCGGAACATGTCCGTTGAACCTGACCGCGAAGTTATCACCAGTCAATACCTCGCCATCCAACACCGACGACTCCGCAGGCACAAGAAACCCCACGGAGCATCGACGGTACGCCGGGTGGCGCCCACCCTTGTCGCGGCCATCGCAATGTGACCGGAGCGTCACCGAAGGGCCGGCCCGCGCGACTCCTCCGCCCTGTGTCGCCACCACGCGGCCACCAATGTGGCCGCGTTGAGGAATGCCGAGAAATGGCGGTGTTCAGGAGCGGGGGGCGCCATGGCGCCCCCCGCGGATTTCCGGATCGACATGCGGTGGTAAAGCGGTCCGGCCGATCGTGTTCAGGTTGCGACCGCGACCACATATTGCCTGATCAGGGGCTACAAAGGGCACCGTCGCAACCGCCGGGCAACCCGGCGCCGGGTACCGCTTGCCGCGCCGTGCGGGCCGGTCAACGCCGCGGGCGGAAATAGTTCCTGGTCGCGTAGGCGGTCACCTTGGCGCCGATCTTCGCGCCCTCGGTGTCGGCCGACCGAGTGTGGATGCCACCCCAGACGCGAGCCTCGATCACCTCGGCGATGGCATGGGAGAAACCACGGAAATAGCGTGTGGTACCCGAATCGGCACTGTACGCACTGAACGGGATGTCGTCCCGGCCGAAGAAGAACGCCAGCGTCGACATGCTCGCCGTCGTGAAGCAGGTGTGCCCGGACGTGAAGTCGGGGTGTGGCGGGGTGACGAGCAGCGGTGCCCAGGTCGGGTCGGCGGTGGTTGCCGGGTTGCCGTCGGTGTCGGCCAGCTGGATCGCGGTGACTGGCCGCCAGGACGTCCAGGCCGCCTTCTCGTTGAAGCAGGCGGTCGTCGCGTCGGCCTCGGTGAGGTCGACCATCGCGAACATGCGGGCCGTCTGCAGGGTGCTCAGACGGCGGCCCGTGGCGAGCTGGCGCTTGATCTCCCATTCACCCAGGTGCCGGTCGTGCCACCAGATCGCCGCCTGGGTCTGGTCGAGCGTCCTGGTCGTGCTGTTGACGGCGCCGATCGTTTTGACCTCGTTGAGGTCCCGGGCGTAGCGCTCGGAGGTCAGCGCCGGCGGCCCGGCCGAGCGGAACATCGACGCGCTCGGGATCAGGAACGGCCTGAGGTTCGCCACCCAGGCCGTGTCGGAGGCGAAGGTCGGCGGAGTCGGCCGCCACTGGCCGGGCTGGGTGCCCACCGGCCAGGTCGGATTACCGAAGGCCCCGTCGTTCTGCCGAGCACTGATCATCGCTGCGGCGGTCTGGCCACCCACGGCGGTCCCGCTCCGCTTCGCCGCGTCGTCGGGAAGGTTCGCCATCCACTCGTCGTACTGCGTCTGCAGCCGCGGCCGCTGGGCCGGGAACAGGGAGCTGAGTACCTGGAAGGCGGCGGTCGCGACGGCGGCGTCCGTCGACTCGCGCCCGCTGGCCCGCGGGGCGAGCAGATAAGGCTGGTAAGGCCGCCCGGCGATGGCGTTCACCGCGTCGTAAACGGCCCCGTGCACCATCGCGAAGCTGCGCGCCTGGACCTGCGGCTGCTGGCCGGCGACGTCCCAGATCGCGGTCTGCGCATTGCGGTCCCAGATGATGACGACATTGGTGGATGTGTTCTCACCGGCCGCCCGCGCGGCCGGGAGCCCGGCCGCGACCGGTAACGCCGCGGCGAGGACACCGACGACGGCCGTACACACGACTCCACGGCGGGCGCGCGCCCAACGTGCCATGACTGACCCCCTTGCTGGCAATCAACCAAACCGACTGCCGCATTGACGCGAGTCCGCCGTGATGAGGCACGCCTCGTCGCGCGCGCGTACCCCGCACCGACCGAACGACGAGGAAGTCGACGGCGGTCCGGCAGCTATTCGGGTCATCATGGCACCACGCCGTCAGGTGCGTCCGGAATTGCCACACAAAACGATGTTCTGCCTGGTCGCCGGTCCGATGACCGGGAGCGGTACCGAGCTTTCGGGGCCGGAGCCGTGAAACCGGTGGTGGGAAACCGGCGTCACGGGACCAGTCTGGGCGAGGGAACGGCTGCTGTCACAGCACCCCCGAGCCGCGCAGGATGCCCAGGGCCACGATGAGGGCTGCGACGACGTAGACCACGGTGCCGAACAGGCCCAGGCGGCCGGGCTCGGCCAGATTGGTGTCACGGGGCCAGGTGCACTCGCACGCGACCTTCACGGCGCTTCCCCCGACGGCCCAGCCCGCGGCGATCAGCGCGACGTCGGCCGCGGTGACAAGCGCGTCGAGACTGTCGCTCGTGGGGGCGGTGAGGGTGACCGAAAGGGTGTGCTCGGGCATCAGGCCGGCCCCGTTCCGGGGATTCCGGGGGTAATGCCGCAGATACCGGCACCCACGGCACCGGAAAGGGCGATGATGGACGGCGTCTCAGGCACGGGTTGCCCTTCTGGGGTGTACCCGATCGGCAATGGCACGCAGCGCGAGCCGCAGGACGCCCTGGCCATCGAGGTCGCGGATGGCAAGCGCTACGCGCGCCGAATGCTCCGACTCCTCGACACAGCTGCATTTCGGCGAGTCGAAGCCGAGAACGCCGTGTGCCTCGTCCAGGGCTGCCCGGCAACCAGAACTCCTGCTGCCGCGGGCCGAAACGGTGTTGACCGAAGCGGTGTCGGCCGAAACGGTGTCGGCCGAAACGGTGTTGACAGAATAGCTGTTCATCCTGTGGTCACTATATGGCACCGACCTTCACCCGCCCCACCATTGAGCAGGTGTCCGTAAGGTGTCCACCATTCGCGGGTTGCATTCTTCCGGGAGGGCCGCCCCGGCGCCGGCCCGAGCCCGCCGCCGGGCGACACACCCGGGCCACGCGACGTCCGCGCCCGGGCCGCTAGCCTGCACCCGTGTCGGGGAGGCGGGTGCACGCCTGTCCAGTGGCGAGCGCCAGCGGGTGTCGATGCCCGGGTGCCGCTCAAGCAGGCCCCGATCGTCCTGCTCGACGAGGCGACGGCCACGCTCGACCCGGCAGACGAGTACCTGATCCGCCGTTCGGTCACCGAGCTGAAGCGCACCTCGACCGTCATCGTCGTGGCGCACACCGCCGCCCTAATCGACGCGGCCGACCAGGTCGTCGTCCTCGACGGCGGACGGGTCGTCGAGCGCGGCGGCCCGAGCGAGCTCCGCGCGGCCGGCGCGTTCTTCTCCCTCCTGTGGGGCGACCGCGTACGGTCCTCCGGCTGGCGGCTGGGCGGTAGGCCCGGTCACGGCTTCCCTGGTTCCCCCGCATCTGCGACGGTTTTTCCTCAAACTAAGATTATGTTCGTGGTGACACGAGGAGTCCCTTCGATCGCGCCAAACAAGATCATTTTTTGGATGCTGATAGGAGCCCTCTCAACTGCTGGCTGCTCAGCGTTGCCCGTCTCATGGCCGGAGGCGGGATGCACGGACCGGGACAACGAACTTGCCGCAAGGTTGAACAACCTCGCCGTACTCGACCTGCATCCTGCTGGCGCAACGGTCCAAGAACAGGGATCTGGCTGCAGCGAAAGCTCCGGCGCAACATATGCGGGGCGCACATACCGGCCGGCGGGTACGACCGATGGAGTGATGGAGTTCTACCATCGCACCGTGCCCGCGGCCGGCTGGAAGCTGGAGCACGTCGACAATCGCCCGGTCGATCCCGGCGAACCTATGTACCTTGGATCAAGCCGATGCTACTCCAAGTCCACCGAAGGCAGCACCGTTTTTCTGACCATATGGTTTCCGGACGACTCCGGTGAGGATGGGAACGACCCGCCAGGACCAGGGATCCGTCACTTCAGATTGGACGTGACGGCGGACAGGGACGGCATCTCGACCTGCTGACACTCTACTTTCGACGCCGACGGAGAACGATGTATACCCTCGTCCCGACAAGCGCGGTCGCCTTTGCCTGCCTGACCGCACTACTCAGCGGCTGCGGGTCCTCATCCTCGGAGCCCGCCGCCGGAGGCGAACCGCGCCGCTGGGGCAACCCGGTCCAGCCGGGAACGCTGACACCGACCAGCGGCACAGAAGTCGTCTTCACGGACGACGCCGGGCATCGCGTGGCCTTCGCACTGCGGCCCGACGCCACCGCATGGAAGCGGCTCTGCGACTGACTCGCCTGCCTGACGCGCGGATCAGCGCTGGCGGCGATGGTCCGCGTCCTCGACGCTGTCAGCGACCCGCTATGGCAGACTGCCCGAAAAAGAAGCGAACCCCCGTCAGACTTCCGACAGGGGTTCGAACATACTTACTATTGTGGAGCTGAGGGGATTCGAACCCCTGACCCTCACACTGCCAGTGTGATGCGCTACCAGACTGCGCCACAGCCCCATATTACGACGTACTATTTATATCCTACTCGACCGCAACCGGTACTTGCTGTCTCAACCGCTTGTCGGTTGCGTCTGCGAGTGTACAGGTTCCGTGTCGCTTGCCGTCGGGGCCTCCTGCGTCGGCAGGATCGCCTCGGCTGGTGGGTGGGAAGCTGTGCTCCCCGGTCCGACGCTGACGACCTTATCAGGCGCCGCGGCGACTGTGGCGAGGGGTCCGGTGTTGTGCTCCACCAGCCGAAACCCGCCCGGCTCGCGCCGCAGCATCGACCAGCGGCAGTTGCCCAGCGGGCCGAACACCCACCAGTTCTGGACGGGCACGCCGAGGACACGCCCGAGGAGCGACCGGGCCGTCCCCCCGTGCAACACGAAGACGACGAGGCCGCCGGCGGTGACCGGCAGACCCTCGGCGACGATGTCGTCGAAGACGGCGCCGGCCCGTGCGCCGACCTCCTCGTACGTCTCGCCGCCGCCGCGGCGGACGTCCTCGCCGCGGCGCCAGGCGGCGTCCTCCGCGGGGAAGCGGGCGGCGGCCTCGGCACCGGTGAGCCCGGACCACGCCCCCAGGTCGATCTCGCGCAGCCGCGCGTCGGCGCGGACGGGCAGGCCGATCCGCGCCGCGGTCTCCCGGCAGCGGCGCAGGTCCGAGGAGACCACGAGCTCAGGGTTGAGAGCCCTGATGAACGGGCCCACCAGCTCGGCCTGCCGCTGACCGGTCAAGTCCAGGGAAGGATCGGCGTGGCCCTGGAACCGCCCCGCGTCGTTCCAGGACGTCCGCCCGTGCCGCCAGAGCAGCAGCCTCACCGCGGTTCTGCCGTACCGCCGCCCCCGCCCGCCACGCCACCCGTGGCCGCGGCGGCCACCCCGGCGCCGACGGTGGCGTCCACGAACGGGATGACCGGGCAGTCCTTCCACAGCCGTTCGAGGCTGTAGTAGACCCGTTCCTCGGCGCGCAGCACGTGCACGACGATGTCGGCGAAGTCGAGCAGGACCCACCGGCCCTCGCGCTCGCCCTCGCGGCGCAACGGCTTGGCCCCCATGGCCCGCAGCTTCTCCTCGATCTCGTCGACGGCGGCCTTGACCTGCCGCTCGTTCTCGGCCGACGCGATGACGAAGCAGTCGGTGATCGTCAGCCGCTCGCTCACGTCGAGGATCAGAATGTCCTGGGCGATCTTGTCGGCGGCGGCCTGGGCGGCGGCGAGGGCGAGCTCGGTGGCTCGCGGTGAAGCGGTCACGCTGGTCGGTCTCCAAGGCAGGTAGGTGCGCGTTCCGGCGGGACGCCCGAGCAGGCGTTGACACCGCCCGATCGGAGCACCCCGGCGGGAGCGCCGGCCGCCCGCTGTCGGACGGCCGTATCAAGCGTGACACACCCACGGGAGTGCCGGCGAACATCCGTCCCGCGATCGGGTCGAATGTTCCCCGGCGCCGAGTCCCCGGGCTCGGGTCACCCGGGGTCGACGGGGGGCGGGCCGACGGCCGACCGCGGGTCGTACAGCCCGCGTTTGGCGATGTAGCGGACGACGCCGTCCGGGGTCAGGTACCAGATGGGAGCGGCCCGGGCGACCCGCTGGCGGATGTCCGAGGAGGAGATCGCGAGCGCCGGTACCTCGAGGAGGCTGACCGACTCGTCGGGCAGGCTGGCGTGGCGACGTAGGTGGTAGCCCGGCCGGGTCACTCCGATGAAGTGCGCCAGCCCGAAGAGCTCGGTGTGGTCCCGCCAGGTGAAGATCTGGGCGAGGGCGTCGGCGCCGGTGATGAAGAACAGCTCGTCACCCGGCCGCTGCCCGCGCAGGTGCCGCAGCGTGTCGATGGTGTACGTCGGGCCGCTGCGCTCGATGTCGATGCGGCTGACGGTGAACCGCGGGTTCTCGGCCGTTGCCAGGAAGGTCATCAGGTAGCGGTCCTCGGCGGCGGAGACCTCGCGGTCGACCTTCTGCCACGGCCGCCCGCTCGGCACGAAGACGACCTCGTCCAGGTCGAAGAGCGCCGCGACCTCGCTGGCCGCGACCAGGTGCCCGTTGTGGACGGGATCGAACGTCCCGCCCATCACGCCCAGTCGCACGTGGGGACACTAACTCCGCGCAAAGTCGTGGCGCCTCGTCCAGAGCGCTCACGGCGGGATGTCCTGCGTCACTCCCCAGCTGAGTTGCAGTTTCCAACTCAGAACCCTACGGTGATCCGCAGGGACGGCCGGACATCGGCGACGTCCCGGCCCAGGCGGGGCATGGCCCGGCCGGGGTATGGCGGGCGACGAGGGACGGAGCGCGGGCGATGGCGAGGATCAAGGGATCAGTCGTCCTGGTGACCGGGGCGAACCGGGGGCTGGGGCGGGCGTTTGTCGAGGAGCTGCTGGCCCGGGGTGCCGCGAAGGTCTACGCGGCCGCGCGCGACCCGCAGTCGGTCCAGACCCCGGGCGCCGTACCGATCCGGCTGGATGTCAACGACCCGGCCCAGGTGGCCGCGGCGGCCGAGGCGACCGGCGACGTCGACATCCTGATCAACAACGCCGGCAGCTCGACCGGCGCGTCGGTGCTCACCGGGGACGTCGACGACATCCGCCTGGAGCTGGAGACCCACTTCTTCGGGCCGCTGCGCACGGTCCGCGCTTTCGCCCCGCAGCTCGCGCGGCACCGCGCCGGCGCCGGCGCGGCGGGTGAGGGCAACGCGAACGGGAACGGCGCCGGCGGTGCGGGAGCCACGGGGCGCGCGGGCGCGTCCGGTGGGGCGGTGCTCAACGTCCTGTCGGCCCTGTCGTGGTTGGCGGCGCCGACGAGCGGAGGCTACTGCGCGGCGAAGAGCGCCGCCTGGTCGCTGACGAACTCCCAGCGGCTGGAGCTGGCCGACCAGGGCGTCGCCGTGACGGCGCTGCACGTCGGCTACATGGACACCGACATGACCCGCGCCATCCAGGCGCCGAAGTCGGACCCGGCCACCATCGCGGCGCTCGCGCTGGACGGCGTCGAGGCCGGAGCCGCCGAGGTCCTCGCGGACGACACGAGCATTCACATCCGGGCGGCGCTGTCGGGTGGGCTCACCGACCTCTATCCGGCGCTCGCCGAGCTCTACTCCTCGCGCGAGCCCGTGGCCACGCTGACGGGCTGACCAGCCCCGTCCACCGCATCGTCCACCGGCGGACGGCCCTCCGGCACACTCACGGCCGGCTGGGCCGCCTCCGGGCCGGCATCGGCGTCAGTGCCGGCGCGATATCCGGGCCGGCGTCGATGCGGGGCCAGCCCGGCCCGGGGGTGGAGACGACGTCGCGGACGTCGATCTCCACCCCGGCGCTGTCGACGAAGGCCACCCGCACCGGCTCGCCGCCCACCGCGGAGCGGTACACCGTGGCCGGACCGTGGCCGGAGGGCCGGTGCGCGTCGCCCCACTGCTGCAGCGACCCGAGCACGAGGCGCAGGTCGTGGCCGGCCGGGGTGAGGTGGTAGCTGTACCGCTCGCGTGACCCGGGCTCGCGGTAGGCCTGGCGTTCGAGCACCCCGGCCTCGACCAGCGTGCGCAGGCGGACGGTCAGGACGTCCGTCGCAATGCCCAGCGCGTCGCGGAACTCGGCGAAGCGGGTGCGCCCGCGGAACGCCTCGCGGACGACCAGCAGCGTCCACCGCTCGCCCAGCACCTCGAGGCTGCGGGCGATGGAGCATCTCGCCCCGTCCGGCGGGGCCGCCGACCTTGGCACGCCGATCACGATACGTCGCCATCCCGCCCGCTGGCCAGGCCAGGCCACGGCCCCTCCCCCTCCCCGCCCGGGGCCGACGGCCAGAGCCACAACGAGTGACAGGGCGACGGGGCGAACGTCGCGGCGCGCGGCACTAGGCTGGCCGGGGAGCCGAACGATCCGATGCCGAACGATCCGATCGAGCCCGCCTATATCGAGCCCGCCCATATGGAGCCCGCCCAGTTGGAGCCCGCCCATGCCGAACAGCCCGCGCGCGGGTCAGCCCGCCGCTCCCGACGAGCTCATCGACCCGCGGGCGCTGCTCGCCGCCTACCACGACGTGCGTCCCGACCCCGCCGACCCGGCCCAGCGGGTGGCGTTCGGGACGTCCGGCCACCGCGGCAGCGCACTGCGGGCGTCGTTCAACGAAGACCACATCCTGGCCACCACACAGGCGATCTGCGAGCACCGGGCGGCCGCCGGGGTCAGCGGTCCGCTGTTCATCGGCGTCGACACGCACGCGCTGTCCGCGCCGGCGCTGGCGAGCGCCCTCGAGGTCCTGGTCGCGAACGGAGTGGACGTCCGCGTCGCGCCGGCCGGTGAGGCCACCCCGACGCCGGTGATCTCGCACGCGATCCTCGCCCACAACGGGCACGGGGGCGCCGGCGGGCCCGGGGGGCTCGCCGACGGCATCGTCGTGACGCCGTCGCATAACCCGCCGGCCGACGGCGGCTTCAAGTACAACCCGTCGCACGGCGGTCCCGCCGACACCGCGGCCACGAGCGCGATCCAGAACCGGGCGAACGCGCTGCTCGAGGCGGGTCTCACCGAGGTCGCCCGGGTCCCGCACACCCAGGCGCTGGCGGCGGCGACCGTGCACGACTTCGTCGGCGCCTACGTGGCGGACCTGCCGAACGCCGTCGACCTCGACGCCATCCGCTCGGCCGGGGTCCGCATCGGCGTCGATCCGCTCGGCGGAGCGAGCGTCCTGTACTGGCAGGAGATCGCCGAGCGGCACAAGCTCGACATCGAGGTGGTGAACACCGCGGTCGACCCGACGTTCGGCTTCATGACGCTGGACTGGGACGGCCGAATCCGGATGGACCCGTCGTCACCGTTCGCGATGGCGTCGCTGCTGCGGCTGGCCGGGTCGTTCGATGTCGCGCTGGCGAACGACGCGGACGCCGACCGGCACGGGATCGTCACCCCCGGCGCCGGCCTGCTCAACCCGAACCACTACCTCTCGACGGCGATCTCCTACCTGTTCGCGCACCGGCCGGGCTGGCCGGCGGGCGCCGCGGTCGGCAAGACGCTGGTCAGCTCCGGCATGATCGACCGGGTCGCCGCCGATCTCGGACGCGGGCTGGTCGAGGTGCCGGTCGGCTTCAAGTGGTTCGTCGACGGCCTGCTCGACGGCTCGCTCGGTTTCGGCGGCGAGGAGAGCGCCGGCGCGTCGTTCCTGCGCCGCGACGGCCGGGTGTGGACGACGGACAAGGACGGCATCATCGCCTGCCTGCTGGCCGCCGAGATGACCGCGACGACCGGCCGTGACCCCGGTGTTCTCTACACCGAGCTGACCGGGCGGTTCGGCTCCCCCGCCTACCGGCGCGTGGACGCCCCCGCCACCCCGGCGCAGAAGAAGATCCTCTCCGCGCTGACGCCCGAGGCCCTGTGCGCGACGACGCTCGCCGGGGGCGCGGTCACCGCGGCACTGTCGGCCGCGCCGGGCAACGGCGCCCCGATCGGCGGCGTGAAGGTGGCGACGGCCGACGCGTGGTTCGCCGCGCGCCCGTCCGGCACCGAGGACGTCTACAAGATCTACGCCGAGAGCTTCGCCGGCCCGGATCACCTGGCCTCGGTGCTCGCCGAGGCGCAGGCCCTCGTGGACGCCGCGCTGACCCGCGGGTAGCCGGCCAGCCCGACCGCCCCGGCCAGGCCAGCCCGGCCGTCGGGAAGGTCCCCGGTCGGGAAGGCGTCACCGGCCGGAAGCGCCGCCACCAGCTCGCGGGCGACGACGGCGGCGTGCAACCGCCACATCCGCTCCGGTGGGTCCCCGTGCAGGCCCAGGAGCTCGCGGACCCGGTCCATCCGGTAGCCGACCGAGTTGCGGTGCATGTGGATGCGCGCGGCGACCGCGGCCCGGCTGCCATTCGTCTCCAGCCAGGCGGCGAGCGTGGCCAGCAGCTCGGGCCGGTCCAGCAGCGGCCCGAGCTCGGCCCGGGCGAACGACTCCAGCCGCGCCCGCGGGACGGCCAGCAGCAGCCCGGCCAGCCCGGTGTCCGAGTGCAGGAGCTGCACGCCGTCGCCGCGATGGCGCAGCAGCGCGAGCACGGCCCGTGCCTCGGCGAGCGACGATGCCGTCTCGGAGGTGTCCCGGCCGTCGCCGACGACCACCCGCCCGGCGGCGGCGAGCACCGGCCGGTCCGATCCGACGGCAGCGGCCAGACGGGATCGCACCGCGGCCAGCTCCCGGCCGACGTCGGCGGCGTCACCTGCCAGGACCGCCCACCCGAGCTCGCCGAACGCCCCGTCCCGGCGCACCGGGACGTCGAGCGCGGCCAGGGCGGCGCCCCACGCGTCGCGGCGGGCGCCGTCGTAGTGCAGCACCACGGCGGCATGGGGACGGGTGAGATCCACACCGGAGCACGCCGGCCAAGGCGGCTCAGCGGCCGACTGGGCCCCGCCGGCACCGGCCTGCCGGGCGACGGTCTGCCGGGCGACGTCGGTCATCCCGAGGCCACCGATCGCCGGCACGTCGTGAACGGCCGGACTCGGAGGTGTCACCTGGCGTCACGTCCTTTCGGGGGTCCGCAGGATCCCCGCGATGGCGGCTCTCGACGCGCGGTGACGAATCCCCCACAACCAGGCGATCATCGGGTGCCCGCGTCGAGCGCCCCGAATAGACCCCTATGGGTCTCATGTGCAGGTTATCGAGCAGGCAGCCCGGATGATTCCGCTCCCCCACCCCACCGGACCGGCCCCGCTCCCCGTCACGCACCGCGATCGCCGAACGAGACCACGTCAAGGCGCGGCGCTGGACGGTCAGCCGCGCGGCCCCCACAGGTCACGCACCGTCGAGAAGACCCGCTGGCCGTGGCTGATCTCGATCACGTTGCCGTCGGGGTCCGTCAGCGCGCAGACGTAGCCGACCGGGTCCGGCAGGTCCTGCGGCTCCCAGTGCAGGCAGCCGGCGGCCCGGGCCCGCGCCGCCGCGTCGTCCACGTCGGCCCGGCGCGGGACCTCGATCCCGAGGTGCGCGAACGGCGTCATGATCGGATGCCGGGCGCCGCGCTCCCGGGCGAAGTCCACCAGCACCAGGACGAACGGCGTCCGCCACTGCCCCTCGTTGGAGAGCCAGGCGCTGCGGCCGGCGGCGTCCTCGCGGACCGCCACGACGACCAGCGGGGTCATCGACGTGTAGAAGGCGATCGAGGCGTCGAGGTCGCTGGAGGGCAGGGCGACGTGCGTCCAGCGGGCGCTGGTCAGCCCCGATCCGGATTCCTCGCCTGCCTCGGGCATCCCGGCGCTCCCGTCCCCGGCCGGCACCGGCACCGACGTCCGTGTCGGGGCCGGTCGCCGGCGGCCTGCGTGTGCCCGTCCATCGTGCCGCTCCGGACCCCGTCCGTGCCAGAGCGCACCGACCCGTTTACGACCCCGCCGAGTCCCGCGGCGGCGCGGGCGGGGCCGGGGTCGTCGGGATCCAGCCCCACCGGCGCGCGATCCGGACGGCCCCGTAGACGCACGCGGCGACCAGGCCGACCAGCGCCAGCGGGCCGAGCAGCGCGATGATCTCCTCGATACCGCGGACAAAACGGTTCCAGGATGTCCGCGCGGCAGCGACCAGCCCCGAGTCGTCATCGTCCGGCCCGGGTGCGGGGTCCGCTCCGTCCTCGGCGATCTGCACCGTCAACGTCGCGAGGTCGCTGGCGTCGGCGAGGACCATCCGCTGGCCCTCGATCTGCTCGATCTGGATCTGCACGCCGTCGATGGCCTGCTGCACCGACAGCGTCTCCCCCACCGTGGTGGCATTGGAGAGCAGCGTCGTGTAGGCGGTGCGGGAGGCCTCCAGCGCGCGCTTGCGCGCCTCGAGATCGACGTACTCCCCGGTCACGTCGCGCGAGGACATCGTCGACGCCGACACCGTGCCGATCCGGCTCAGGCCGGACCGCAGCTCGTCGAACGACTCGCTCGGCACCCGCAGGGTCACGGTGGCGTACTGGCTGCCGTCATCAGTGGTCGACGGAGTGCCGCTGACCTCGCTGGACTCGGTGTACCCCGCAAGCCCCCGCGCCGCCGCGGAGAGATCCTGGACCGCCTTGTCCACGGCACCGGCCGGCACGGACAGCGTGGCCGTGCCGTTGCGGACGATCCGCGGCTGGGCGCCGGCGGGCCGGGCGGGCTCGCCGCCGGTGCCGCCGGTGCCACCGGGCCCGCCCGGGACGGTCGACGGCGCTCCCGCGGCGATGCCGTCCGCCCGGGCCGCACCGGGCGCCGACGACGGCGCCGACGCCGACGCCGACGCGCTGGAGTCCGCCGACGTGCTCATCTCGCCGGGTGTACCGGGCTCGGACGCCGGCATCGGGACGGCCGCCGTGTCCGCCGAGTTCGTGCCGGCGCCGTCCGTTCCGGCAGCGATGAAGCCCACCCCGAGGATCACGGCGAGCAGCGCGCCCGCGCCGAGGATCAGGCGCCGGCGGCGGCGCGGGTCCGGCATGGCCGGCAGGCGGGACGACCAGGGCCGCTCGTTCCGGCCGGGCGCCCCGAACGGACCGGGAGGGGCGGCCGGACCGGGCTGCCCCGGCTGCCCGCCCGCGGCGGTGCCTGCGGTCGTCGGTTCACCCGGATCGGCCTGTCCGGTCGCGTCGGTCGGACCTGTCGGCATGGTCGTCGCCGTCGTTTCGGTCGCCATGGCGGCACCCCTCCGTCCGGCCTGCACGGTCACCCGCGCGGGCGTCGGCGGTCACACCATGCGCCCGCCGTCGAAGGGTTGGACGCAGCGGCCCGGCGATCGGTTCACCCCGGAAGCGCCGGAAACGTCAAATCTCCCACAACGGCGCGACCACGCCGAGGCGCCTCAGGTGGGTAGCAGACGCTCGATGAAGTGCTGGAGCTGCTCGACGTTGCGGCACTCGACCATCTCGTCGACGAGGTCCGCGTAGGCGGTGGTGGCCGAGTCGCCGGAGCCCCAGTAGCTGCGCGGCTCCGGGTTCAGCCAGTAGGAGTGCCGGGCCTGCCCGCACAGCCGGCGGAACACCGCGGCCGAGGTGGCCCGGTAGTTGTTGCGGGCATCCCCCAGGACGAGCAGCGACGTCCGCGGCCCGACTGCGTCCGGGTACTTCTCGGCGAAGACCTCGATCGCGTGGCCGTAGTCGCTGTGGCCGTCGAACCAGACCAGGTCGGCCTCGGAGGCGATCCGGGCCATCATGTCGCCCAGCTCGAGCCCGCGCAGGAAGCGGGTGACCTCGTCGGTCGTGTCGATGAACGCGAACGCGCGGACCTTGGAGAACTGCTCGCGCAGCGCGTGCGTGAGCATGAGGGTGAAGTGCGCGAAGGAGGACACCGATCCGGACACGTCGCACAGCACGACAAGCTCGGGCTTGTGCGGCTTGTGCGGCCGGTGCTTGGTCTCGATCGGCACGCCACCGGTCGCCAGCGATGCCCGGACGGTGCGGCGGAAGTCGAGCCGGCCGGCCCGGCCGAGCCGGCGCCGCGCCGTCAGCCTGGTCGCCAGCCGGCGGGCGAGCGGATACACCTGGCGGCGCAGCTCGACCAGATCACGCTGGGAGGCACGCAGGAAGTCGACCTGGTCGGCGAGCGGCTTCACCGCGGTCCGCTCGACGGCCTCGATGCCGCGTTCCTCGGCCATCCGCCGGCGGACCTCGGAGGAGATCATCTCCTCGAACGCCCGGATGCGGTCGGCGATCGTCTGCCGCGCGATCCGCTCTTCGAGGCCGCCGCGATCGTCGTCGCCGAGCATCGCGGCGAGCAGGTCCGCGATGAGTGTCTCCGGGGACATCGCCCGCAGCACCCGGTAGATGAAGTAGCTGCGCTGCCCCGGCCCGTTCTGCGCCGCGCCGAAGGCGCTGACCGAACGGCGGGCCAGGTCGCGGAGCTTCTCGTCGTCGCCGTCGAGCAGCGCGTCGCGGAGCTGGTCGCGCATGGCCCGGCGCAGCGCCTCGATCTCCTGCGGGGTCAGCTCGGACGGGTCGCCGTCCCGCTGCTCCCCCGGCTGCTGCTCCCCGGCGGGCCCGCCCTCGTCGGGCAGCACGACACCGTCGCCGATCCGCGGCGGAAAGTACAGGTCGAACAGCGAGTCGAACGCGCTCCGGTACAGCGGGCGCTTGCACATCGTCGCGGCGAACGCGGCCCGCAGGGCGTCCCGGTCGGCCCAGCCGATGGCACCGACCGCCCGCGCGGCGTCCACCGTCTCGGCGCTGCTCACCGGGACGTTGGCGCGGCGCAGCGCGGCGGTGAACTCGACGGTGCGGTCGAGCAGGTTCATCGGGACCTCCCGGTCCTGCGTCAGTTGGCGCCGAGCTTGAGCTGGCTGATGGCGCGGGCCTGGTCGCTGGCGTGCTTGAGGACCACGCCGAGGGTGGAGGTGACGGCGGCGTCGTCCATGGTGTCGAAACCGAGCGCGAGAACGGTCTGGCCCCAGTCGATCGTCTCCGCGATCGACGGGGCCTTCTTGAGCTCCATCGCCCGCAGCGCGCGCACGATCCGCACCAGCGACTCGGCCATCTTCTCCGGCAGCTCGGGCACCCGGGCGAGGACGATCTCCTTCTCCCGGGCTGCCGAGGGGTAGTCCAGGTTCAGGTACAGGCAGCGGCGCTTGAGCGCCTCCGACAGCTCGCGGGTGGCGTTCGAGGTGAGGATGACGAACGGCCGGCGGGTCGCCTTCACGGTGCCCAGCTCGGGGATCGTGACCTGGAAGTCGGAGAGCACCTCCAGCAGCAGGCCCTCCACCTCGACGTCGGCCTTGTCCGTCTCGTCGATGAGCAGGACGGTCGGGTCGTCCCGCCGGATCGCGGTGAGCAGCGGACGGGAGAGGAGGAACTCCTCGCTGAAGATGTCGTCGTGGGTCTGCTGCCAGCTGGCGGTGCCAGCGGCGGCGTCCCCGGCGGCCTCGGCCGTGGCGCCGGAGGCCGCCTGGATGCGCAGCAGCTGCTTCTTGTAGTTCCACTCGTAGAGCGCGCGGGCCTCGTCCAGGCCCTCGTAGCACTGGAGCCTGATCAGCTCGGCGCCGACCGCCGCGGCCAGCGACTTGGCGAGCTCGGTCTTGCCGACACCGGCCGGCCCCTCGACGAGCAGCGGCTTGCCCAGCCGGTCGGCGAGGAAGACCGTGGTGGCGATCGCCTCGTCGGCGAGGTAGCCCGTCTCCCGGAGCCGCTCCCGGACATCAGCGACGTCTGCGAACGCGTATCCCTGCAACGACATGGCCACCTTCCGGTCCAGCGCCTAGCACCACCACGGTCCATAGTGCCAGTGGTTGGCAGCACATGACGGATTGACGAGGGATGACGGGCTTCCGGAGTGCTCCGGAGTGCTCCCGAGACGGCCGTTCCGGCCTCCCGGAAGGCCACCCGCAACGCCCACTCGCCGCCCGGTCACACCAGGTGGCCGTCCCCGATGCCCACCCAGGTCGTCGAGGTCAGCTCGGGCAGGCCCATCGGCCCGCGGGCGTGCAGCTTCTGCGTGGAGATGCCGATCTCGGCGCCCATCCCGAACCGCTCGCCGTCGGTGAAGCGGGTCGAGGCGTTCACCATCACCGCGGCGCTGTCGCAGGAGGCGACGAACCGGCGACTCGCCGCCAGCGACCGGGTCACGATCGCCTCGGTGTGGCCGCTGCTCCAGCGCCGGATGTGGTCGAGCGCCTGGTCCAGCGAGTCGACGACCCCCACCGCCATGTCGAGCGAGAGGTACTCCGTCGCCCAGTCCTCGTCGGTGACAGGCACGGCGGACGGGTCGACCGCGCGCACCGTCTCGTCACCGTGCACGGTCACGCCCGCGTCGCGCAGCGCCGTCAGCACCCGGGGCAGGAACTCCGCGGCGATCCCGGCGTGGACGAGCAGGGTCTCGGCCGAGTTGCACACCGACACCTTCTGCGTCTTCGCGTTCAGCGTGATGGCCAGCGCGGTGTCGACGTCGGCGTCGACGTCCACGTACACATGGCAGTTACCGACGCCGGTCTCGATGACCGGAACCGTCGACTCCTCGACGACCGCGCGGATCAGGCCGGCCCCGCCGCGCGGGATGAGGACGTCCACCAGGCCGCGCAGCCGCATGAGGTGCTTCACCGAGTCGTGGTCCGCCCCCGGGACGAGCTGCACGCCGTCGGCCGGCAGCCCCGCGGCCACCGCCGCCTCCCGCAGGACGTCCACCAGCACCCGGTTGGAGTTCAGCGCCGAGGCGCTGCCCCGCAGCAGCACCGCGTTGCCGCTCTTGATGCACAGGCCCGCCGCGTCCACCGTGACGTTGGGCCGGGCCTCGTAGATGATCCCGATGACGCCGAGCGGCACCCGGACCTGGCGCAGCTCCAGCCCGTTGGGCAGCACCCGCCCGCGGACGACCTCACCGACCGGGTCCTCGAGCGCCGCGACCTGGCGCAGGCCGTCGGCCATCGCCTCGATCCGCTCCGGGGTGAGGGTCAGCCGGTCGACCAGCGCGGCGGACGTGCCGGCGGCCCGCGCGGCGGCGGTGTCCAGGGCGTTCGCGGCGAGGATCTCGGCGGACCGGTCGAGCAGCGCCGCGGCCATGCCCAGCAGCGCGGCGTCCTTCGCCGCCCGCGACAGCGGGGCGAGCTGCCCGGCGGCCTGCCGGGCTCGGACCGCGCTGGCGCGGACGTCCTCCGCAGAGGTGTTCATGACCGGATTCCTCCCGACTGTCCGCGACGGCCGGCGCGGACGCGGGCCCGGCGTCGACGGCGCGCCGCTGTGCGCCGTTCCCTGAGGCTACCGGCGGCGGGTCAGCGACGGGTGAGGAGCAGGACGAGGTCGTCGCGGTGGACGACCTCACGCTCGTAGGACGGGCCCCGCTCGGCCGCCAGGTCCATCGTCGAGCGGCCGAGCATGCCCGGCAGCTCGACGGAGTCGAACTCGACCAGCCCGCGCGCCACCGGACGGCCCCGCGGGTCGACCAGGTCGACCGGGTCTCCGGCGGAGAAGTCCCCCTCGACCTTGGTGACCCCGGCCGGCAGCAGCGAGGCCCGCCGGTCCACCACCGCGGCGACCGCGCCCTCGTCCAGGTGCAGCCGGCCCTCGGGAGCGGTGGCGTGGGCCAGCCAGAGCAGGCGGGACGGCCGGCGCGGGCCGGTCGGGTGGAACACCGTCCCGATCTCCTCGCCGGCCAGCACCGCGGCCGCGTTGGCCGCAGAGGTGACGACCGTCGTGACGCCACCGGACGCCGCCATCCGCGCGGCGTCGATCTTCGTCGCCATGCCGCCGACCCCGACGCCGGCCGCGCCGGTGCCGCGGGCGGTCAGGCCGTCGAGATCGGCGTCCGAGCGGACCTCGCGCACCATGCTCGCCGGCCCCAGCCGCGGGTTCGACTCGTACACGCCGTCGACGTCGGAGAGCAGGACGAGCAGGTCTGCGGAGACCAGGTGGGAGACGATCGCGGCGAGCCGGTCGTTGTCACCGAACCGGATCTCCTGGGTGGCGACCGCGTCGTTCTCGTTCACGATCGGCACGACACCGAGGGCCAGCAGCCGCTCCAGGGTCGTGCGCGCGTTCCGGTAGTGCGTCCGCCGGATCACGTCGGTGGCGGTGAGCAGGACCTGGCCGACCCGGTGCCCGGCCCGGCCGAACGCGCCGGCGTAGCAGTGGACGAGCGAGCTCTGGCCGACGCTCGCCGCCGCCTGCAGGGTGGCCAGGTCACGCGGCCGCCTGGTCAGCCCGAGCGGGGCGAGACCGGCGGCGATCGCGCCCGACGACACCAGCACCAGGCTGCCGGCCCGGCCGGCGACGGCCGCGACCAGCGCCTCGACCCGGTCGGCGTCCAGCCCACCGGCCGCCGTGGTCAGCGACGACGAGCCGACCTTGACGACGACCCGGTTCGCTTCGGTGACGAAGGAACGGACCACGGCCTAGCCACGCCCGCCGTCGGCGTCACCGCCGGAGCCACCGCTGTCGCCGAAGGCCGCACTGTCGCTGAAGCCGGCACCGTCGTCGAAGTCGTCAGCGGAGTCACTCAGGGCCGTCCGCTGTGCCCTGGTGAGCCGCTTGGACGTCCGCAGCCGCAGGTCGGTGCCCCGCGGGCCGAGCGGGAGGTCGGAGACCACTGCTCCGCCGCGCGCGCCGGCTCTCGTGCCCCCGGACCCGCCCACGGTCGCGATCGTGACGGCGGTGTCGACGGCGCCGTAGCCCGCCTCGCCGTAGCCGTCGCCATCCCCGCCGCCGGCGGCGAGCAGCGCCTCCCGGCCGGACAGCGTCGGCTCCCAGTCGAAGGTGACGGCACCGATCGTGACCGCGACCCCGGGGAAGGCACCCCGTTTGGCGAGCTCCTTCTCGACGCCCAGCCGGGCCAGGCGGTCGGCCAGGTAGCCGATCGCCTCCTCGTTGCTGAAGTCGGTCTGGCGCACCCAGCGCAGCGGTTTGGTCCCGCCGACGACGAAGCCGTCGCCCTCGGCCCGCACCGTGAAGTCCGGCTCGTCCACCGCGCGCGGGCGCAGCACGATCCGGGTCGCGGCCGGGCTGGGCACCGCGGCGCGCAGGCTGGCGACGAGCTCGGCGAGCGCGAGCGCGAGCCCGCGGACCCCGTGCCGGCTCGCCGTGCTGATCTGGTGCACGGCCAGACCGCGGGCTTGCAGGTCAGGGGTGACCAGCTCGGCGAGCTCGGCCGCGTCCGGGACGTCGACCTTGTTCAGCACCACGAGACGCGGGCGGTCCGACAGGTCGGTCGTGTACGCGGCGAGCTCCGCCTCGATCACGTCGAGGTCGGTGAGCGGATCACGGCCGGGCTCGAGCGTGGCGCAGTCGAGAACGTGGACGATCAGCGAGCACCGCTCGATGTGCCGCAGGAACTCCAGGCCCAGCCCCCGGCCCTGGCTGGCACCCGGAATCAGCCCGGGGACGTCCGCGACCGTGAACGGGCGATGGTCACCGGCCTGGACGACGCCCAGGTTCGGGACCAGGGTGGTGAACGGGTAGTCGGCGATCTTGGGACGCGCGGCGCTGAGCACCGAGACCAGCGAGGACTTCCCGGCACTCGGGAAACCGACGAGCGCGACGTCGGCCACGCTCTTGAGCTCGAGGACGGCGTCGAGCTGCTCACCCGGCTCCCCAAGCTCGGCGAAGCCGGGCGCCTTGCGGCGGGCCGAGGCCAGCGAGGCGTTACCCCGCCCCCCGCGGCCGCCGTGCGCCAGGACGTAGGTGCTCCCCGCCCCGACCAGGTCGACGATCTGCTCGCCGTCGGGCGAGAGCACGACGGTACCGTCCGGCACCGACAGAACCAGGTCGTCGCCGTCCGCGCCGTGGCGGTTGGAGCCCTGGCCCGGACGGCCGCCGCCGGCCCGCTGATGCGGGTGGAAGTGGAAGTCGAGCAGGGTCGTCACGCCGCTGTCGACGCGCAGCAGCACGTTGCCGCCGCGGCCGCCGTTACCGCCGTCCGGCCCGCCCAGCGGTTTGAACTTCTCACGGTGGATCGAGCAGCAGCCGTGCCCGCCGTCGCCGGCGGCGGCGTGCAGAACCACCCGGTCGACGAACGTCGGCATGATCTGCCACCTCTCCTAACTCCGCGGTTGACCGCGGTCTGACGCGCAAGAGCGCCGCGCATGCCACACCGGAGGGGCTGTGGCTCGCGCGGCGCCCTGTGAACGACTACGACCCGGGCGACGGCCCACACATCCCCGGCGGCATCGCGCCGCGGTTCTGGCAGGTCTCCGAATCGCCGGACCTCTTTGGGCTGGTCAGGCCGGTACGGCGGCCTTCTCGGCACGCTCGGTGTCGGCCGAGACGATGTTCACGACCCGGCGGCCCCGCTTGCGGCCGAACTCGACGTGGCCCGGAGCCAGCGCGAACAGAGTGTCGTCCTTGCCGCGGCCGACCAGGTCACCCGGGTGGAAGTGGGTGCCCCGCTGCCGGACGATGATCTCGCCGGCCTTGACCAGCTGGCCGCCGAAACGCTTCACGCCGAGCCGCTGGGCGTTCGAGTCACGGCCGTTGCGCGAGGAGCTCGCGCCCTTCTTGTGCGCCATCTCGTCAGGCCTTCCCCGTCTCGATCCCGGTCACCTTCAGGCGCGTGTACTTCTGGCGATGGCCCTGACGCTTGTGGTAGCCGGTCTTGTTCTTGAACTTGTGGATCCGGATCTTCGGACCCTTGACGACACCGACGACCTCGGCGGTGACCTCGACGGACGCCAGAGCGTCAGCGTCGTGTGTGACCGACTCGCCGTCGACGAGCAGCACCGCCGGAAGGTTCACGGCCGCGCCCGGCTCCCCGGAGAGGAGTTCGACGTCGACGACATCGCCGACGGCGACCCTGTGCTGCTTGCCGCCGCTGGCAACGACCGCGTACACCAGATCTCCCTGCTGTTGGATCTCGCTTGGACCGCCTGGAGCGGCCCGTCAAGCCTGTCTCACGAGCTGGGCGCCCGCGGCACGCGGCGCCTCGCCGGTGCGACATCCGCGCCCGCAACCATGCCCGCACATGCCCGCACCCATCGACCCGCATCCGCGCTCGCGGGTCAGGAGGCCCGCGAGTACCGACGCACGCTCAGGACGCGCCTGTCTCGTGTCCATCCACCTTACAGGTCATCCGGGCAAGGGTGAGACACGCCCACCCGGCACGACCACCGATCGACCACAGAGAAGATCAAAAAGAAGGCGCAGCCCGGGGGACATCAATGAAAGAACGACAGAAGAACACGGAAAGACACACTGCGATGGGGACACGGGCGATAGGCGGGTTCCGAGAGGGTCATGTTGCCTATGACCCGGACGGGCCATGGTGACGAACGAGTCGCGGGGAAAACATGTGGGGTCCTCCAGCGCGGCGACGAGGGCCGTCCCCACCAGGACGGGTCGCCGGCGGAGCACACCGGCGGTGCCTGCCCTGGGGGGCACGCGAGGAGGCACGTGACCCCGCGTCACACGACGCCGCGCGACGTCCGCGCCAGGCTCGCGGACGCGCGGGCAACGGGACTCACCGCGAACCGAGTCGCCGTGGCTCGAGTCGCCGCACCCCTGGTGGGGGCGGGCCAAGTCGGGTCGGGGCGGACCCCGCCAGGCGGGGTGAGTCGGGCGGACCGGCGGACCAGAGGATTCAGAGGGGGCGATCGGGGTGCACTGGCATTACGTGACATGGGCGGCAGGCGCCGCCACGATGGCCGCCCTTGCCGTCGCCTGCCTCCCGCTGATCGCGGCGGCGGTCGCCCCGGCCGCGGCGCAGCCGTCACCGCGCCGGACCGACTCTGCCCCCGCCGTGCCCGGTCGGGCGGCCCCCGCGGCGACAGGAGTGCTCGTCATCCTCGTCGTGTTGATGGCGACCGAGCTGACCTTCGACGGGCTGGTCGACCCCCCGGCCTGGGTCCGGGCCGGATGGGCGATCACCACCGCGGTCGCGGCGGCGTGGCTCGCCGCCCACGGCAGCGAGCTGACCACACCGGCCCCGCACACCACCACCCGCACCGGCGGCGCGTCGCCCACGACCGGCAGCACGGGAGCCGCCAGCGGCACGATGCCCGCAACCAGCAGCGCGGGACCGGCTACCAGCGGCACACGGCTGACGACCAGCCCGGCCGACGCCGACCCAGCGGGGCCGGCCCGGATGGCGGACCCGCTGTCCGAGCAGGACGATCTGGTCCAGACGCTGGTCATGGCCTCGTACGCCCTGCAGATGGGGGACGAGCCCCGCGCGCGCCAAGCCGTCGACGGAGCGCTGCGACGCTCCCGGGCAACCCTCGACGAGCTGATGCGCCAGCGCGGATGCCACGGTCTCGTCCGAGCCGCCCCGGCAGCCGCCGGCCGCAACACCCCGAACCTCTACTAGCCCTACCCGACCCGCCCTCAGCCAGACGACCCACGCAGATAGGGTCGGCGGCCGAGAGAAGTGCGGCGGGTGAGCGAGTCCGTGGACTCGCTCACCCGCCACACTTCTGTCGTACGTGGGACTCACCCGCCGTGGCGGGTGAGGGGGTCAGGTGCTGGTGGCTTCGGAGGGAACGGGGATCGGCTGGGCGGTGTCCGTGGGCTTGGAGACCGGGCGGGATGCGCGACGGCGACGGGCGCGGGCCGGCTTCTCGGCGCCAGCCGGAGTGCCCGCACCGTTCGTACCGGAATGCAGAACGCTGTCCGGATCGTCGGTGTTCGCGAACACCGGGATTCCGCCGGAACCCGGCCGCGACTCACCGTCGACCGTGGTGCCCTCGGCCCCGCCACTCCCGGTCCCGTTAGCCCCGGGCCCGCCACTGACGCCGTTGCTGTCGACGCCGTTACTCTCAGTGCCCTGATCGCTTCCGGCTCCAACCGTTACGGCGATCCGGGCGGCCCGCGGTGCGACGGCGTCCAGCAAGGACGCGCCGGCCTGAGCGGCCGGGTGTTCACCAAGAGCCACCGCCTCCGCCGGCCCCGACACCCCAGCCGATCCAACTGATCCAGACGAATCAGTCGATTCAGCCGATGCGGAGCCGTTCACGGACCCGCTGGCATCGTCCGAGGAGACATGCGCCCCGTCCACGGCCGACGAGACCGCGGCAGCCACGAGGGCTGGACCAGCGGGCTTTGTCGCGTGCCGTGCGCGGCGGCCCGTGGAGGTACCGGCCGCCTGGGCCGGAGCCTCCGCCGCCGGCTGGCTCGCCGACGACGCCGCCTCCCTCGGCTGTGCCCCGTCCCGCGACTGCGCGTCCCTTGAGTGCGCGGAGTCGAGGTGGACGAGCACACCGCGCCCGTTGCAGTGGGCGCACGGCTCGCTGTAGGCCTCCAGCAGGCCCTGGCCCACCCGCTTGCGGGTCATCTGGACGAGGCCCAGGCTCGTCACCTCGGCGACCTGGTGGCGGGTCCGGTCCCGGCCGAGGCACTCGGTGAGCCGGCGCAGCACCAGCTCGCGGTTGCTCTCCAGCACCATGTCGATGAAGTCGATGACGATGATGCCACCGATGTCGCGCAGCCGGAGCTGGCGGACGATCTCCTCCGCGGCCTCGAGGTTGTTCTTGGTGACCGTCTCCTCGAGGTTGCCGCCCTTGCCGGTGAACTTGCCGGTGTTGACGTCGATGACGGTCATCGCCTCGGTGCGGTCGATGACCAGTGAGCCGCCGGAGGGCAGCCAGACCTTGCGGTCCAGCGCCTTCGCGAGCTGCTCGTCCACCCGGTGCTCGGCGAAGACGTCCCCGGTGCCGACGTAGCGGCGGACGCGGTCGCGCAGGTCCGGGGCGACCGTGTCGACGTAGCCCTCGACGGTCGCGGCCTCGTGCGACCCCTGGACGACCAGCTCGGTGAAGTCCTCGTTGAAGATGTCGCGGATGACCCGCACCACCAGGTCGGGCTCGCCGTAGAGCAGGGACGGCGCGCTGGCCTTCTGCGCCTTGCGCTGGATGTCCTCCCACTGCGCGACGAGGCGCTCGATGTCGCGCTCGAGCTCGGCCTCGCTCGCACCCTCCGCCGCGGTGCGGACGATCACCCCACCGTTCTCCGGAGTGATCTTCTTGAGGATGCTCTTCAGCCTGGCGCGCTCGGTGTCCGGCAGCTTGCGGCTGATTCCGGCGTTCTGGCCGTCCGGCACGTACACGAGGTAGCGGCCGGGCAGGCTCACCTGGCTGGTCAGCCGCGCGCCCTTGTGCCCGATCGGGTCCTTCGAGACCTGGACGAGCACCGACTGCCCGGACTTCAGCACCTGCTCGATCTTGCGCGGCCGGCCGTCGAGGCCCGAGGCGTCGTAGTTGACCTCACCGGCGTACAGGACGGCGTTGCGGCCCTTGCCGATGTCGACGAACGCCGCCTCCATGCTGGCCAGGACGTTCTGCACCCGCCCGAGGTACACGTTGCCCGCGTAGGACGCCGAGCTGGCGCGCGTCACGAAGTGCTCGACCAGGACGCCGTCCTCAAGCACGGCGATCTGGGTGCGGTCACCGTTGTGCCGGACGATCATCCGGCGCTCGACCGACTCCCGCCGGGCGAGGAACTCGGCCTCGGTGACGATGGGTGCGCGGCGGCGACCGCTGTCGCGGCCCTCGCGCCGGCGCTGGCGCTTCGCCTCCAGCCGGGTGGAACCGCTGACCCCGCGGACGAGGTCGTCGTCCCGGCGCGTCTCGCGCACGTGCACGACGGTGTTCGGGGGGTCGTCGGGGACCGGCGTGGTCTCCGCGCCGGTCCCGGAACGGCGGCGGCGCCGGCGGCGGCGGCGAGATCCACCGGCGCGGTCATCGTCCGAACCGTCCTCGGCCGAGTCGTCCGCGCCGTCCTCGAGGTCCGCGCCGTCGTCGGCGTCAGACTCGGTGTCGGTGTCGGTGTCGGCTCCGGAGTCGGCTCCGGCCACCAGCTCGGCTTCGGAGTCAATCTCCTCCGCCTCGTCGAATGTCTCCCTCGTCGGCGAGCGACGTGAGCGGCGGCGGGAGGACCTGGGCTCACGCTCCACCGGCTCGGCTTCGAGCTCGCGGTCGTCGCGCTCCTCGGCCTCGTCGACCTGCTCCTCGGCAAGGTCACTGGTCTCGGAGATCTCGTCTTCGCCGCGGGCCCGGCCACGACCACGGCGGCCGCGGCGGCGGCGGCGGGTTCCGCCCGGTCCGGCGTCGTCGCCGTCCGCGTCGGTGGACGAGTACTCGCCGCCGTCGAACGCCTGCTCGCTGCTCTCCGTCTCCAGTGCCTCACCGAACTCCGCGGTGTCGTACGCCACCGCGTCGTCGGCCGCGTCGACGATCTCGTCGGCCGGGGCCACGTCGTCGAGGCCCGCACCGGTGAGGCCGCCGCGACCGGTCACGGCGGGCTCGGCCGGCGCGTCGTCAGCGTCACGACGGCGGCGGGGCCACGGGTCCACGACCGCCGGCTCCGGCTGCTGGAAGGTGATCATCGCCACCGGGCGACGGGCCGACTGCCGGGTCACCGGCGCGGGGGCGGGGGCCTCGGCGCCGCTGGTCCACGTCGGGGCGACCGCCCGCGTGCGCCGCCGCGAGGTGCGCTCCGCCCGCGGGGGCTCGGGCGCACCGACCGCCTCGGGACCGGGGGCGGTCTCCGTTCCGGCGACCGCCTCGGGACCGGCCGCGGGGGTGGCTTCGGTGGTTCCGGTGGTTCCGGCGCCCGTCACAGCCGCTGTGTCCGCCACCGTCGCGGCAATCACGGGCTCCGGCGAGGACGCGACCGCCGGCTGAGCCCCGGGCGCGTCCGTCGCGGCGGCGCCAGTCCCGGCAGCGCTGGTCCCGGCGTCCGCGTCGGCGGTGGCGTCCGCCGGCAGTTCGTCGACCGGCTCCGCGAGCGGGTCGACGGTCTCGTCGATGGCCGGCTCGGGAGCCGGCGAGGTGGCCGCTACCACCTGCGAGGTGGCCGCGACAGCCGGCGGGGTGGCCGCGTCGGCCACCGAGTCCGGGGCTGCGGCGGGGGCCGGAGCGGAGGCGGCGGGAGTCTGCCCGACCGCCGGCTCGCCCACGCTGGACGACGCCGAGGCGGCGGATTCGCTGCCCGGCGCACCCGTGGGAGTGCCGGTCTCGGCCGCCGGCTCGACCTTCGTGGCCGCCCGACGAGCACGGGTGCGACGCGGCTTGGTCACGGCGGGGGCAGCCTCGCCCGACGCCGTAGTGTCAGCGAGCGCATCGGACGCGGTGACGTCGCCCTTCGCGACCTGCCCGGGCGAGCCGGGGACGTTGTCCGCTCCGGCCTCGGGCGCCGCGGTGGCGGACGACGTGGTCTCAGGTGCCCTGGTGTCGAGCGACGTCGTGTCGGACGAGCCGGCGGCGGGCGACGTGGTGTCGGAGGGAGCGGGGGTGGCTGTGGTGTCGGGTACGGCCTCGCTGACCTCCCGGGAGGCCCGGCGCGGCCGGGTCGTCCTCGCCCGCCGGGCTGGCTTGGCCGGCGCGGCTTCGGGCGCCGGCTCGGCGCCGGCCTCGACCAGCGGTACCGCGGCGTCAGGCGCCGCACCGTCGGACACGGGGAGAGTGCTGGACACGGCACCGGCACCGGCGCCAGTGGCGGAATCGGCCGCGTCCACGGCGGTCTCGCCATCGGCCGCGGCGGCAGGCGGGCCTGCCTCCTCAGGTGGCGGCCCGGCCGGTCTGCCGGCCGCGCGGCGGCGCCGGGTGGGGCGTTGCGGAGCGGTCTCGGCGGTCACGCTCTCAGGGGCCGCAGACTCAGCGACAGCTGTCGCGGGAGTCACCGGCTCGGGAGCCGCCGTCGCAGGGGCCGCGGTATCGGCAAGGGTGTTGTCGGAGGGCACGGTCTCGGAGGGCGTTACCTCGGAGCGCGTGGCCTGGTCCTCGATGATCTGATCTTCGGGCACGGGTTATGAAGCCTCTCGGGCTCCCGGGCGCGCTGTGTCAGCAGTCGCGGCCGCGCAGAAGCCACTGTCTCGGTCCGACGGTTGTGCCGCCGGCAATCCTGCGACGCCCTGCATCACGCTTCGAGTTGACCCACCAGCCGGGCAGCCTCGTCGCGGTCCGGTACCAGCGGGTCCGCCAGCGTTCCGTCCTCGCGCAACCGGCCCTGTTCGAGTCGTGTTGGCTCGGGCGGCACCGGGACGCTGAGAACGGCGACCGCGGAAAGGGCGGTCAGCACGTCGTCGGGTCGAACGGCGGGCGTCGTGTGCCGTACGACCACGTCCAGTATCGCACAGGTGTCGTTCTCTGCACGGCAAACGGCCCAGACCACGGCCTCGCGCACGTCCACGCGGCGCCGTCCGTCCTTGGTGGCCCGCTCGACCGTGAGTGACTCCCGACCCAGCAGCTCGGCGACGGCGACGTCCAGATCGGCGATCGCGACGCCGGGCATCCGCAGCCGCCACCGGGACGCGTCGATCCGGTCCGGCAGCGGCGGGCTGTCCGCCGCGACGCAGTGCAGGACGTCCAGCCCGGGCGGGAGCGCCGCGTCGAGTTCCGCGCGTACCTGCTCAGGCTCCATTGGGGCCGACAGCGCGACCTCGAAGTACTCGGCCTCGCTCGCGGCGCCGGTGGGTGCCGCGCCGACCCACGACACCCGGGGATGGGGGCTGAACCCGGCCGAGAACGCGACCGGTATCCGGGCGCGACGCAGGCCGCGTTCGAAGGTCCTGGCTATGTCGCGGTGCGACAGGAAGCGCAGCCGCCCCCGCTTGGCGAACCGGACCCGCACCCGGGCCACGACCGGCGGGGGCGGCGGGCCCTCAGGTCGACGAGGCACTGACCCGCGCCAGGTCGGACGGAACAGGGGACGACCCGGCAGGGCCCGGTTCAGCCGATGCAGCCGACGCATCGGTACGACTCACCGGGATCACCGGGATCAGCGTGCGCCCGGTGGGGCCGATCTGGTTCTCGGTCCCCATCGTCGGGCACACCCCACAGTCGTAGCAGGGGGTCCAGCGGCAGTCGTCCAGCTCGGTCGCGCGCAGGGCGTCCTGCCAGTCGGCCCACAGCCAGTCACGGTCGAGGCCGGCATCGAGATGATCCCACGGCAGGATCTCGCGCTCGTCGCGCTCGCGGGTCGTGAACCAGTCCAGCGAGACGCCGAGCCCGGTGAGCTCCGCCTCGCACGCGGCCTCCCAGCGGGCGAACGAGAAGTGCTCGCTCCAGCCGTCGAAGCGGCCACCGTCGCGCCAGACCCGCTCGATCACCCGGCCGACCCGGCGGTCACCGCGCGCGAGCAGCCCCTCGATGATGCCCGGACGCCCGTCGTGGTAGCGGAAGCCGACCGCCCGGCCGACCTCACGGTCGGCGCGCACGGTGTCACGCAGCAGCTTGAGGCGCTGGTCGGTCACCTCATGGGATGCCTGCCCCGCCCACTGGAACGGCGTGTGCGACTTGGGGACGAACCCGCCGATCGAGACGGTGCACCGGATGTCGCGGTGACCGCTGGCCCGCCGGCCCGCCCGGATGACCTCGCGGGCGAGATCGGCGATCTCCAGGACGTCCTGGTCCGTCTCGGTGGGCAGGCCGCACATGAAGTAGAGCTTCACCTGCCGCCAGCCGTTCGCGTAGGCCGTGCTGACCGTGCGGACCAGGTCCTCCGCGCTGACCGTCTTGTTGATGACCCTGCGAAGCCGCTCCGAGCCGCCCTCGGGGGCGAAGGTGAGCCCACTGCGGCGGCCGTTGCGGGAGAACTCGTTGGCGAGGGTGACGTTGAAGGCGTCCACCCGGGTGGAGGGCAGGCTCAGCGCCGTGTTGGTGCCCTCGTAGCGGTCGGCCAGACCCTTGGCGATCTCGCCTATCTCGCTGTGGTCCGCGCTCGACAGCGACAGCAGGCCCACCTCGGAGAAACCCGAGGCCGCGAGCCCGGCGTCGACCATCTCGCCGACGGTGGTGATGCTGCGCTCCCGCACCGGACGGGTGATCATCCCGGCCTGGCAGAACCGGCAGCCGCGGGTGCAGCCGCGGAAGATCTCCACGCTCAGCCGCTCGTGCACCGTCTCGGCCAGCGGTACGAGCGGGGTCTTCGGGTACGGCCAGGAGTCGAGGTCGGTCAGGGTGTGCTTGGCGGGCCGCTCCGGGACGTCGTCCCGGTTGCGGGTGACCGCCGCGATCCGCCCGTCCGGCCGGTAGCTGACGTCGTAGAACTCCGGGACGTAGACCAGCTTGCGGCGGGCGAGACGGTGCAGCAGCTCCGTGCGCCCACCGGGCGCGCCGGCGGCCTTCCAGGCGCGGGTGATGTCGGTGATCAGCAGGACGGCCTGCTCGCCGTCCCCGAGGACGACGGCGTCGACGAAGTCCGCGATCGGCTCGGGGTTGAAGGCCGCGTGCCCGCCGGCGATGACGACCGGCCAGGTCAGGCCGTCGCCCGGGACGGCACGGTCCGCGGTGCGCAGCGGGATGCCGGCGAGATCCAGGGCCGAGAGCAGGTTCGTGTAGCCGAGCTCGGTGGAGAAGCTGACCCCGAAGAGGTCGAAATCCCCGACCGGGCGATGGCCGTCCACCGTGAACTGCGGTATTCGGTGCTCGCGCATCAGGGCCTCGAGATCCGGCCAGACCGAGTACGTGCGCTCCGCGAGGACGTCCGGCTGCTCGTTGAGGATCTCGTAGAGGATCTGGACGCCCTGGTTCGGCAGCCCGACCTCGTAGGCGTCGGGGTACATCAGACACCAGTGGACCGCGGCGTCGCCCCAGGGTTTGACGACCGCGTTCCCCTCGCCGCCGACGTACTGGACGGGCTTCCGGACCCGTGGGAGCAGCGGCTCCAGGAGGGGAAACAGCGACTGTCCGGACATGCCCGCGAGCCTACGGCACCGGAGGGTGGCCGACCGCCTCAGCCCTCAGAGCGCGTAGGGGTCCGAGCGCGAGCGCAGGCGGACGTTCTGCAGCAGGCCGACCGCGATCATGTTCGCGAACATCGAGGAACCGCCGTAGGACAGGAACGTCAACGGGAGGCCGGTCACCGGCATCACACCGAGACACATGCCGATGTTGACGAAGATCTGGAAGGTGAACCAACAGACCACGCCGGTGGCGATGAGCGCCCCGAAGGAGTCCTGCGAGTGGAAGCCGATCGTCAGCGCCCGCCAGAGCACCACGCCGAGCAGGACGATCACACCGCCGGCCCCCAGATAGCCGAGCTCCTCGCCGGCGACGCTGAACACGAAGTCGGTCTGCTGCTCGGGCACGAACTGGCCCTGGGTCTGCTGGCCCTCGAACAGACCACGACCGGTGATGCCGCCGTTCGCGATCGCGGTCATCGCCTGGTCGACGTTGTATCCGGTGGACGACGCCGCCTTGTTCTCGGAGACGAACGAGGTGAGGCGTGCCTCCTGGTAGGGCTTGAGCAGGTGGAACTGCAGGATCGCCCCGCCGAAGAGGACCCCGCACAGGATCAGGCCGAGCACCCAGCGCCGCGGCGCGCCGCTCACCGCCAGCATGCCGAGGGTGACGAACACCAGCACCATGACCGTGCCGAAGTCGGGCTGCAGCATGATCAGGGCCATCGGCACGACGGCGAGCCCGAGCACGAGCAGCACGTCGCCGTGGCCCGGCGCGCCGCGCCGGATGCCGGTGTGCCGGTCCTCGTGTTTCTCCCCGAGGATCATCGCCGCCCCGACGACGAGCGCGACCTTGGCGAACTCCGACGGCTGGAGCTGGAAGCCGGCCGGGAGCACGATCCATGAGTGGGCGCCGTTGACGGTGGTGCCGACCAGGAGGACGGCGATGAGACCGACCAGCGAGCCGAGATAGACGAAGGGCGCGTACGCCCGCAGGATCCGGTAGTCGACCAGGGTCGCGGCGGCCCCGAGCAACAGGCCGATCACCAGGTTCAGCAGGTGGCGTTTCAGGAAGGTCTGTGGGTCTCCCCCGGTCTCCTCCAGCCGCTGGCGGGTCGCCGACCAGACCAGCAGGGCTCCGAGGAGGGCCAGCGCGATCACGCTGATCTGAAGCGGCCAGTCGAGCCGGCGCAGCGGCGAGTGCCGCCCGGACGCGCGGTCGCGCAGCTGCCCGATCCGCCCCCGGACCAGCACCGGGGAGGAGCGCAGCGCGGTAGGACCCGGGTCCTGCGTCATCATTCCCCTCCCCTGCTGCCTGTGGACGGCCGCTCGCCGCCTGCTGTTCTCGTCGCCGGGTCTTGTCGTCAGCCAGGGCCGGTCGGGCCCCGTGCCCGTGCCTCCTGCTCACCGGCCCCTGGTGTGCCGGATACCGCTGTCGTCCCCGGCGGCGCCGTTCCGGCCAGCACGACCCCCGTCGGCCCCGTTCCCGTGAGCGTGGCCGGCACCGTGCCCGTTGGCACCGTTCCTGGCAGCACCGCGCCCGGGGCCGTCGTACCGGCCGCGCCGGGCGGGGCCGCGGGGGCGCCGGAGGCCGCGGAGAACGTGCCGTCACGACTCAGCTTGGGCAGCTCGGCCGGTGGCTTGCCGCCGGGCAGCGCCCCGGGACGTCCCACGCCGTAGAGCGCCTGGTAGATCTCCTTGGCCACGGGCGCGGCGTACTCGGCGCCGGTTCCCGACTCCGGGATGCTCACGACGACCGCGAACTGAGGGTCGTTCGCCGGGGCGAACGAGGCGAACCACGAGGTGTCGCCCTTGCCCTCGACCTCGGCGGTTCCGGTCTTGCCGGCCACCGGGACCATGTCGCTGGGCCAGTCGGCGAACACCCCGGTCGCCGTGCCGCCGCCCTCGGTCGTCACCCCGCTCAGGCCGCCCCGGATGTAGGCGAGGATCTCCGGCGAGACGGGCAGCTTCCCGACGACTTTCGGCGCGATCGGCTTCACTTCCGTGCCGTCCGGCGAGATCGTGGCCCTGGCGAGGGTGGGCTGGTAGATCGTCCCGCCGTTCGCGATGGCCGCGTAGGCGGTGGCGAGCTGCAACGGGCTGGCCGAGAGGTACTGCCCCTGCCCGATGGCGAACTGGACGGCCGCACCGGCGTTGTACAGGTATCCGTCGACGCAGGCCTCGGCCGCGTATTTCCGGAAGCGCTCGGCCTTCGTGGGGTCGGGTTCCTCCGGGTAGCCGTTCTGCGCGCGCCGGCAGTAGGAGTCCTTGAGCTCCTCCCAGATCTTCTTCGCGCCCTCCCGGTCGACGACGGACCCGGCGGTCTCGCCCGGCAGGTCGATGCCGGTACGCCGGCCGAAGCCCATGGCCTCGGCCATGTGGATGAAGTACTCCTTCGGCTCCGGGTAGGGACCACGGCCGTTACGCAGGCCGCCGTCCGCGACCCAGGCGTCGTAGGCGAACTTGTCGAAGATGACGTCGCAGGAGATGACCAGCGCCTGGTGCAGCGTGATCGGGCCGGCGGACGAGCCGTCGAAGTTGTGGAAGATCTGGTCGCCTACCTGCAGGGTCGGGGCGCAGTCGTAGGTCTGGTCGCCGGTCGCGCCCATGTTCTGCATGGCGACGGCGGTCGAGACCACCTTGAACGTCGACCCGGCCGCCGCCGAGCCCTGGAAGGCGCGGGAGAGCAGCGGCGTCCCGTTGGCGGGGTCGGACAGCGCGGCGTAGTCGTTCTGGGACACGCCGCCGACGAACACCGACGGGTCGTAGGACGGCAGGCTGGCCAGCGCGACGACGCCGCCGGTGCGCACGTCCAGCACGACCGCGGAGGCGGACCGGGCTCCCCCGCCGAGCGAGTCGAGCGTCCTGGCCAGCGCCTCCTCGGCGGCGCGCTGGACGTCGAGATCGAGGTTGAGCACGAGGTGGTCGCCGCTGACCGGCGGGGTCGTCGACGCGGTGCCCGCGACCCGGCCGAACCGGTCGACCTCGAGGCGTTCCACCCCGTCCGCGCCGCGTAGCGCGTCGTCGTAGGTGTACTCCAGGCCGGAGACGCCGATCAGGCTGTTGAGGTGGTAGCCCTTCTCGTCGCCCTGCTTGTCGAGCTGGTCCTGCGAGACGGGGGCGAGGTAGCCGAGCTCGTGCGCGGCGAGCCCGCCGTTCGGGTACTCGCGGACGGCCTGTAGATCCGCGGACACGCCGGGGAAGCGGTCCGGGTGTTCGATCACCGCGAGTGCCTGCGCCGGGGTGACGTCCTTGGCCACCGGGACCGGCTGGTAGGGCGAGCCGTTCCAGCACGGCGCCCGCACCGTGGCCGAGCAGAAGCGGACCCGCTGCTCGAGCTCGGCCAGCGGTGCCCCGATGACGGTGGCCAGCCGGTCGAGCACGGCCTTGCCCTTGTCCGCCTGGCGGTCGATGGTCGACCGGTTGACCGAGATGACCAGCGAGGTGCGGTTGCGCACCAGGGGCTGACCCTCGTCGTCGACGATCATGCCCCGGGTGGCGGGGGTGACCACCTCACGGACGCGGTTGGTCTCCGCGACCTGGCGGTAGCGCTCGCCGTCGAGGATCTGCAGCACCCACAGCCGGGCGCCGAGCGTCACCAGCAGGGAGAGCACGAGGACCCGCAGGATCAGCAGCCGGATGCGCATCCGGTCGGTCACACCCGCCTCCGATCCCCGTGCAGGCGGCGGGAGGCCGCCGCCGCGAGCGGGAACAGGAACGGCGTGACGAGCAGGGCGTAGAGCCCGGCGGCGATCGCGCGCACGATGGCCTGGCCACCGGTGAGGGCCGCGTCGCCCAGGATCGACGTCGTCGCCGCGTGGCCCAGGGTGCCCAGCGCCGCCGCGGCGCCGACCGCGGCGAGCGGCACGACGATCGAGCGCTCCGCCGCGTTCATCACCAGGCCGACGAGATACCCGACCAGGCACAGGACGAGCGCGGTCTGCCCGATCACATGCGTGGACAACAGGTCGGCCACGAGCCCCACGGCGAAGCCCAGGACCGCGCCGAGCATCGGCCCCTCAATCAACGCGATGATCGCGAGCAGGACGAGGACCAGATCGGGCCGGCCGAGCGGCGCACCGAGCCGCGCCACGACCGAGACCTGCAGGACGACCGCGACCAGCAGCACCACCACCGCGGCCACGAACGTGCGCGGATGCAGGCTCTCCTCGGAGGCTCCGGTGTCCCACACGGCCGACCTCAGCCCGCACCCGCGGCCGCGGGGACGCCCGCACCGCCCTGCGCCTGACCACCCTGGGGCTGCCCGGCCTGAGGCTGCCCGGCCGGCTGCTGGGCGCCGTCGGGCTGGGCGGGCGCGGACGGCTGGCCGGCCGGCGGCTGCGCGGCGTCGGGCGCGGGCGCCGGGCGGGGCGGGAGGACCCGGTCGCCCGGGTCCGCCGGTGGGCCGCCGATCACGACGCCGACCATGTCGAGCGTGCCGACGGAGACGAAGGGGCGGACCTCCGCGGTGCGCGAGAGCCCGCCGACGTCCACCACCTTGGTCACCTCACCGATCGGTACGCCCGCCACATAGTCAAGACTACCGAACGTCACCAAACGGTCACCCTTTTTAACCTGGTACGAGGCGTCATAAAGAGTGAAGGTCAGCGAGCTCGGTCCCTGCCCGCCGGCCACCGCGCCGAGCAGCTGGGTCGTCTCCAGCCGGGCGCCGATCCGGCTGGTCGGGTCGCAGAGCAGTTTGATCACGGCGGTGCTGTCGGTCACCGAGGCGACCGTCCCGACCAGGCCCGACGCGTTCACGACCACCTTGTCGACGGCGAGGCCATCCCGGCGGCCGGCGTTGATCGTCACCGTCCAGTCCATCCCGGTGACGTCGCCGACCGCGATGACCCGGGCCGGGACGATCGTGTACTGGCCCTTGTCCGCGAGCAGGCGCAGGTCGGACAGATCCCCCGCCAGCCGGTCGATCTCGGCCCCGTCGGCGATCTGGCGCCGCAGCGCGGCGTTCTCCTCACCGAGCCGGTCGGCGCGGTCGTGGTAGCGGTTCGGGTGGGTCAGCGAGGAGACGGTGCGCCCCACCGGGCGGGTCACCGTCGTGACCGCGTTCTCCACGCCGCCGACCGCCGAGTGCAGCACCCCGCGCACCCCGGTCGCAGAGTCACCCGTCCGGTAGTCGAGCGTGATCAGCGTGAAGGCGAGGACGAGTAGCGCGGCGATGACGAGGCGGGAGCGCCTGGTGTCACGTCCCACGTCGGTCCTCCGTCACCGGTGCCGTCCTCCTGCCGTGTGGTCCGGATGGCTGCCGGCCCACGGTTGCCGCAAGGTTCCGGTGATGTTTCTACCGGGGCCGCGACAAGCCCTCGAGCCGGGGCCGGCCGGCCGCCCGGCCGCCGAAACGGCCGGACAAGCCTCGACCGGCACTCTCACAACGCCCTCGACCGGCGCCGCCACGACACGCCGCGCCCGCGACCGTCGATCTTCCTGGTCGGACGAGCGGCGGGCCGGCTGGGTTCCCGGCCCCGGCCCCGGGCCGCGGTCAGCGTTTCGGTTCGGAGATCAGGACCTGCTGGAGCGCCTCGAACTCCTCGACGCACTTGCCCGAGCCCATCGCCACCGAGTGCAGCGGGTTCTCCGCGATGTGGATCGGCATCCCGGTCTCGTGGCGCAGGCGCTCGTCGAGCCCGCGCAGCAGCGCCCCACCACCGGTCAGCACGATCCCGCGGTCCATGATGTCGCCGGAGAGCTCCGGAGGGCACCTGTCGAGGGTGACCTTCACGGCGTCGATCACCGCGTTCACCGGCTCCTCGATGGCCTTGCGGATCTCTTCGGCGGTCACCACGATCGTCTTGGGCAGGCCCGTGACGAGGTCACGGCCGCGGATCTCCGCGCTCGGCTCGTCCGGGATCTTGTGCGCCGAGCCGATGGCCATCTTGATCTCCTCGGCGGTCCGCTCGCCGAGCATCAGCGAGTACTCCTTCTTGACGTAGGAGATGATCGCCGTATCGAGCTCGTCACCGGCCGTGCGGATCGACTGGCTGGTGACGATCCCACCGAGGGAGATGACCGCCACCTCGGTCGTGCCGCCGCCGATGTCGACGACCATGTTCCCGGTCGGCTCGTGGACGGGCAGGCCGGCACCGATCGCCGCCGCCATCGGTTCCTCGATGATGTAGACCTTGCGGGCCCCGGCCTGGTAGCCGGCGTCCTTGACGGCCCGCTGCTCCACCCCGGTGATACCGGACGGCACGCACACCACCAGCCGCGGCTTGGCGAAGTGCCGGCGGCGGTGCACCTTCTGGATGAAGTAGCGCAGCATCCGCTCGGTGGTCTCGAAGTCGGCGATCACGCCGTCCTTCAGCGGGCGGACGGCCACCACGTTGCCCGGGGTGCGCCCGATCATCCGCTTGGCGTCGGTGCCGACGGCGAGGATGCCCGAGGTGGTCGTATTGATCGCCACCACACTGGGCTCGTTGAGGACGATCCCCCTGCCGCGGACGTAGACGAGCGTGTTGGCGGTACCAAGGTCGACGGCCATGTCACGACCGAGGAATGACAGCGAACTGGACATCGTCGGGTGCCGGCCTTCCCGGGGGGCGCGAGGTGGGACGGGTCCGGGCGGCGCACGCGGGCGTCACCGACCGGCCCGTCTCCGAACCAACGCGCGAAACGCGTACAGAGTTCGTCGAGCGGGCGGGACGGCCCGGATGCGCCGCGCGAGAACACGGTCACGGCGACCGCCTGAAAGGTCGTTCGCCGCAGCCCGCCGGACACGTTCCGGGCAGTTGAAAGCGTAGACCGCCCCCGGTGGGGTCGCCGCGCCGACCGGGAAGCGTGTCACCCCGCGCGTAGCGGGGCGTGCACGGCACGCCGGTCGGCGCCAGGCCATCCGGGACGGTTGCCGAGCGGGCGGCGCAGCGCCACCGATCGGGCGCCGGGCTCCGAGCGCAACCGCCCCGGATCGGTGACGAAACGCCCGCCGGGACGGCTCGCCCGGCCAGCGGCCCCACGGGGGTGCCACCGCGACGGGGCGCCGCGCGGCCGGCGGTTCACCCGCAACGGTGCCGCCGGCCACCCTCGGACGGGCCGGCCGGAGCCGGGTGGGTCAGCTCAGGCCGGGGAAGAAGAGGTCGATCTCGCGCTTGGCCGACTCGGGCGAGTCCGAACCGTGGATGAGGTTCTGGCCGATCTCGAGCGCGAAGTCACCGCGCAGCGACCCGGGAGCCGCCTTCACCGGGTCGGTGGCGCCGATCAGGCCGCGCAGCGCCTCGACCGCGCGGGGCCCCTCGGCCACCAGCGCGACGAGCGGGCCGGAGGTAATGAACTCCACCAGCTCACCGAAGAACGGCTTGCTGGCGTGCTCGCCGTAATGGGTCTCGGCGACCGAGCGCTCAAGCGTGCGCAGCTCGAGCGCGACGATCTTCAGCCCCTTACGCTCGATGCGGCCGACGACCTCACCGACGAGGCCGCGGCTGACGCCATCGGGCTTGACCAGGATGAGGGTGCGCTCGGCGGACACGGGACTCCTTCAGAATCGTTTCGTCATCTTCGACGTGGTAAGGGCGCCCGGACCGCGTCTACGCGACACCGGCTGGCCCCTGGCAAACCTACAGGGTCGGCGTTCACCGCCGGTCCGCGCAGTCCCCCGACCACCCGTCAGAGCACCGCGCGGGCAACACTGGGATCACCAGGCACATCAGATCATCGCCGGCCGGCGGACGGTCAGCGACGAAGCAGGTGCCGCGCCTCACCCACGGTCACCAGCGAGCCGGTGACCAGCACACCCGTGCCGCCCAGCTCGCCCTCCTCCTCCGCGAGCCGCACCGCGGCCTCGAGGGCGTCGTCCAGCCGTGGCGCGACCTCGACCCGGTCGGCATCGAAGACGTCCACCGCGATCGCGGCCAGGTCGTCCGCGCCCATCGCCCGCGGTGACGTGCTCTGGGTCACGACGACGCTGCTGAGCACCGGTTCCAGGGCGGCGAGGATGCCCTCGGCGTCCTTGTCTCCGAGCACACCGACGACCCCGACGAGATTGTCGAAGCCGAAGGCCTCGTCGACCGCGGCCGCGAGGGCCTGCGCGCCGGCGACGTTGTGCGCGCCGTCCAGGACGATGGTCGGCGAGCGCCGCACGACCTCCAGCCGGCCAGGCGAGTCGGCCTGGGCGAACCCGGCGAGGACGGCGTCGGCGTCCAGCTGACCCTGCCCGCCGCCGAGGAACGCCTCGACGGCCGCCAGCGCGACGGCCGCGTTGTGCGCCTGGTGGATGCCGTGCAGCGGCAGGAAGACCTCCTCGTACGTCCCGCCCAGACCGCGCAGGGTCAGCACCTGGCCCCCCACCGCCACCCGCCGGCCGACGACGCCGAACTCCAGGCCCTCCCGCGCGACGGTGGCGCCGACCTCGGCGCTGCGCCGCAGCAGGACCTCGGCGGCGGGCAGCGACTGCTGCGCCAGCACCACCAGGGCGTCCGGCCGGATGATCCCCGCCTTCTCCGCCGCCACCGCCTCCACGGTGTCACCCAGCTCCGGATGGTCGAGGGAGACCGGCGTGATCACCGCGACGCCCGCGTCGACCACGTTCGTCGCGTCCCAGGTGCCGCCCATGCCGACCTCGACGACCCCGGCGTCCACGGGCGAGTCGGAGAAGGCGGAGAACGCCATCGCGGTGAGCAGCTCGAAGAACGTGACCCGCTCGGGATGGCGGCTGTCGACGAGCTCCGCGTAGGGGATCACGTCGTCGTAGGCCCTGGCGAACACCTCAGCGTCGGCGGGCACGCCGTTGATGCTGATCCGCTCCGTGACGCTTTCCATGTGCGGGGAGGTGTACCGGCCCGGCCGCAGCCCGAAGCCCCGAAGCAGCGCGTCGATCATCCGAGCCGTGGACGTCTTGCCGTTCGTCCCGGTGATGTGGATGGACGGGAAGGACCGCTCCGGGTGCCCCAGCAGGTCGACGAGATCCCGCATCCGGTCCAGGTCCGGGTGCATCCGGTGCGGGAACCGCCCGGCCAGTGCCTTCTCCACCCGGGCGAGCTCGGCCGCGTCGTCCGGCGTGCGCCCCGTGCGTGCGTCTGTCACGGAGCCGAGGTTATGGCATCGGGACGCCCGTTCCGAGGGCGCGGCCGGCGCGGGCACCTCGCCGTCGCCGAGGCCACGGCGACCGGTGCCGGGGCGGCCGGCCGCAATCTCGTCAGGCGGACTTCTCCTGGCGCGGGCCGCGCTTCGACGCGGCGACGTCGCGTGGCACCAGGGTCGGGTTGACGTGCTCGAGCACGACCTCCCGGGTGATCACCGCGCGGGCGACGTCCTTACGGCTCGGGATGTCGTACATCACCGAGAGCAGGACCTCTTCCATGATCGCGCGCAGGCCGCGGGCGCCCGTCCCGCGCAGGATGGCCTGGTCCGCGATGGCCTCGAGTGCGTCGGTGGTGAAGTCGAGGTCGACGCCGTCCAGCTCGAACAGCCGCTTGTACTGGCGGACGAGCGCGTTCTTCGGCTCGGTGAGGATCCGGATTAGCGCCTCGCGGTCGAGGTTGGAGACGCTGGTGATGATCGGCAGCCGGCCGATGAACTCCGGGATCATTCCGTACTTGAGGAGGTCCTCCGGCATGATGTCACCGAAGACGTTCGAGGCGTCCGGGTCGTCCTTGCCGTGCAGCACCGCGCGGAACCCCAGCGACTTCTTGCCGATGCGCGACTCGATGATGCGGTCCAGACCGGCGAAAGCCCCACCGACGATGAACAGGACGTTCGTCGTGTCGATCTGAATGAACTCCTGGTGCGGGTGCTTGCGGCCGCCCTGCGGCGGGACACTCGCCGTCGTTCCCTCGAGAATCTTCAGCAGCGCCTGCTGCACGCCCTCGCCGGAGACGTCCCGGGTGATGCTGGGGTTCTCCGACTTCCGGGCGATCTTGTCGACCTCATCGATGTAGATGATGCCGGTTTCGGCCTTCTTGACGTCGTAGTCGGCGGCCTGGATGAGTTTGAGAAGAATGTTCTCGACATCCTCGCCGACATATCCGGCCTCGGTGAGCGCGGTCGCGTCGGCGATGGCGAACGGGACGTTCAGCATCCGGGCCAGCGTCTGCGCCAGCAGGGTCTTGCCGCACCCCGTGGGGCCCAGCAGCAGGATGTTGCTCTTCGCGAGCTCCACCTCGCCCTTGCCGGCGTCACCGCCGGAGGCACCGCCCGCCTGCACCCGCTTGTAATGGTTGTAGACGGCCACCGACAGCGTCTTCTTCGCCGCCTCCTGGCCGACCACGTACCCGTCGAGGAACTCGTAGATCTCCCGGGGCTTCGGGAGCTCCTCCCACTTGAGCTCCGAGGACTCGGAGAGCTCCTCCTCGATGATCTCGTTGCAGAGATCGATGCACTCATCGCAGATGTAGACGCCGGGGCCGGCGATGAGCTTCTTCACCTGCTTCTGAGACTTACCGCAGAAGGAGCACTTGAGCAGGTCACCGCCATCACCGATGCGTGCCACCGAGGACTCAGTCCCTTCGTCCAGACGATGGTGTCGCCTGCGTGTCGGGGGCGGTGGGCACCGCCCGGTCGTCGCGTGTCTGCCTGTATCCGTCCCCGTGGGGACGGTACCCCGCGGGGGCGTCCGGTGAGAGCCCAATCGCTGGGCTCATACCGGTCAGCCTACGGTCATCGGGCCCGTCCCCGCTCGTCCAGACGGCCCGTTCGGCACCACCGCCCGATCGGGCGTCCGGAAGGGGACGGGAGGATGCCAACCCGTCGCGCCCTGGCCCGCCACCGACGAGCCCCTCGCGTGCCACGCCACCAGGGCCGCCGGCCCCGCGGCCCGGGTCCGACGGAGGAAGCGGCGCCCCGGAGGCGCCCACCGAGGCCGGCCCGGTGAGCCCCGCCGTGCCCGGGCCCGGCGGGGCCGACTCGGCGCCGGCTCAGCGCGCCGAGGCGAGCCGCGAGGACTTCCGGGTCTTGATCACTTCGTCGATGATGCCGTAGTCCTTGGCCTCGTCGGCGCTGAAGATCTTGTCGCGCTCGATGTCCTTGCGGACGGCCTCCTCGGTGCGCCCCGTGTGCTCGGCGAGCATGTGCTCCAGCAGCGACCGCATGCGCAGGATCTCGCGCGCCTGGATCTCGATGTCGCTGGACTGGCCCTCGCCCTGCGCCGACGGCTGGTGGATGAGGATGCGGCTGTTCTGCAGCGCGAACCGCTTGCCGGGGGTACCGGCCGCGAGCAGCACCGCCGCCGCGGACGCCGCCTGGCCCATGCAGATCGTCTGGATGTCGGGACGCACGAACTGCATGGTGTCGTAGATCGCGGTCAGCGACGTGAACGACCCACCGGGCGAGTTGATGTAGATCGAGATGTCGCGGTCCGGGTCCTCGGACTCGAGGAACAGCAGCTGCGCCATCACGTCGTTCGCCGACGTGTCATCGATCGGCGCGCCGAGGAAGACGATGCGCTCCTTCAGCAGCTTCGAGTACGGGTCCATCCCGTACTCACCGCGGGACGTCTTCTCGATGATGTTGGGGAGGACGTACCGGCTCTGCGTTCCGTAGTAGCCCTGTGGTCCGTGCATGGTGACTGCCTCCGAGGAGAGCGGGTGACGAGGGTCGGGACGGCTCGCTGCCGCGGCGGGCGTCAGCTCACCGGTCCTTCGCTGGGGACCTGGCGGGCCCGCTGGACGACGTGGTCGACGAAGCCGTAGTCCTTCGCCTCGTCCGCGGTGAACCAGCGGTCGCGGTCGGAGTCCCGCTCGATCTGCTCGACGGGCTGACCGGTGTGGAACGCGATGCGCTCCTGCATCATCCGCTTGGTGTAGAGCATCTGCTCCGCCTGGATCGCGATGTCGGACGCCGTTCCGCCGATGCCGCCGGAGGGCTGGTGCATCATGATCCGCGCGTGCGGCAGCGAGTAACGCTTGCCCGGCGCGCCCGCGCAGAGCAGGAACTGGCCCATCGACGCGGCGAGCCCCAGCGAAACCGTGGCGACGTCATTCTCGACGTACTGCATGGTGTCGTAGATCGCCATGCCGGCGCTGACCGAGCCGCCGGGCGAGTTGATGTAGAGGAAGATGTCCCGCTCGGGGTCCTCGGCGTTCAGCAGCAGGAGCTGCGCGCAGATCGCGTTGGCGATCGAGTCCTCCACCACCGAACCGAGGAAGATGATCCGCTCACGGAGGAGACGGTTGAAGACCTGCTCGTCGAAGCCGGGGCCATTCTGTCCCGGCGAGCGGAGACTCGGGCCCGGGACAGCCAGGCCAGGGGCGGCGATGTCACTCACGGTCGGATCCTCGGCTTCCTTCGGCGGCGTCTGATTGACCGGCTCGACACTATCTGTGACACGAGCCGGTTCCGGTGCTTCTCCTTCGATGTTCGCGCTCGGCGTGAGGCCGAGCCAGTCCGGCATCGATGTGCGTCGAGGGCCCGTGACCAGCCGCCAGCCCGGCCGCACACCCGTCGTCACCGTGCCGGGCGACAGCGTGCCTCTCTGTGTCCATGCGTGGCACCGGACACGCCGACGGCCTCCGAAACTCGCGTTCCGGAGGCCGTCGGTCAATCCACCCGCCGTGCCGCGCACCGCGCCCCACGGCCGCCGCCCGGCGCCCGTGGCGCAGGGCGGCGTCGTCACAGGGGCGGCCGCTGCTCGGCGGTCGTTACCTGGAGGTCGCTACCTGGCGGTCGTTACTTGGTCTCGGACGCGGGCAGCTCGGAGTCGCCCGCGCCGTCCGCGTCCGTAGCGGTGTCCGCGTCCGTAGCGGTGGCGGTGGCGGTGGCCTCGTCGCCGGCCGCGGCGGTGACCTCCGCCGAGGGAGCCGCCGCCGGGACCTCGAGCTCCTCGGCGTCCAGCTCGTCCGAGATGTCCCGGACGTCATCCTCGGCCTCGCCCGACGGACGGCGCGGCAGGTTCAACTCCACCGCGTTACCCTCGGTGTCGACGACCTTCGCGTTCTCCAGCAGCAGGAAGAGCGCCTTCGTGCGGAGGACATCCGCCATCAGGGCGGTCAGCCCCTCGCCCTGCGCGAGCTGCTGGGCGTACTGGTCAGGCTGCACACCGGCCCGCTGCGCGCGCATCAGGATCTGCTCCATCAGCTCACCCTGGTCAAGGCCGATCGACTCGGCGTCGATCACCGCGTCCAGGATGAACTGCGAGCGGATCGCCTTGCCCGCCGAGCTGCGGACCTCCGCGTCGAACTCCTCCGCCGACTGACCCAGCGTCTCCAGGTAGGTCGCCCGGTCCGTACCGATGTGCTCCAGCTCGTGCCCGAGACGGTGCTCACGGGCCTCCAGCTCACCGGCCAACACCGAATCCGGCACCGGCACCTCGACCAACTCGATCAGCTTGTCGAGCATCTTGTCGCGGGCCTCGCCCAGCTGCTCGACCTTCCGGTTCGACTCAAGCCTGGTCCGGACGTCGGCGCGCAGCTCCTCCAGCGTGTCGAACTCGCTGGCCGTCGTCGCGAAGTCGTCGTCGAGCTCCGGGAGCTCCTTCTCCTTCACGCCCCGCACCACAGCGGTGACCTGCGCCGTGCGGCCCGTGTACTCACCGGCGAGCAGCTCGGTGTCGAACGTGCGCTCATCGCCGTCCGACGCGCCGGCGATGGCCTCGTCGATCCCGTCGATCAGGTTCCCGCTGCCGACCTCGTACGACATCCCGGTCGCGGTCGCGTCCTCGATCGCCTCACCGTCGACCGACGCCGACAGGTCCAGCGAGACGAAGTCGCCCTCCTGGACCGGGCGCTCGACCGGCTTCAACACGGCGAACCGGTCACGCAGGTTCGTCAGATGCTCCTCGACCTGCTCATCGGTCACCGTCGCCGGCTCGACGACGAGCTCCAGCTCGCCGAACTCCGGCAGGGTCACCTCCGGGCGCACATCCATCTCGGCCGTGAAGACCAGCTGCGCGCCATCGGCGAACTCGGTGATGTCCACCTCGGGACGCGACAGGACGTCCACCTCTTCGGCCTGGACGGCCTCCGAGTAAAGGCGCGGCAGCGCCTCCTGGATCGCCTCGTCGAGGATCACACCGCGCCCCAGGCGCTGGTCCAGAATCCGCGGCGGGACCTTGCCCGGGCGGAATCCGGAGACGCGCACCTGGCGCGCCAGCTTGCGGTAGGTGGCATCGACGGACGGCTTGAGCTCGTCGAAGGGCACCTCGACGGTGAGCTTGACCCGGGTCGGGCTGAGGGTCTCCTTGGTGGCCTTCACGGCGCGGCGGTCTCCTGGTACGACGTTGGACGGGGTGACGCGCCGAGGGTATCGGTCGGGGCGGGGAGACTCGAACTCCCGATCTCCTGCACCCAAAGCAGGCGCGCTGGCCACTACGCTACGCCCCGAGGCGTTGCCCCCACATCCTACGGGGTAAGCTTCCCTCCATCACCTACGCGGGTGTAGCTCAATGGCAGAGCCCCAGCCTTCCAAGCTGGCCATGCCGGTTCGATCCCGGTCACCCGCTCGTCGATGGGTTTGCTATGCCCAGGGAACCTGGGCCTGGTCGACTCGCCATGTCTGCCGGGGGGCGGTGCCCCCCGTGGCCCCCTCGGCGGGCGGGGTTCTGGGGGCGGCCTGCGGCCTGCGGTGGTAACCCCGAGGACAGGCAACATCCCCGACCACCGGACCCGAGGGCGGCCTGCGGCCTGCGGTAGTAGCCCCGACGACAGGCAACATCCCCGACCACCGGACCCGAGGGCGGCCTGCGGCCTGCGGTAGTAGCCCCGACGACAGGCAACATCCCCGACCACCCGTCCAGAAGGCGGCCTGCGGCCTGCGGTGGCAGCCTGACATCGCGCAACACCCCCCGGCCGCCGGCCCTGGGGGCGGCCTGCGGTGGCAGCCCCTGCGCTGGGTAAACGCCGCCAACCCCGACCAGCCCGGACCACAGCCACCACCTGCCGATGATGAAACCCGGCAACGGGCCACACCATCGACCACAGGTCGGGAGGAGCGGCCGAGGTCAGCAGGCGCGCGGGGTCGGTAGGCCTGCGCCGCGCGGCAACGCGGTGCCGGTCGCGGTTCGGGTGACGACCGGCAGCCGGCCGGAGGGTGGCACCGCGCCGGCCAGCACCGCCGCCAGCGCCTTCATCGACGCTGGGTCGCGTGAATAGCTCGCCAGCCACGCCCCGGCGGCCACCGGCGGACGGTAGGGCGTCCCGGTCGACACGACCACGGTCCGCCGGTCGGTGACGGGCGGCGGCGAGTTCCCGACCAGCACCACCCGGACCACAGCCGTACCCGCTCCCGAGGCGCCCGCTGCGGGCGGCGCTGGCGGGCGGCCGGAGCCCTGGGCGGCCAACCGGGCGCCGATCCCCCGGGCACCCAGTGCGTCCACGAGCATCTTCGCGGCGCCCGACGGCCCGGAGACCTCCACCGCCGGCTGCGTCCCGCCCGCACCGGCGCCGGCGGTGCCGCGGCTGAGCGGGAGCAGGTCACACGTCGGCTGGTCAAGGAGCGTGATCGCCCGCTCGGCGATCGCGGCCGCGGTGGCCGCCGCCTCCTCGGGGGTTCGGGCCGCGGCGGGCTCGGTGTGCGCCAGCCTCCACTTCATCCTCAGGATTCGACGTACCGAGGCGTCGATCCGCTCCGGAACGATCGCCCCGGAGCGCACAGCGGAAACCACAGCATCAAGCGCCTGCGTCAGGTCCGGCGGCATCAGCAGCATGTCGACGCCGGCCTGGACGGCTCGCACCGCCGCGCCGCCGGGCGTGTTGTGCTCGGTGATCGCGGCCATGTTCAGCGCGTCGGTGACGATGACGCCGTCGAAGCCGAGCTCGTGGCGCAGCAGGCCGTCGACCACCGGCTTCGACAGCGTCGCCGGCGCGGCCGGGTCGAGCGCGGGGACGTTCAGATGACCGACCATGACCATCGGTACGCCCGCGGCGATCGCCGCCCGGAACGGCGGCAGGTCGAGCGCCGTCAGCGCCGCCCGGTCTCTGGTGATCGTCGGCAGGTCGGCGTGGCTGTCGACGGACGTCGCGCCGTGCCCGGGAAAGTGTTTCGCGGCCGCGGCCACCCCGACCTGCCGGTATCCCTCGACCGCCGCCGCGGTGAACCGCCCGACCGCCGTAGGGTCGTCGCCGAAGGAGCGCTCACCGATCACGGGGTTCGCCGGGTCGCTGTTGACGTCTGCGTCCGGGGCGAAGTCGACGTTGATGCCCAGGGCGCGCAGGTCCGCGCCGGTGATCTGCGCGGCGTCCCGCGCGTCGGTGGGACGTCCCGTCGCGCCCTGTGCCATCTGGCCGGGCAGCAGGGTCACGCCGTCCCGGACGCGCAGCACCGTTCCCTGCTCCTGGTCCGCGGCGATCAGCAGCGGGATGCTGGCCGCCGCGCTCAGGTCCGCGGACAGCGTCTTGACCTGGTTCGGGTTGACGATGTTGTCCGGGAGCGCCCCCGGGCCCGTCCCGCCGGCGTCGAAGTAGATCACGCCGCCCAGGCCCCGTCTCGCGACGGCTTCGGCGGCCGTGTCCACACCGGACGTCCGCCGGTTCGCGGTGACAACGGCCGGGCTCCGGTCGGCGCCCGCGGTACCGAAGACGTATCCCATCATCATCTGGCCTACGCGCTGCTCCAGCGACAGGCCGGCCAGCGTGGGCTCGACCCAGCTGTTCTCCTCGGCCGAACCGGCGCCGGGGCCGCTCCCCGCGCCGCCCGGGTCGGCGGCCGACAGCTCGTCGGCGCCGGTTTCCGGGCCGTCGGCGGGGTGCTCCGCGGTGCCGCGCCCGGATTCCGCGCCCGCCGCGCCGCCGCCCGGGTCCCCCGCCCCGGCGGAGCCGCCTGCGGTGTCGCCGTCGGCGAGGCTGAGCCGGTCCGCCATCGAGCCGCCCGCGTCGGTGCCGCGGACCGCCCAGGCGAACGCCGTGACACCGGCCAGCGTCGCCAGGACGACCGCGAGCGCCACCCCGACGACCCGCACACGCCGCATGACCATCCCCTCGTCCGTGAGTCGCCCGATCCGTCTCCTCGCACCGTCTGTGACCTCACCTGCCCGGACCGGACCGCCCGGAACCGGCCGGGAACCGAAACCAGCCGGCAACGGGAGCGAACCGTACACACCATCATGGATCGCCAAGCGGGGTGGGGTGGACGCGGAGCGGAGCGCACGGGGACGTACGTTGCGAGGTGACCGTCGCGGCGCCTCCGGAGGTGCCAAGACAGGAGGCGTCATGAACCGTCGAGCACTGTTGCCGGTCGCCGCATGCGCGGGCGTCGGGATCAACGGCCTGCGGCTGCGCGCACGGATGCGGGCACTCGCCGTCATCGCACCGGCCGACGAGCCGGTACACCCCTCGCACGTCTTTCTGCTGGCGGACGGCGTCCGCCTCGACGAGCTGGCCCGGCGGGCGGCGAGCGCGCACGCGCTGCGGGAGGGCCTCACCGTCCTGGACCTCGTGCCGGCCGAGCTGCCCGCGCACGAGCTGCTCGACCTCGCGCGGCTGGTCGATCCGGCGCGTTACCGCGCCCAGCGGCTGGAACGGGGGCGCGGAGCCTTCCGTGCGCTGCTGGTCGACCGGGACGTCCTGGAGCGCACCGGGCTCGACCTGAAGGACCCGAGCCGCGTCGACCTGGTCGCGGCGACGGCGGCCCTCAAGCTGCTCGCGCCCGCGTCGACGGATCTGGCGATCCTGCCGGGCCTCACCGCCGCGGACGGCTTCACACCCGCGGACGGCGGGCCGCCGACCGGGTCGGCGGACGGGTCGGACCGGGTCGCGGTGCAGTTCGCCGCTCGCCCGTGGGAGCCCGGCCAACCGTTCTTCCCGCTCGCCCGCGACCTCGCGGTGGCCGCCGGAGCCACCGCGGTTCCGGGCTGGGCGCTCGGCGCGGCGGTGCTGTCGTGGCTGCAGCCGTTGGTCGTCGGAGCCGGGCGCATCCGGGTGCCCGCCGCCGACCTCGTCCGCAGCCCGCTGACCCGCCGGCGGCCCGCGCTGCGGACCCTCGCGTCGGCGGTCGGCGGCGCGGTGACGGGCTCGGGCGTGGACCTGCCCAGGCCGGGGCCGCCCGCCCCCGAGCCCGCCGTGCTGGCCGCGAAGCGGCGTGAGTACGCCGCCGACCTGGCCGCCGGTATCGACCGGTTCCTGGAGCCGGCCACGACGAGCTGCCCCTGGTGCGGCGGCACGGACCTCTCGCTGGCCCTGCGCGGCGCGGACGCCATCCAGGTCAAGCCGGGGGTGTTCCGGTACGACCGCTGCGGCGGCTGCGGCCACATTTTCCAGAACCCGCGGCTGACCCTCGACGGCCTCGACTTCTACTACCGGGACACCTACTCCGGCCTGGGCTCCGGGCTGACCGAGGAGCTCTTCCGCCGCAACACCGACAGCTACCTGGAACGGGCGCGGATCGACATACCCACGCCACGGCGCTGGCTGGACGTCGGCGGCGGGTTCGGGCACTTCTGCGCCGCCGCGCGCGAGGTGTGGCCGACGACCTCGTTCGACGGTCTGGACATCGGCGCGGCCATCGGCGAGGCGGAGCGCCGGGGCTGGGTCGACCAGGCCTACCGGGGACTGCTGCCCGACCTCGCCGGGACGCTGAGCGGGCGCTACGACGTCGTGAGCATGTTCCACTACCTCGAACACACCCGGGACCCGCGGGCCGAGCTGCGCGCCGCCGCCGAGGTCCTCGCCCCGGGCGGCCACCTGCTCATCGAGGTGCCGAACGCGCAGAGCCCGGCCGCCCGGTGGTACGGGACGTACTGGCCGGGCTGGTTCGTGCCGCAGCACCAGCATCTCGTCCCGGCCGACAACCTGACGGCCGCCCTCGGCGAGGTCGGCCTCGAGGTGCTGGACGTGCGCTTCGGCGAGACGCACCAGCGCGGGGACGCCCCGGTGGTCTTCTGGGGGATGTGGCAGCGCGCGACACCGTCACCGGCCGTCCCGTGGCGCGAGGTCAGCCGGCCCGGCCTGGCCCGCGGCCGGCGCGCCCTCGTAGGCGCGGCGGTGTTCACCGCGATGCCGGCGGCGATCGTGTGGGACATGGCGAGCCGGCCGTACCTCACCACCGGTAGGCGCTCGAACGCCTACCGGATCCTGGCCCGCCTGCCCTGAGCCGCCTGCCCTGAGCCGGGCGGGCGCTGATGCCCCGCCCGGCAGCAGGGCCCGGCGACGATGGCTGCGGCGCGGTTCATCCGCCGGGCTGACGTTCACACACCCCCCCTTTCATTACCCTGAGTGACGACAGTGGCCGCAGGGTAGCGAGGTGGCTGCCAGGGAGACAGACGATCTCCGCTCGCCGGCTGGAGCTGGGTGGACACGACGATCTCGACCACGCCGTTCGAGCTGCTCGTCGACCGCTCGGAGCACCAGCTGACGATCTTTCGCGACAACACGGTGGTCGCGAAGCTGCCGGTCGGGATCGGTACCGAGGCGATCCCCACCCCGACCGGCACGTTCTACCTGACCGAGCTGTTGCGCCCGGGCGACCCGAACGGCCCTTGGGGGCCGTTCGCCTTCGGCCTGTCCGGGTTCTCCGACGTGATCACCCAGTTCAACGGCGCCGAGGGCATCGTCGGCCTGCACGGCACCAACCGCCCGGACCTGGTCGGCTCGGACGTGAGTATGGGATGCGTCCGGCTGCGCAACGCCGACCTGCTCCGGTTGGTGGACGTCGTCCCGCTCGGCACCCCGATCACGATCGTCGGGTGAGCCGACGGGCGCGGGCCCTCGCCGAGCCCTCGTCCGAGGGCGGCCGATCAGGGTTCGGGGCGGCTGTTCAGGATTCGGCGATGGCGAACACGCGGCGGTAGGGCAGGTCGAGCAACGCCTCGACGGCGACACCGCACGACGCGGCGGCGAGGGCCGCCGGCAGGGCCACCAGCAGCAGCCCGCGGTTGCCCCGCAGCGGCGCGTCGAGCAGGGCCGCGATCCGGCGTGGCACCGGCCCGGGCTGGGGACCGCGGCCGGGCGCGCCGGCCCGCAGCATCGCCGGCGGGACGGCCTCGGCACGCTGGCGCCGACTGCGGGCGAGGCCCCTGTGCTTGGAGTGCCGGGCTGGCGGGGCGGACTGAGCGTGCCGGGCGTGCTCGCCGCGGACGAGGTCGTGGCAGGGTTCGCCCGCCCGCCCGGGGCCGCGCACGATCCGCTGGAGCGTGGACGGGACCCGCCGCCCGATCCGTGAGCTTCCCGTCCCGGCGGCCGCCGAATGCCGGTCGGCCTGTTCCGTCGCGGCGAGCGCGGCTGTTCCGACGACGTGGGCGACCGACCGGCGGTCGCCGACCTCCTGTGCCGCCTGCTCGTCCGCCCAGCGCTCGATCGCGTAGTCGATCAGGGTGACCATGGGGCGCAACGCTGGGAGGGCAGCGGCCGCGAGGCGCGCGGTGAACGCGAAGCGGTGGTGCCGGCCGGCCAGGTGCGCCCGCTCGTGAGCGAGGAGCGCCTGGTGGCGGCCGTCACCGAGCGCCGTGAGCATTCCCTCCGTGACGACGATCCGCCCCGGCGCGCCGGGAAGCGCGAAGGCGTCCGGACGGCCGTCGGGGATCACCACCACCTCGCCGGTGCCCGGCAGCGCCGCCGCCTCCGTGCGGGCCGCGCGCAGGGAGTCGTACTGGCGCCGCCCGGTCACCGCCACCGAGATGATCACGGCCGCGCCGAGCGCCAGGCACATCCACGACGCCCACAGCGGTGCCACGGCGATCTGCCAGGAGCGCGCCACCGCGCGCAGGTCGGGGGCGAACCCGATCAGGCCCGCCGCCGCGGGCATCCCGAACGCGAGCAGGCTCGCGGCGCTGGCCAGCGCGAACAGGACCGCGGCGGCGGTGAACCCGAGCACCGCAACCCGCGGGGGCAGCCGATCGACCAGGATGCGGCTCGTCACCACACCCGCCGCGGGCGCCAGGACGAGGGATACGAGCAGTTGGTCGACCACCGGGCTCAGCCCTGCCGGCGCGACTCGGAGCCGCGCCCGTGCTCACCGTGCTCGGCGGGGGCCGGCGCGGAGGCGAGAAGATCGCGGACGAGCGCCTCGTCGGTGGGCGAGAGCGCGGCGATGAAGTGCGTCAGGGCGCGGCGGTGATCGGCCTGCCCGGCGAGAAGCCGGTTCATCCGCCACGCGACGAGCGTGGCTGGATCCCCCGGCGCAGAGTAGATGTAGCCCCGCCCGTGCCGCCGACGGGTGACCACACCCTTGGTGTGCAGGCGGGTGAGAGTGGTGACCACCGCGCTGTAGGACAGCCTCGCGGTGGCAGGAAGAAGATCGCGGACCTCACCCGGCGAGAGCTCCCCGGAGCGGTGCAGCACACCGAGCACCTCTTCCTCCAGCGACCCGGGTGGACGCCGCCGCGCGGCAGGCACCGCCTCCGGCTCCTCCGAACCCTCGTCCATCACACCGGCCCCCCGGCAGCTTCCGCGGCCCCGGGACCAGCCCGTCCGCACCCCGCCTCACACGGACCACGATACGAGGCGGCCGGCCCCGGCCGGCTCCCGTCATGAGACGGAACACCACGGGGCCACGCCGCGCTCCCCCGACGGGGATCGGGTCGCGACCGGCCGCGACGCCACCGACAGCGGGGCCGGATATGGTGCCGGCATGTCGACCTTCAGGATCAGCGAGGTCGCCGGACTGCTCGGCGTCAGCGACGACACCGTGCGTCGCTGGGCCGACGGCGGCCGGCTGCCGACGGTGCGTGACGGAGCGGGCCGGCAGGCCGTCGAGGGAGCCGTGCTCGCGCAGTTCGCGATCGACATCGCCGGCGAGCTGCCGCTGACCCCACCGGCGATCGTCGGCGCCTCGGCGCGCAACCGCTTTCCCGGCATCGTGACGCGGGTGCGCCGCGACGACGTGATGGCCCAGGTGGAGATCCAGTCGGGGCGGCACCGCGTGGTCTCGCTGATGAGCCGCGAGGCCGCGGACGAGCTGGGCCTGGAGCCCGGCGTGCTCGCCGTGGGCACCGTGAAGGCGACGAACGTGGTGATCGAGCTTCCCGAGCGGCACTGACGGCCTGCACAGGCTCACCTGCACGGGGCTCAGCTGCCTCGGCGGCGCCTTTCGCGCGGCGCTGGCGGTCGCGCTCCAGTCGCTCAGCCGACCCCGGCGCTCGTGTCTGCCATGCTCCCGGCGTCGATCCAGTCGCTGAGAATGTCGCCGAAGACCGTCGGGTCCTCGCCCCGGTTCCAGAAGGCCGTCGCCCCCTGGACCGCTCGGGCGCCGGCGGCCAGGTAGTCGGCGACGTCCCGGCCGCCCAGCACGCCGCCGACGCCGACGACGTCCACCTGCTCGGGCAGGAGGGCACGGAGCTGGCGCACCTGGCCGAGGCCCACCGGCTTGAGCGCGGCTCCACTCAGCCCGGCGAGGGCCACGTCGAGGACGGGGCGCCGTCGGTCGTCGAGGACCAGGGCGTTCGGGAAGGTGTTGACGGCCGTGACGAACCTCGGCCCGCCGTCGGCCTCCGAGCGGCGGCCGAGCAGCGCGGCCAGATCCGCCAGGGCCTCGGGATCGGAGAACGGCGAGACCTTGACCCCGTACGCGGGCGCGCGCCGGTGGCCGGGGCCTGCCCGGCCACCGGCGAGGGCGGCCTCGACCTGGGCGCAGATCGCGTCGGTCTGACCGAGGTCGAAGCAGGCGATGCGCTTCTGCGAGCCGCCGTCCCACACGTTCGGGCACCCGAGGTTGAGCTCGATCAGGTCCGCACCGGTGTCCGCGGCGACGCGGGCCAGCGTCGCGTACTCCTCGGCGGCGAACCCGGCCACGCTGACCACCAGCGGCTTGCCGTACCCGTGAGCGATGTCGGCCATCGCCGGGAGCTGTTCGGCGTAGTACCCGATCCCCCGGTTGGGCAGGCCGAGCGCGTTGAGCGAGTAGGAGCCGCCGGACCAGTAGACCTCGCCGCCGTTGCCGGTGCGGGCGTCTCGCGTGATCGAGCCGACGACGACCGCGGCGACGGCTCCGCGGGCGAGGGCGGTGACGTCCTCGACGGTCTTGCAGGTGCCCGCGGCGTTCATGATCGGGTGTTCGAGCGCGACCCCGGCGAGCGTGACCCCGCCCACCGGCGGCGCCTCGCCCGTCACGCCGCGCCGCCGGTCACCGGGATGAGCCCCTCGCTGCCTGCCACGCGGCCAGCGTAACGGCCAGCGCACCCCCTTACCGGGTGATCAGGTGGCTGGCGAACGCCCCGCCGGCGGGTCCCGTGCTCGCCGCCGGCACGGCCCCCGCCGGCACGGCCCCGGACGGCACGGCCCCGGACGGCACGGCGGCGGGCACCACGGTCCCCCGCACCCTGCGCCACAGCCGCGGCAGCGAACCGGCGACGGCGAGCGCCGCGACGGCCGTCAGCACGAACGGGAGGTGTGCGTTCGCCGCGTACAGGGCGCCCGACGTCAGCGCCGCCCCGGCCGTCGCGGCGGTCTGGGTCGTCGTGAACAGGCCCTGCGCCCGCCCGGCACCACCGGGCCCGGACTCCTGCGCCAGCAGCGACTGGGCGGATGGGAAGCTCACGGCCAGCGCGATCGCCTCGGCACAGCTCACGAGGACGATCAGCCAGAACGACCCGATGAACGAGTAGGTGGCGACGGTGACACCCGTCGTGGCCGTGGCCGCCACCACCAGCCATCGGCGGTCGTTGTGGTCGGCGAGCCAGCCCGCGGGCATGGCGCAGACGATGTAGGGCAGCGAGAACAGAGTGAAACTGAGCCCGACCAGCTCCGTCGAGATGCCCCGGTCGGTCAGCAGGAGGCTCCAGCAGGTCTCGTAGGTCCCGACGGCCAGGCCGTTCACCGCGGCGACCAGCAGCAGCCCCTCGACCCCCGGCCCCACCGCGGCGAGGGGTGACCACGTTCGCCGCCGGGACGCCCACGCGGGAGCCCGCCGGCCGGCATGACCAGGGGAACCGTCGCGGTGCACGGCGACTGCCGCCACGGCCGCGACCGCCTCCGCGCCGCCCGCCCGCCCACCGGGGACGCCCGCACCCCCACCCGCGGTGGGACCGACAGCGGAGGCGTCGGAGCCGGTAGAGGCCACAGACAGCGCCGGCGCGTGACCGGGGCCGTCCGGTCGGAGCAGGACGAGCACCGGGACGGAGGCGACCGCCGCGGCCACCCCTGCGCCTAGGAAGAGCAGGTCCATCCGCTGCTCGCCTGCCAGCCCGCCGAGCAGCGGACCGATGGCGGTGCCGGCGATCTGACCGGTGTAGACGGCGCTGACGGCCCGGCCGGTGAGGTCCGGCGGCACGGTCGCGGCGATCGCGGTGAGCACGGCCACCTCGAACGCCCCGGCCCCGGCCCCCTGCAGCACCCGCATCGCCGTGTCACACATGATCCCCGGGGAGACGATCAGCCCGGCGCACCCCACGGCGTAGGCGACGAGCCCCGCGACCAGCACCGGGCGGTGCCCCCGCGTCGTGGTGGCCAGGCCCGCGGGGTATTGGGAGAGCAGCGCGCCGAGGAAGAACGCGGCCATGACCATGCCGACCCCGCCGGCGGAGACGTCCCGTTCCTCCAGGTAGAGCGGGAGGATCGGCGCGATCGCGAACGCCCCGAGCCACTGCAGCAGCGTGGCCGTGCCGAGGGCGACCACCAGACGTCCGACGGCGCCGTGGGTCAGCGAGGCGGTCTGTGGCCCGCCCGGACCGGTTCCCGCGGATGTCCCTGCTGACCCTCGTGGCCCGCCCTGCCCTCGTGGCCCACCCGGCATGCCTGGCCCCGCGCCGCCCGCGGGCTCGGTTCGGTCCGCGGGCCCGGTTCGGTGTTCTCGGCCGGCCCACGGCCGACTGGATGGTCCCGCGCTTCCCGTTGCTCTTCGCATAGCTCCGTCGCCCCCGTCGGCGCGCGTCCGAACCGCCTCGAGCTCCTGGCTCGGGCTGGCGCGCTTCCGGGTCCTCTGCCCGGTTCGTCCCGTCGAAGTACTACCGTCCGTCCGGACGGTCGGTCAACCCGGTAGCATAGGCAGCGCGGTGCGAAGTGCCAGGTGGGCCGGTTGGTGCGGCACAATGGCGCTCGTGCCCGCCTCGGACTCGGCTGCGACGCGACAACGGTTGCTGGACGCGGCTTGGCGTGTCCTCACCCGGCATGGCAGTCAGGCACTCAGCCTGGATGCCGTCGCCCGCGAGGCGGCGGTCTCCAAGGGCGGCCTCTTACACCACTTTCCGACACGGGCGTCGCTCATCGACGCGCTCTACGACCGGTGGAACGACGAGTTCGAGTCGGAGGTCACCGCCCGGGCAGTGCTGGACGACCGGCCCGGCGGCTGGGCACGTGCCTACCTGGACGCCACGACGGCGGCCGGCGTCCAGCCTCGGGACAGCACGGCCGAGGTCGGGTTCCTGGCCGCCCTCATCGCCGATCCCGAACGGTTGCAACGCTTCCGCCAGCGATACGAGCACTGGCAGAACCGCCTCGTCCAGGACCGCATCGACCCGGCGGCCGCGACGCTGATCCGCATGGCGGCCGACGGGATGTGGCTGGCCGAGCTGCTCGGGCTTGCCCCGCCGACCGGGGAGCTGCGCCGCCAGATGCTCGAGGCTCTGCGCGCGATGGCCACCCCGGGCGGGCCGGCCCCCGCCCCCGGGGCGCCCGCGCTCGGGCCGAGCACGGCCGCGGAGCAGGCCGCCCGCTGATCCCCGCCGCCGCCCGCCGTGCCGGATGTAGGCGACCCACCAGCTCGGCTGGAGCTGCCCGCCCTCGTCGCCGATGATGTTCGGGGACGAGACGAAGCGAGGGGGCATCCATGACGACTGCCGACTCACCACTCGGCGGCAGGCCGGCCGCGCCAGCACCCGGGCCCTCCCGGGAACCCCTGGCTTCCCGGGAGCCTGAGCCGCCGCCGGCGTCCGCGCCGTTCGCCGAGAAGATGGCCTACTACCGGTCCCAGCACACCACGCGGGGAATCCGGGCGACCCATCTCGTGGGTATCCCCGGCGTGGCCTTCTCCCTGCCGCTGCTCGTCGGCCGACCCAAGGTGGGCCTGCCGATGTTCGTGGCGAGCTGGGCACTGCAGGTCGCCGGGCACTCGGTCTTCGAGCAGAACAGCCCCACGCTGGCCAAGGGCTTCGTCACCTACCAGCTGTGCGGGCTGGCGTTCTGGTGCGAGGAAGTCGCCGATCTGCTCGCCGGGCGCGGCCTGGGCGGTCAGACCCGCCCGCCACGCCGCTCCCGGACCTAGGTCCCGGACCTTGCGGGATCGGCCCAGCGGGACGCGCCTAGTTGCAACGGCACTTGTGCGTGACCTCGTCGTTGGTAATGGCGGCGTCGGGCCTGGTGTCGGTGTCGCCTGCGCCAGGCCGACCAGGCCCGGACGACGTCGGCCGAGTGGAGTTTCCGCGGACGTATCCGCTCGTCCCCGAGCCGACGTGCCGCGCCGGTTGGCACCGGCGCTCCGGTGTTCCGCGGAACACCAAGATCGATTGAGGTTGGTGTTGACCGCGGCGTGTGCGGGAGCAGGGAACACCCAAATGCCGTTGCCGTACTAGCGGCGCGCGCCGGGCGCGGCACCGTAGCCGCCGGGCCCACCGGGGCCGGCCGGCGGCGCCTGCCCGGCCTGCGGCGGGCGGCCGACTCCCGGCGGCGGGGCGGCGGGCCGGGTCACCTTGGGGTCGATCCGGCGCAGCATCATCGAGGTCAGCGCGAGCGCCGCCGCGCCGAGGACCAGGCCGAGGACGACGTCGAGCACCCAGATGCCCGCGCTGTGTTCCCACAGCCCGTCGGCCGGGTCCGTGCGCAGCACCTCGTTGCCCAGCTTGGACACCTCGTTGAGGTCGTCGGTGGACGCCAGCGCCGCGAAGCCCCACCGGGCGGGGGCGATCCACGCGACCTGCTCCATCACCAGACGGCCGGACAGCGACACCAGCCCGCCGGAGAGCACGAGCTGCGCCATGGTCACCAGCACCAGGATCGGCATCGTCTTGTCCGCGTTGTCGACCAGTGTCGACACGAGCAGGCCGATCATCATGGACGCCAGCGCAGCGACGATCACCGCGGCCAGGCATTCCACCAGCGGCGAGCCCAGCAGGGACGCCTCCGGCGGCGTGCGGCCGACCAGCCCGATCAGCGTGAAGATCACGCACTGCAGGGTCGTGATACCGGTGAGGACGATGATCTTCGAGCCGAGGTAGGCCGTCCGGGACAGGCCGATCGTTCGTTCCCGCCGGTAGATGTCGCGTTCCTTGACGATCTCGCGGACCGAGTTCGCCATCCCCATGAAACACGCACACAACACCAGCACCACGAGGACCTTCATCGCGTCCGGATTAGGCGCGTCCGGCAGGGGTTTCAGCCCGTCGGGGGCCGGGATCACCCGCGGGATGATCCCGAGCAGGAACGGGAAGGCGGCGATGAGCCGCAGGTAGGAACGGTCCGCCAGCACGACCCGCAGATATCGCCGGGTCAGCGTCGCGAGCTGGGAGGTGACCGGCTGCTGGCGCACGCTCGGCAGCTCCGCCGGCGCCTTGCGCACGATCGGCGCCACGACCGCGGAGGGCACGAAGTACTCCGAGGCGCGGAACCGAGCCGCCATCTCCGCACCCGGCGTGCTTTCCAGCTCCCGGAACACCGCCGCGAACTCCCGGAAGTCCTCCTTCCCGAAGAAGCTCAGCGCCCCGTCCGACGGGCCGAAGTAGGCCACGTGCCCACCCGGGGCGAGCACCAGGATGTAGTCGCACAGGTCCAGGAACAGCACGCTGTGCGTGACCACGATGACCGTGCGGCCGCTCTCGTCCGCCGAACCGACCCCGCCGCCCTTGGCCAGGCCCTTCAACGTCTCCATCACCGACTGGTCGTTCGCCGGGTCCAGCCCCGACGTCGGCTCGTCCAGGAACAGCAACGACGGCCGGGTGAGCAGCTCGAGGGCCACCGACGTCCGCTTCTTCTGCCCACCGGAGAGCCGGCTCACCGGCGTGCCGGCGTGCGCGGTCAGGCCGAGCTCGCCGATGACCTCCTGGACGCGGGCGCGCCGTTCCTGCGCCGTGGTGTCCGCGGGGAACCGCAGCTCGGCGCCGTACTCGAGCGCCTCACGCACGGTGAGCTGGGCGTGCAGCGGATCGGCCTGCGGGACGTACCCGATGCGCCGGCGCAGCTCGTCGTACTCGGCGTAGAGATCCCGCCCGGCGTAGCGGACAGAGCCCACGTCCGCCGGGCGGAAGCCGGTCAGCGCGTTGAGCAGGGTCGACTTGCCCGCACCACTGGGGCCGACCACCCCGAGCAGCGAGCGGCCGGGGAGCCGGAAGGTCATGTCGTGCATGAGCTGCTTGGTGCCGGCGAACACCGACAGCGCCTGCACCTCGAAGGCGACGTCACCCGAGTCGACGTACTCCACCAGCGAGTCGCCCTCGAGCTGGTAGAGGTGGTGCCCGATCGCGATGACGTCGCGCTGCCCGACCTGGGCCCGCCCGATGCGCTGGCCATTGAGGAACGTGCCGTTCGCCGACCCGAGGTCGACGACCTCGACCCTGCCGGGGGCGACCAGCAGCTCGGCGTGGTGCCGCGAGGCGAGCAGGTCCGCGACGGAGATGTCGTTGTCGCGCGAGCGGCCGAGCCGGATCGTGCCGGGCCGCAGCGGGTGCATCTTGCGGCGGGCGTGCACGATGGCGCTCTGCGCCGTCTCCAGGTCGAGCGCCGCGGAGGCGGTGTCCGGCCCGGCGGCGCCCGGACCCCCGGCGTGCGGTGGCTGGTGGCCCCCCGGGACCGGCGGGCGGGCCGATGCCGGGGCCGTCGGCGGTGCCGCTACCCGGGCCCGGCCGGAGGCGGGCGCGCGACCGGGGGCAGGCGCCTGACCGGGGGTGGGCACGTGGCCGGGAGTAGGCGTGTGACCTGGGCCGGCGGGCGCGGGACCGGGGTTGGGGTTGGGGTTGGGGTTGGACGACGGCCATCCCGGCGCACCCGCCACGCGCGGCGGCGGCCCGGCCGGGACCGCGGGAGCGGGTACCGAGGTGGCGGGCGCGGAGCCCGCTCCGGCACCACCGGAGGCCAGCCCGACGGACGAGGGCACCAGCACGACCTCAGGGCCGTCCGCGGCGCCGAGCCGGAAGCGGACCTCGGTCGAGCGGACCGTGGTGTCCCCCATCCGGCGCCCGTCCTGCCAGAGGCCGTTGGCGCTGGTGTCCCGCACATGCCAGCCGCCGGCGACCGGCTCAAGCACGAGATGACGCCGGGACACCCGTGCGTCGTTGATGACGATGTCCGCGCCGCGTGCCCGACCGACCACGCACGGAGCGTCGCCCGTCAGCGTGTTGTGGCCCGCCGGGCTGATCACGCTCAGCGTGGTCCGATCCACCTGTACTCCCCTTTGCCCTACCGCCATGGTGCCGGCTGCGATGTCAGTGCCGGCCAGGCGACGCCGTGGCCGCGCGACGACGTTGATCGTCCGCTCGACGACACCTAGTCTGCCTCCCCGACCCGACGGATTCTGCACTGATCCGCGACATGTCCGGAAGGCGACGACCGACAAAGCAAACCACTAGGGCGGATGATCCGAACCGCCCGCCTTCGTCCGGCGGGCGGTTCGGCCGTGCGGGGAGCTGGTTCAGAGCTTGCGGTACCGCGCCTCGATGAAGGAGTAGGCGCCGAACAGGACCAGGCCGACGGCACAGACGACGAGCAGCACTTGGCCGTACGCCTGGTCGGCGATCGTGCGGAGCGTGCCGTCGAAGCCCTTGGCCTCGTCGGGGTCGAACTCGACGGCGGCCTTGACCACGAACACCCCGGCCAGGCCGAACACGATGCCGCGCGCGATGTAGCCGACCTGGCCGATGCGCTTGCTGGCGGCGCGCATCGCGGGGCTCATCTCCCCGCTCTTGAGCTTCTCCTCGAACTTGGCCGTCACACCCTTGACGATCATGCCGATGCCGACGCCGACCGCGCCGACCAGCCACCGGCCACCGGTGTTATCCATGACCCGTGCCGTATACGGAGCGGGCTCACCAGAGCCGGATCCCGAACTACCTGAGGTGAGGAAGGCGACGGTGCTGCCCGCGATCACAAGGTAGATCACACTGCGGATACCGGACACCACCCGCTTGGCTGTGCGCTTCTTCTCGTCGGATTCCTCGTGATGCCCGACGGCCGCTTCCAGCAGGCGCCACAGCGCATATCCGACAAATCCGATGACGAGCAGGATCAGCACCGCCGTGCCGAAGGGCTTGTCCGAGATCTCCCGCAGCGCGCCCTGCCGGTTCGCCTGCTCCCCGGAACCGCCGAACGCGATCTGGAGCGCGATGATCCCGATCAGCACGTAGACCAGTCCTCGGGCTGCGAAGCCGAGGCGTGCGGTCAGGTTGACCGCCTTGCTGTCGTGGGCACGCCGGGCCTTGGCACCGCCGACAGACGCGGCCGCGCGCCCTGGTCGCGCGACACTGGGTACGGACACGGGTCCTCCTCGACAAACAGTTCGGGCGGAACGCCCTTAGGCCGCCTGCCCGACAGGAGGCTCACAAAACGGACAGGCGTCAGCCGGACGACATCAGGTCACGGACGGTGTCAGGTAACGCAGCAGCACGACGTCGTCGAGCTGGCGGACGTCCACGAGCCGCAGTCGGTGCGCGGTGTCGAACGGGAACGAACCCGGGCCGACGAACGTCGGGGCGGCGGCCTCACCGACGAAGAACGGCGCGATGACCAGGTGCAGCTCGTCCACCAGGCCCGCGGTGAGGAACGCGGTGTGCACGGTGGTGCCGCCCTCGACCAGTAGGCGCCGCGTGCCGCGCCGGCTCAGGTCGTCCAGCAGGTGCTCCAGCGGCGGCGCCTCGAGATCGACGACGGTCGCCACCGCGGAAAGATCCGGGGGGACGGCCGGCGCCGGCGACCCGGTCCCGGTACCCGCCCCCGCCCCCGCTCCAGCGCCAGCGCCAGGCCCAGATTCAGGCGCAGGCCGGGGCGCGGCTCCGGCGAACCGGTAGACGACCTTCTCCGCGCCGTCCAGGAAGAAGCGGGCGTCCGGGTCGAGCCGTCCGCCGCTGGTCAGGACGGCGCGCAGCGGAGTCGCCGGCCGGCCGGCCGCCGTCCGCTCGGCTCGACGGCGCTCCGAGCGGACCGCGAGGCCGGGATTGTCGCGGCGCAGCGTGCGGGCACCGACCAGGATCGCGTCGCAACCGGCCCGGACCTCGTCCACGCGGTCGAGATCGGCCTGGCTGGAGAGGACCAGCCGCTGGGGCGAGCAGTCGTCGATCCGCCCGTCCAGTGACATCGCGCAGCTCAGAAGCACGTACGGGCGCGCGGTCACTCCTCGGAGTCTTCGCCGTCCGAGTCCCCGCCGCCTGCCCCGCCGCCGCCCGAGCCACCGGAACCACCCGGACCGCCAGAGCCGCCGACGGCGTTCCCGCAGCGCTGGTCCACCCAGTCCGCGAGCTGGGCGCGAGGGCTGAGCACCGTCGGATCGTCCGCGACGCGGTCGGCGATGGCCCGGATGTCGTCCTCGGGCGCCAGGTCGCGTACGAGGAGGGCGACCAGGCGCGCCGACTCCGGATTCTGTTCGATCTCGCTCGGCTGAATGTTGATCTGTGAGCAGACCACGGTCGCGCCGGCCGCACGGGTCTCCTCGGAGACCTGGTCACAGCCGGCGAGGCCGGCGGCGCCCGCCGCGACGAACAACGCCGCGGCGAATCCCGGCCGACCAGGCCGCACGCTCCTGCCAGGAGCGGACATCGGTGTCATGTCTCCGAGGATGGCACGGACCGGTCGGTGCGGAGATCTGTCGGAGGTGAGGACTACCGTCTCATGGTGTGCGGATCGCGACCTGGAACATCAACTCGGCCAAGGCCCGGCAGCCCCGGCTGATCGAATGGCTTGACCGCGCGAGCCCCGACGTGGTCTGCCTGCAGGAGACCAAGCTCTCGGACGAGGCGTTCCTCGAGCTCTTCGACGAAGATCTCTTCCGCCGCGGCTACCGGGTCGCGCACCACGGCGACGGCCGCTGGAACGGGGTGGCGATCCTCTCCCGCGCCGGGCTGGAGGATGTGCGGCGCGGGCTGCCCGGCGACCCCGGGTTCCCGGGGCCCGAGCCGCGGGCGATCTCCGCGAGCTGCGGCGGGATCCGGATCTGGTCGCTGTACGTGCCCAACGGGCGCACGGTGGAGGACCCGCACTACGCCTACAAGCTGGCCTGGCTGGCCGCACTGCGCGACGTCGTGGCCGAACTCGCCCCGCAGGGGCCGGTGATGACGCTCGGCGACTTCAACATCGCGCCGACGGACGCCGACGTCTGGGACATCGCCGAGTTCGAGGGCGCGACCCACGTGACCGAGGCCGAGCGCGCCGCGCTCGGGCGGCTGCACGACGCCGGCCTGCTCGACCTGATGCGCGAGCGCTGGCCGGACGAGACCGTCTACACCTACTGGGACTACCGCCAGCTCTGCTTCCCCAAGAACTACGGGATGCGCATCGACCTGACCCTGGCCACGGCCGACGTCGCGGCCCGGGCACGCGCGGTGTGGGTAGACCGGGCTGCCCGCAAGGGCACCGGGACGAGCGACCACGCCCCGGTCGTCGTCGACCTGGACGAGGCGCCGGACGGCGACATCGGCCCGATGGTGCCGCCCCCGTCCTCGCGCGGCTCCTCCGCGCGTGGGTCGTCCTCCCGCGCCGGGGCGGGCACCCGCCGCCGCGCCTCCACCTGACCGCTCCCCCCGGCCGGCTGCCGACGCCGGCTCGGCCCGTAACGCAGTCGCCCCCGGCGAACGGACCAGACAGGGTCCGCACACCGGGGGCGATCATGCTTCGTTCTCCGGTCAGGCGCTACTAGCGCGCCGGCCGGTGCCGCGTTGGGTCAGGACGCGGGCGACTCGGCCGCCGCGCCGCCGTCACGCAGGGCACCACTCTCGGCGACGGAGTTGTTCTGGGCGCTGGCGCTGTTCTCCGTGCCGGCGCTCCCCTCCGCCGTGGGCAGCTGCGCCGCCGCCGGGGAGGCGCTGACCGGGATCCGCGTGCTGCGCGGCGCCGCCGCCGCTCCCGCCAGCCGGACGGTCAGCACACCGCGGTCGTAGCGCGCGCTGATCCCGGTCGCGTCGACGTTCTCCGGAAGGGCGAACTCCCGGCGGAACGACCCGTGCCACCGCTCGCGGTGTACCCGGCCGTTGACCGTCTTCTCCTGGGTGGACGAACGCTCACCGCGGACGACGAGCGCCCCGCGGTCGATCTCCACCGTCACGTCCTTCTCGACGTCGACACCGGGCAGCTCGAGATTGATCAGAACGTCGTCCCCGTCGACCAGGACATCGGCGCTCGGCACGACGCTCTGCGGACGGTTCGTCGCGCGCAGCGGGCGCACGGTGCGCTCCCGCGAGCCCCACGACCGCCGGACGATCTCGTTGAACTCACGGTCCATGCGCTCGAACGCGGCGAACGGGTCCCACAGGTAGGTGCTCATCTCGGTCGTACTCCCCTCTGGGTGGGGCCTCGTGCGTGAAGCCTCTCGTCGTCGGGCCCGATCGACCTCTCCGTCGGGCACGTACATGAGTCTAGACGACTCAATCTTACGAAGGCAAGTGAGCTCAGTAACTCGCATGCCACTGATGTGCAAAACCATCGTGGGGTGAGGCTCTGTTCCTGTGGCGCCACCCCCGACCGCGCAGGGCAAACCGCTGCGGGCTCCGGCAGTCACCCGCGTTACGGTGCCGACCAGGAGGAACCTCGCGCGAGGACGCCGCCTGACCACCAGTGAGCCGGACCCATGGGCGGGCAGGCCTCCGAACGCGTGAGCGGCCCAGCGCGTCCGGTCGTCCCGGATCGCGCTGGGCCGCGTCTCCGCCCGCCGCTGCTCCGTCCCGCCGGCGGGAGACCACCGGCGGGACGGGTTCGGCGCCCGGGGCGTTACTTGGGGTCCTCCGCGTAGGTCACCTTCACATCGGTGAAGCCGAGCGCACCGAGGAGGCCGCGCAGCATCGCCGTGGTGTTCGTCTTCGCGAGCGCGAGCACCTGGCCGTCGGCATTCGCGGCGTCGGCCATCTTCGCGGACGCCGTCTGATAGAGCTCGGAGTCATTGCTCTGGCCGCCGAACAGCCCGCCCACCCGGTTCAGCACGCCCCGCTGGCGGGCGACCACGTAGCTCTTGTCGAGATCGAGCCGCGGCTCGGAGATGGTGGGAGCGGGCAGCTGGATGGTCACCGACCGCCGGTCCGCGGAGACGGTGACCGCGCCGTCCCCGAGCTTGCCGAAGTCGATGACCGAGTCGACGGTGCCGACCCCGACGAACAGCGTGCGCTCCCCGCGCAGCGCGTCCGGGATCCAGCGGCTGTCCTCCTCCAGGTCGACGACGACCTCGAAGTGCGCGCTCGCCGCGTGGTATTCGCTGAGATCCTCGAGCGAGCGGAGCACGGCCGGCGAGCTGCGGTCGATCGTCCGTTCCTCGAACGGGTTCGGTATCGACGGCCGCCAACCGGCGACGAACGCGAGGCCGGAGATGACGAGGAGCACCAGCACGAGGTAGGCGATCAGGCGGACGGGGCTGAACCGGGAGCGCACCGCGCGGATACGTCGCGTGGCGCCGGAATCGTCCTGCTCGGTGGAACCAGGCGTGTCCCGAAGGGCGGAACCGGACTCGTCACTCATGGTCGGACATGTACCCGACGAAGATTGCGATCAATCGTTGTCGCGATCGTGCCGCGCGTCGCTTCCCAGCCGCGAGGGCCGGTCAGGGGCGCGGGCGGGAGACCTCGGTGGTGCGGGCGACGACGATCGCGGTGCGGTCGTCGCTCGGCCGGCCCGGGGCGTGGCGCCGCACGACCTCGAACGCGTCATCCAACAGCTCGGCCGGCGCCCGCCGCGGGTCGCGCAGCAGCTCGGCGACGAGCCGATCGACGCCGAACTGCTGGTGGGCCGCGTTCCTGGCCTCCACCAGCCCGTCGGTGTACACGAACAGCACGTCGCCGGGTTCCAGCCGCAGCACGTCGGTGTGCCACGCGCCGTCGGCGGCGACCAGGCTCGACATGATCGGCCCGGTGGCGGCCAGGCAGGCCACCTCCGCACGGCGGCCGGCGGCCTGTGGCCGTCCCGGCCCCGCTTCCGGGAGTCCCGGGCCCCCAGCCCCGCCACCACCACCGCTGCCCGCGCCAGCGCCGCTGCCACCGCTGCCGCTGCCAGCGCCGTCACCGACGCCTCCGCCGGCGGACCCGGCGCGGGCCACCGCCGAGGCCAGTCCTGGCTCCCGCGCCTCCCCGGCGGCATCGCACTCGACGGCCTCGCCCTCGATGGTCTCGCCGACGACGGCACCGGCGACGAACGTGCCGGCGACGGCGACAACCGTCCGCGGACCGGCGGGCTCCCCCGCCCTGGGCGCGCCCTCTCCGACGTCGCCCGCGGTCCCGGCGCGACGCGCCCGGCGCAGCAGCAGCGCGTCCGGATGGCCCGCGTTGGCGAGCCGGACCTCCCCACTGGCAGGGTCGACCACCGCGACCACCGCGGTCGCGAACATCTCGTCGGTCTCCCCGAGGCTGTCGACGACCCACTCGATCGCCTGGCCGGGATCGGCGCCCCGGGTCAGCGCGGCGTCGAGGAGCTGCTTGAGGCGCAACGCGAAGACACCGGCCACAGCGCCATGGCCGGAGACGTCACCGACCACGATCCCGACCCGTCCGTCCGGGAGCTCGAAGGAGTCGTACCAGTCGCCAGCGAGCTCGCCCTGCGCCGGGTCGACCCGTCCCCGCAGCACCAGCCCAGGCGCCCGCAGCACGGAAGGTGTGAGCGCGTCACGCAACGCGACCACCGCCGGCCCCTGCTGGGCGAGGGCCTCCCATGACCGCTCGTTCTGCCGCACGAGCCGGACGAGCTGCGCGCGCATCGCCTCGATGTTGCCGGCGAGCTCGACGATCTCCTCCGGCCCGACCTCGGGGATCCTGGTGTCGTACCGGCCGGCAGCGACGGCGTTCACCGCCCGGCGCAGGGCGTCGATGGGGCGCAGCAGCCACCTGCGCAGCACGGTCAACACCGTGAGTACCACGCCGAGAATCACAAACGCGGCGCTCGCCAGTGAGCTGAGGAGGAGGACCGCGGCGCTCTCCAGCCGCCCGGACGCCGCGGTCTGCTCGTTGTCGATCGCTATCCCGAGATCCGCCACCCGGCCGCGCAGCTCGTTGAAGCGCACCCTGCCGCCGGCCTTTTCGATGTTCCGCGCGATCTGGACGTCGCCGACCTCCATCGCGGCGACCTCGGGTTCGGCGACATCACTGCGCCACGCCTGATAGGCGGCCTCGATCTCGGCGGTGCCCTGGATGAGGTCGGGGAACTCGGCCAGCAGTTGCTGTAGCCGGTTCATCTGCTGGGGAATCGTGCGATCGGACTCGTTGTACGGGCCGAGGAAGCTCGGCTCCTCGGTAATGAGATAGCCGCGGACGGCGCTCTCCTGGTCGACGAAGTCGGCGAGCAGGAGAGCGGTGGTCGTCGCCGCCGGGTCGAGCCGCTCGCCGCGCTCGGCAGCCGCGTTGTTCGCGCGCAACGCGGCGAACACGGCGAGCGCGAGCATCACGGCTACGGCGATCGTGGAGATCGTGACGAGCACGCGGATACCGCTGCGCAGACCCGCCGTCTCACCCACCCGTCACTCCTCCGGCGCACGACCGCGGTGATCCCGGGGGTGTCCCCGGGGAGGCCGTCCCGCCACGACGCACTGTCCTCAGGAGACATTGTCGTCCAGGTCGGGAGACGCCCATCCAGCGGCCATCCGATCAGCAACGCCGAGGCACCAGATCCCGACATCGTTCGGTGTCGACCGCTGGTAGTTCCGGTGTCGGGTATGCATGGTTGGCATGCGTAATCATGGTTCCGGGCAGCGGGTGGGGACCGGGAGCCGGCACGCCGGGCATCGGCGAGACATCGGCCGGGCATCGGGCAGACGGTGGTGGTCCGCGCGGGACACCGCGCGCGGTAGCCGTCAACGGCGCGGGCCCACGCGTTCGGGCTTCGGCCGCTGGGATCCGGCTCGACGCGGGCCACTGTGGTAACGGTGCGCTCGCACACCCCAACCGATCGTGATCACCAGCAGGGCGCCGAGGAGGGACCCGACGACCGTCCGTGACGCGGGCTCGGCGCCCACCGGGCGGGCGAACACGACCTGACCGACGGCTCCGCCGAGCAGCGCGCCGAGGACACCCAGCACGGAGGCCGTCCCCAGCATCAGCGGCCGGCGGCCGGGAAGGACCGCTCGGGCCGCCACCGCCGCGAGCATCCCGAGCACGAACGAGGTGAGCACGAACCAGAGCATCGATCGCCCCCCGCCGGCCGCCGCCCGCCCCGGATGGGCCCTGGGCGAACCACGATCACACTGAGATACCCCACCAACACGCTTGGGAACCGAGTGTGGCGGACGTCCCCCGCCCAGATTTCGTCCTTTCTGGTGGTCGCACCCGATTCGCACGGTCGGGCACGGCCGGGGTCCGGCCCCGAACTCCTCGTCTCGACAGGACACCGCCAGGAACGTTCGGCTACCGTGCGTTCGTTCGAGTAACCGAGCAGAAAGAGCGGAACCCACCGGCGCGGCTGGTGGTTACCTGTCGTCACCCGACCGTTTCGTCAGTGCAGGCCGTGTGGTGGTGAGGAACCGCGGCGCGGTGAGGAGCATCAGCCCCGGCGGAAGACGCCTCGCGTTCCGCCGGCCCAGGCGCGGTTACTCGAACCCGGTCCCGGCACGGCCGTCCGCGGCCGTGCCCATCCCGTGGGCGTACCGCCCTCCTCGTCGCCGTTCGGCGACCATGACGTCCACTCGCCCGAAGGAGATCATTCCGACGATGCCGACGACGACCTCATCAGGCACGCGATGACGGCGAGCACGCCCGCCGAGCCGGCGCGTCGCCAGGCCGCCCCGTCCGACACCGGGCGGGGCGGGGCGACGTCGACCGCCCCGTCCGACGACAGGCGGAGGGGCGGGGCGACGTCGACCGCGCCCGCCCGCGGCCGGCACCGTGGCTCGCGGCCGGTGCCGTCCGACACCGCGGTCTGGACCCGCGGCCTGTCCAAGCGGTACGGCGAACGCCGCGTCGTGGATCACCTGGACCTGCGCATTCCCGTCGGCGCCCTCTCCGGCTTCGTCGGACCGAACGGCGCCGGCAAGTCGACGACGCTGCGGATGCTGCTGGGCCTGGTCCGCCCGACCGAGGGCCAGGCCTACGTCCTCGGCGAGCCGGTGAGCGCGCCCGATCGGTACCTCGACCGGACCGGGGCGATGATCGAAGGGCCGACGTTCCATCCGGGCCTGTCCGGTCGGCGCAATCTCGACCAGCTCGCCCTGCTGCGCGGACTCGGCCGATCCCACCGGGCGGGCGGAGCCAGCAGGCACGGAGCGGTTGGCGCAGGAGCGGCCGGCCGCGGCCGGCGGGGCCGGCGCGATCGGGTGGCGGAGGTACTCGACCAGGTCGGCCTCTCCACCCGGGCCGACGACCGGTTCAGCACCTATTCCCTGGGGATGAAGCAGCGGCTCGGTATCGCGGCGGCGCTGCTACCGGACCCGGACCTGCTGATCCTGGACGAGCCGACGAACGGGCTGGACCCGGCCGGCATCCGGGAGATCCGCACGTTGCTGCGGGATCTCGCCGGCACGGGGATGACGGTCTTCGTGTCCAGCCACCTGCTCTCGGAGGTGGAACAGATCTGCGACCACCTGGTGATGATCAGAAACGGCCGGATGCTGTTCCAGGGGCATGTGGCCGAACTCCTGGCGGCCGAGGACCCGCGCATCCTGATGGTGCCCGAGCGCGACGACGACGCCGTCCGGCTCGCCGGGGTGCTGGGCGCGGCCGGGCTGCGCATAGAGATCGAGATGACCGGCGGGTCACGGCCCATGCCGGCGCTGGTCGAACGGCACCCGGTGGTCGTCGCGCACGCGCCCGAGGGGCTGGCGCCGGACATCAACCGGATCGCCATGCGGGCCGGGATCACCCTGCGCTCGATCCGGACACACCGGCCGAACCTGGAGGAGACCTTCCTCAAGGCGACGGGGGACGTCGACGGTGACCTGACGATGCGAGGTGGTGCCACATGATCGACGCCTTCCGCTCCGAGTGGGTACCGCTGCTGCGCCGGCGGTTCCTGGTCGGCACTCTCGTCGCCGTCGCGGCCGTCGCCGCGCTGGGCACGGCGCTGACGATCTTCTCGGCGGGCCGCACCGACTTCGACGGCGATCCGGTGTCGGTCGCGATGCTCGCCGCGCCGTCCGGGGTCATCGAGGGCCTGGAGGCGGTGACGATCCTGCTGGGTGTGGTGGCGCTGTCCGTCACCGCCTCGGCGATCGCCGGCGAGTACTCCCATGGGACGCTACGCAACCAGCTCGTCGCGCAGCCGCACCGGTTGCGGCTGCTGGCCGGCAAGGTGCTGGCGCTGGTGGTCTTCCTCGTGCTCGTGGTCACCGTGTCCGCGCTGGTCACGGTGGGGCTGTCGTTCGCCCTGGCGCCGTTGAACAACATCCCGACCGACGCGTGGCTGTCCCTTTCCGGGCTGGCCGAGTTCGGGAAGGGCCTGGCCAACGTGACGTTCGGCACCCTCGGCTACGCCGCCGTCGGGGCGCTCGCGGCCGTGGTGCTGCGTTCCCCCGCCGCGGCGATCGCGGTCGGGGTCGCCTACGCCCTGCCGGTCGAGATGCTGGTGTCCCGGATCTACGCCCCGGCCGGTGGGTGGCTGCCGGCGCACCTGATGGAGATCGTGGCCGTCGGCGGCAACGGGTACACGACCGCGTACTCCGCCGCGGGCGTGCGGGTGCTGGTGTTCTGCGGGCTGGCCGCGGCGGTCACGGCGGTGCTGTTCCGCCGCCGGGACGTCACCGCCTGACGACCAGGGCGCCGGCCCGCCCGCCCGTCCGACCGCACCGGAACCGCCCGGCGCGCGGGCCGGCGCTCACTCGCGGAGCAGCACGTCCAGGTTCACCCGCAGCAGCCACTGGTCCAGCTTGAACGGCGGGTAGGGCCAGCGGATGCCGTCGAGCACCATCTGGTTCACCGGCAGCCACAGCACGCGGCGCCGCGCGTCCACCGCCCCCCGCCGGATCCCGACGTACCGGGTCGCCGGCCCGCGCAGGTGGTCCAGGCCGACGTCCACCGGGTCCAGAGTCCGGAAGGTCATCCGGCTGCCCCGGCCCGCCGGGCGCACCGCCGTCACTAAACCGTCCAGGCCGGCGAGGAGCACCGTCCCGGTCGTCGGGTCGACGGTCAGGCTGCGCACCAGCCCGCCGCGGTCGGTGTTGGCGACGAGGAAGTCCGGCCGGTTGTCCTGGCCCCAGGTCGCGACCGGCCAGTTGCCGGTGGCCGGGGTTCGGGTGACCAGGCCCCGCTCGCGCCCGAGCTTCGGGTAGACCGCGAGGCGGTCGGCGCGCAGCCCGTCGGCCTTCGTCCGGGCCACGTAGAGGGTGCCGTCCGCGCCGAAGCCCGCGGTCTCCATCCGCGAGCCGTCCTGCACGGCGCGCACCGCGGTGCTGCGCGGGATGATCCGGCCGGTCGACGCCTGGTACGAGAACTCCTGGATCGGGAACGGATGCGTGACGTAGTCGGCGCCCCGGCAGTCGCTGATCAGGACGAAGCGCTCGTCGTCGGCCTCGCTGGTCGGGTCGGCGACGACCTCCCGCGGGTTGACCACCACCTGTACGCCCAGCGGCCGGACCTGCGGGTACTGCCAGTACGCGCGGACGCGGCCGTCGAGGTCGAGGACCATGAGCGCGCCGTTCTCCGTCCCGCCGTAGCCGGTACCGAGGTACTGGGCGACGACCAGGTGCCCGCTGCGCGGGAGCCTGGCGATGGACGCGGGGCCGCGCGGCGAACGCGGCTCCCCCTGGTTGATGACGGGGAAGGCGGTGGCGGCGATGTGCGGCTCGAGGGTGCCCGCCAGGGCGTCGGCGGTGCGCGACAGCCCCGGGTCGTAGCGCCACACGCCGCCCGGGCCGTCGCGGCGCAGTTGCCCGAAGGCCGGCAGCTGGCCGTAGGTCCGCACGTCCCAGTTGTAGTAGGGCATCAGCGAGGTGAAGACGGCTCGCTCGCCCTCCTCCCCCGCCGGCGCGGGCACCACGATGACGTCCGAGACGTCGCCGCCGCCGATGCCGGCGAAGGCAGGGTCGGCGCGCGGCTGCGCCTCCCGGCCGGTGGAGGACGGGATGACCAGGCGGGTGAAACGGCGCCCCTCCGGCTCGAACAGGCCGAGCTCCATGCCGGTCCCGGTGAGCTTCGACTGGTCGTCGGTGAACGGCGTCGTGCTGATGAAGACCGTTCCGTCCGCCGCGACCGCCGACATGAACCCTGCCTGCCCGGGGCCGAATCCCCAGCCAGGCACGTCGACGACGTCGATCCTGGACGCGGAGCCGAGATCACCGAACGTGCCCGGCGCACCGAAGATCGTCAGCAGGTCCTCGGGGATCTCCTTGAGCGAGCCGGGGGGCAGGGACGGAGCCGCGGTGGCCCCGCCCACCGGCGTGGACGCGTGCGGCGACGGCACCGACGGCAGCGGGCCGGAGCCGTCGTCGAGCAGGCGCCACGCGGCCGCCCCGGCGGCGGACAGCGCGCCGAGGCCGGCCACGCCGGTGATCAGCCGCCGGCGGGTGAACGCCGGAGCGGGGGCACCCGGCCGGCCGGAGCGGGGCCTCCCGAGATCGTTGGTGGCGTCCGGGTCGAGCTCGGCCGCGCCGGTCCGGTCGGCCGCGTCGGTCGGGTCCGGCATCAGATGCGGGCGGCCCTGGGTCGGAAGACGATCGTGTTGACGTAGCTGTCCCCGGTGCCCTCGGCGACGGCGCGCAGGTACCCGTGCTGGGCGACGGCCTCCATCCCGCGCTGGTGACCGACCAGGTCGAAGCCCTCGAGCCGGTGCCACACCCCGTCGAGGTGGAAGGTGCCCTCGTAGCCCCAGCTCGCCAGCAGGTCGAGGGTGTCGGCGGCCGGCGACCGCGCGTCCTCCACCTCGACGACCAGCACCGGCCGGAACCGGCGCACCAGGCCCTCGGCGCCGCGCAGGACCGCCAGCTCGTGCCCCTCGACGTCAACCTTGATCAGGCCGACGTCCCGCAGGTCGAGCGAGTCCAGCCGGATCGTCTCCACGTCGACGGCCCGGCCCTCGGCGGCGGAGGCCCCGGCCGCGTCACGGCCGGTCGGACGCAGCAGCGAGGCACGCCCCTCGGTGCCCCGGCCGCCCGGGGGCAGCCACAGCCGTGCCGTCCCGGCCGTGTCCGACGCCGCCTTCGGCACCACGGTCACGTTGGACGGCGCCGTCCTGGCCACGAAGTCGGCCAGCTCCGGGTTGGCCTCGACGGTCACCACCGACCGGGCCACCCTGGACAGCCAGTACGTCCACGGGCCGTACCAGGCACCCACGTCGACCGCGGTCTGGTGCGGGTCGACGAACATGCGGACCTGGCTCAGGATCGGCTCGAAGCGGCGGTGGGCGTAAGCGATGGCCGAGGCGAAGACCTTGTCGGGGATGCGCTCGGCGAGGGAACTGGTCAGGGCCACGGATACTCCGTTCGGACGGCCCGCCGGAGGGCGGGTCGCGATGGGCCTCCGGCCCGCCGTCCGGCGGGCTGCTTCGGGCCTTGGTGGGAACGTTCGCCGGGCACGGACGCCCGGCACGGGTGGGCGCTGGCTGCCGGCGACGCGGCGGGCGGTGCGGCGAGCGGTGCGCTGTCAGGTGTCACCAGACGCCGACGGGCTGTGCCTCCCCGCCGGGAGGATGCTGACCCGGAGGGACCGTACCCGCCTGGCCGGTGGCGGCGACCGGCGCCGCGGCGGCCCGCGCGTCGGCGCGGTGCAGGCCGTGTACCAGGGCCCCGAGGAGCAGCGCCGTCATGGCATGGCAGGCGAGCCCGGCCAGCGAGGTCCGCATCGGGTCCCCGCCGGCGAGGCCCAGCGCCGCCGCCGTGACGACGGCACACACCGTCAGGGCCGCGACGACCTGCCGCTGGGCCGCGCCGAGCAGGTAGGTGGTGAACATCAGCGTCACGGCCAGGCAGGTCATGCCGAGCGCGAGCACGGACAGTGAGGAGGCCGCGCCCGCGAGGTCGGGTCCGAAGACCATCGACAGCAGCGGCCTGGCGGCCACCGAACCGAGGGCGGCGAGCAGCAGCCCCGGGGTGACGACGAACGCGAGCGCCACCGCCAGCACCGGGGCCGTGCCGTGCCCGGCGGCCCGCCTGCGCGCCGCCTCGGGCAGCAGGAAGTTCGCCACCGCCAGGCCGATGAACACCGGGATCTTGCACGCCGTCGAGATCGCCGCGTAGGCGCCGGCCCCGTCGTGGTCCAGCCAGCCGACGATCACGACGTCCATGTTCTGCAGCAGCGCGAGCGGGACGAGCGCGCCGAGCGCGACCCAGGTGTCGGCCAACAGCCCGCTGCGGCCGGACCGTGTCGGCCCGGGGATGAGCAGCGGGCCGGTGGCGGTCAGCGGGCGAGGCCCGGACGCAGCCGTGTCCGGTGCTCCGGTGGAGGGTGGTGCCGCCGCGTGGGGCTTCGCGGCCCTCGCCGGGCGCGGGACCTTCGCGACCCCCAGCCGGGCGTGCTCGGCGCCGAGCGCGATGCCCAGCACCAGCCCGAGCCCCGCGCCGTTGACCCCCAGGCCCGCGCCGACGAAGGCGACGATCAGCCCGATCCGCAGCGCCGCCTCGACCACGAAGTTGACCGCCAGGCGCGGATAGGCCCCCCGGGCCTGGAGCACCCCGCGCTCGACGCACAGCAGCGTCCACACCGCCGCGCCGATCACGGCCTCGGCGACGGCCAGCGGGTGGGCGTAGGAGAGCAGGGCCGCGGCCGGCCGGCACAGCAGCACGGCGGCGGCCGACGCGGCGACCACGCCGATGCCACAGACACCACGCAGGCGCCTGATCCAGGCCCGCTGGGCACGCCGGCTGTCGCCGTCATCGGCGGTCTCCCGCTGCACGACGGCGATGAGCAGCGCGTTGCCGACCACCGAGAGGATCATGAAAATGCTGACCTGGACGACCACCGCGCCATACCGGGCCGGGTCGAGCACCCGCGCGAGCACCAGGTTCATGAACAGGTTGAGGCCGTTCACGAGGACACCCGCGACCGCCAGCGCCGCCGGGCCGGCCAACATCCCGGCGATCATCGCCCGGGAGCGCGTCGCCATCTGCCTCTTCCTGGGTCCGTGTTCCTGGGTCCGTGCGTTCCTGTCGCGGCCGGTGCTCCGCGCTGGTTGGTACTCCGCGCCGGTCGAGGCGGGCCACCGGCTGGCGGGCGGAATTGCCGGTAATCGTACGACCACACACAACGGGCCGTCGCGGGCGGCGGTCCCGTAGCGCCCCCCGAAGGTGGGGGGCTGCCGGCCAGTAGGTTTGCGCCGCGAGACCTCCAGCGATGGGAGACATCCGGTGACCACAGCCGCGCCCCGGCCCGTTCACGCCCTCACCGGGCGTCACCTGGTCTTCCTCAACTGGCGCGACAACGCCCATCCGCAGGCCGGCGGGGCGGAGCTGTTCTGCCACTCGGTCGCGGAGCGGTTCGCCGCTGCCGGCGTCCGCGTCACCCTGCTCACCTCCCGCCCGCCGGGCGCCGCCGCCGCGACCACGGACGGCGGGGTCGCCGTGCGCCGCGGCGGGGGCACCTTCGGGGTGTACCCGTCGGTGCTCGCCCGGCTGGCGCGGATGGTCCGCTCCGGGGAGCGGGTCGACGCCGTCGTCGACTGCCAGAACGGCATCCCGTTCTTCAGCCCGCTCGTGCTGCCGAGCCGGATTCCGGTGGTGCAGGTGCTGCACCACGTCCACCAGAAGCAGTTCCCGCTGTACTTCCCGCGGCCGGTGGCGCGGATCGGCCAGCTACTCGAGACCCCGGGCAGCCGGTGGGTCTACGGCCGCCGGCCGGTGGCCGTGGTCTCGCCGTCCACCAGGGACGAGGCCCGTGGGGTGCTGGCGCTGCCCGGGGCCCGGTTCCTCGTCCCGAACGGCGTCACCATCGCCGGCGGTGATGGTGACGCCGGCGGCGATGCCGTCGCCTCCGGCGGCGCGGGCGGGACGGACGGCCCGTTCGGTGCCGATGGCGCCATCGGGGCGAGGGCGGCGGCGCCCACGATCGTGTGTGTGGGCCGGCTCGTCCCGCACAAGCGCCTGCACCTGCTGATCGAGGCGCTGCCCGTGCTGGTCGGGCGGCACCCGGGCCTCAGCCTGCACCTCGTCGGCGACGGGCCGGACCGCCGCCGCCTCGCCGACACCGCCGCCCGGTTGATGCTCACACAGGGCGACGGCTCGTCGGACGCGACCGTGCGCTGGCACGGATTCGCGGCTCCCGAGGTCCGCGACGCCGTGCTGGCGTCGGCCTGGCTGACGGTGAACCCCTCCCACGGCGAAGGATGGGGCCTGTCGGTACTCGAGGCGAACGGGATGGGGGTACCGGCGGTCGCGTTCCGGGTCCCGGGACTGCGCGACTCCGTCCGCGACGGGGTGACCGGCTGGCTGGTGGACGAGCCCGGGCAGCTCTCCGACGCGGTCGACCGCGCGTTGACCCTGCTCGCCGACCCGGCGCGGGCCGGGGAGATCCGCGCGGCCGCGCGGGCGTGGGCCGGCGGCTTCAGCTGGGACACCAGCGCCGATCTGCTGGCCGCCGTCATCGGCTCCGAGCTCGACCGGCTCGCCGGGGCCGGCGCGGGCGGCCGCTCGGCCGTGGGCCCGGGCGAGCCTCCGGCCCGGCACGCGCCAGCACGCCCACTCGCCACCCGCCCGCCGCGGGACCGGCGGCGCCGCGACGACCAGGCGACCTGGGTCGAGTTCGATCTGGCGCCGGGTGCGGAGGTTCCCGTGCTGCGCCGGACCGATCTGGTCTTCGAGGTCGCCCCGGAATCCGGTGCGGCCGGCCCGGAGCCGGGGCTGCCGGGCCCGGGGCGCCGGTTCGTCGCGCTGTTCTACGGGGCCGACAGCACCGGGGCCCGCACCGCGCTGGCCCGTCGCGGGCTGCGGCCGGCGCAGCGGCCCCGCGCGGCCACCGGCGAGGACCTGCTCCTCGCCGCCACGCACGCCGGCCCGAACCACGCCAGCGCCAGCGCCAGCGGCGTACGGCTACGGGACATGGCCGGCTGAGCCGTCCGAGGCTGGTCCGGGTGATGCGGGCCGGGCCGGCTCGGCACGGCGCAGCGCGAGTGCGGCGACCGTCGCGGCGAACGCCAGCGATCCGAGGGTCTGGGCCTGCCAGCCGAACGCGCCCTCGCCCGAGAACGGAATGCTGTCGGGGCTGACCGCGACGGCGATGCCGGAGCCGACCATGCCAGCCACCGCCAGCACGCCGAGCACCACCGGGAACCGCCGGCCGACGAGGACCAGGACCGGTACCGCGAGCGCCAGCCAGCCCGCTATCAGGAACACCGCGGCTGTCGCCAGCGCCATCCCCGCCCAGGCGCCCGGAACGCGGGTGAGCAGCCCGATCAGCGGGACGCGCCCCGGCTCGAGGCCCAGAGGGTACCCGTCGGGGTCGGAGCGGCGCCGGAGCCGGTGCCGGCCCGGGACGGCCGCCAGGACGATCAGGAGAACGACCAGGGCGAGCCCGATGATCAGGTTGCGCCGGTACTCCTGGCCGGGAAGGTTCTCGATCACGATCGTGCCGGCGGCCCCCGCCGGCACGATCCAGCCCTGCGCCCAGCCGTCGAGCCGGACCGCCGTGAGCGGCTTCCCGTCCAGGGTCGCCGTCCAGGACGCGTTCGCGTTCTCCCGCACCGACACGAAGGATCTGGCGCCGGCACCGATCTCGATCGTCCGCCGCTCGGCGCCCCACTCCCCGATCCGGGTCGTCCGTGGCTTCTCCGTGCTGGTCGCGGCGGTGGTGCCGACCAGGCTGAGCGAGTCGACGAGCATCGTCGACTGGCCGAGGTCGACGGTGATCAGGTGCTGCCCCGGATCCAGGGTGATCTGGTGGCCCTCCGAGCACAGGCTGATGCGGAACGGCCGCGCGGTGGCGAGGTCGCTGTATTTGCCCTCGACCTGGATGTCGTGGCGGACTCCGTCGATCGTCAGGGCCGGCCCCTGGCCACATGGGATGACCAGCGGATCGTCGGAGGAGTCGACTTCGGCGCCGGCCGGCGGCGGGAGGGCGCTCGCGGTGCCGGTGAGGGTGAAGGTGAGGCGGCGGGGCACCTCGAACCGCCGGGAGAGCGTGATCTCCTCGGATCCGCCGAAGGGCTGGAGCGGGTCGACCCTGGTCCGCTCGAAGGAGTAGGCGACCAGCCCCTCGTCCGGCGCCTGGAACTCGTCGACCATGTCGGCCGGGGCCTGGGCGTACCGCTGGAACCGCACGCCGGGGATCTCGATCTCGCGCAGGCCGGCCCCGAGGACGGGGTCGGTCTCCCGGCTGACCTTGTCGAAGGTGATCCTGTACCAGCGACTCATCCCCGGGGGCACCGCCAGCCGCTGGATGTCCTCGATCGGCGAGACCTGGGTGACCGCCGACCCGCGCTCGGTGGTCACCCGCAGCGCCTCGACCTCCGGGCGCCAGTCGCCCTCCTGCAGCAGCCGGATGTCGATGTAGGGCACGGACATCTCGCGGCCGACGTCGAGCTGGATCCACTGTCCCTGGGAGGTCGCGCCCTGGCGGCGCAGCGCCGTCCAGGAGGTCGAGGTCTGCCCGTCGACGGCCGCGGACGGCGCGAAGTCAGGAGCCGCGAGCAGGTCGTAGCCGTAGGAGGAGGCCTGCACGGACATCCCGTCGGCGTAGCCGGCGACGGTCTGGTGACCGACCACCGGCCGGTCGACCCACTGGCTCGGCGGGCCGGGCCGGCCGGCGACGGTCTCGTCCGGGCCGAGCAGGTAGGACGCCGAGTCGTGCACGATGCCGAAGGTGTAGCCACGGCGGGTGTTGGTGTCGGTGACGGCCCAGGCCGTCGTGGGCGTGACGACCTGGGACGCCGGCGGAGGATCGGCGATGGGCGCCCGCGTGATCGCGGTGTCGTCGGCCGCGCCGGCCGCCGCGCCGCCGGCGGGGCGGTCCGGCTCGGCGAGGTCCCCGGCCAGCACCACGGCTCGATCGGCGCTGAGCAGCCCCTGGCCGGCGAGCTGCACGGTGGCCTCGGGGCCGCCGGAGACGACGACCCCGGTGTCGACCGGGTAGGCCTGGACCATGCTGGCTCCCCCGGGCACCGTCCAGATCTCGATCGCCGGGACCTTCTCGGCGGACTCGCTCAGGGATTCGACGAGCCGGGCCTTGGCGGCGGTGCGGGCCTGGACCTCGGGCCCGAAGGACGCCGCCCGGACCAGGCCCGAGCTCTCCAGCGAGCGGTGTAGCTGGTCCGTCGACGGCGGGATGTCCCAGTCCTTCTGCTCGATGTCGTTACGCACGAGCACCTGGCCGACCCCCGCGCGGGCCAGCGTCACCCCGAGCCCGGGGGTGGAGCCGGTGGCCATCATGTGCTCGATGCCGTCCATCAGGCGGGTCGTCCCGACACCGCCCAGCGGGATGATGTTGCGCACCCCCCAGGGGGTGCGGGCAAGCCACTGCAGCGGCTCGTCGAGGGGGCGGCCCCACTGGTACTCGCCGAACGGGGCGCCCGGCAGGACGAGGGCCCGCCCGCCCTCGGGATGGTCCGCGAGCCAGTCGGCCGCCTGGGCCCAGTAGTCCGGCACCTTCGTGAAGGGGCGGGGCTGCAGGCCCTGGCCACGCAGCATCGGCGCCATCCCGGCGACCAGCGTCCCGACCGTCACCAGGATGACCAGCACCGGGACGAGCCTGCGCCGATCATCGCCGGCGCCCTCCGCGCCGCGCCGTGCCCTGCCCGCGGGCCCGGCGTCCTCGGGCGGGCCGGCGGCGCCGGCCCGGACCGCGCCGGGACGCCACGAGAGGGCCACGCCGAGCAGGTGCGCGAGGCCCAGCGTCAGCGGCAGCCGGACGACCGGCTGGAACTTGTAGACATTGCGCAGGAACCCGAACGGCTCGGTCAGCAGCGAGCGGACGCCGTCCGCGAGCGGGCTGCCCGGCTGGCCCGGGTAGGCCGCCGCCACCGACACCACCCCGACGGCGAGCGTGACGAGCAGGAAGCGGCGGGCTGGGAGATCCCGGCGGACCAGGCCGGCGAGACCGAAGGCGGACACCACCGCCGAGGCGACGACCGCCAGCGGGGTGCTCACGTACTCCTGGGCCGCCGGCAGCCAGGGGGTCGGCAGCGAGAGGTAGGCCATCCAGTCCGCGGCGCCGCGGAGCGTCTCGCCGACCGAGGTGGTTCCCGTCGTGGTGTCGGCGGTCTCGGTGAAGGGGAGGAAGTTCAGCCCGTAGCGGCCCTGGACGGCCAGCGCGAGCATCCACCAGGCGCACGCCAGCACCACGCACACGCACCACCATGCCCGCAGTGCCCAGGCCCGCCGTGTCGCGCCCGCGAACACCAGGACGACGGCCGGGCAGAGCAGCACACACAGCGTGACGGTCGCGTTGATGCCACCGGTGCACAGCACCGCCAGCCCCGACAGGGCCGCGGCGCGCCGCGGCGACAGACGCGCGGCGGCCAGCTCCCGGGCCCGCTCCCCGGTGTCGTCACGGTGGCCCGTGTCCGCCCCGCCGGCGCCGTCGGGGCGCAGCGCGAGGATCAGCGGCAGGGTGATCCAGGGCAGCATCGCCGCCCCGACCATCGCGACGGACGTCGCGCCGACCTTGCCGAGGAACATGGGCGACAGGGCGTAGCTCAGGCCGGCCAGGAACCGGGCGCTCGGCCGACCGATCCCGAGCGCCTCGGCGAGGCGGACCGTGCCCCAGGCGGCGGTGGTGAGCAGCACCGCCATCCACAGCCGCTGGGTGATCCACGGCGGCACGCCGAGCAGGTTCCCCAGCCCGAAGAAGGGGCCCATCGGGAACAGGTAGCCGGCGTACTGGTTCGGCAGGAAGCCGAAGTCGGACGTCGAGTTCCACAGGTGCGTGGCCGCCGACATGAACCGCCACGGCTCGAGCGGGACGTCGAGCTTGGTGTCGGCCGTCAGCTTCCCCGGTGCCTGGAGGAGGAACAGCAGGACGAAGCCGGCGAACATCGCCAGCAGCGGCCGGCGGGAGGCCCGGCCGGGCGCCGCGCGGGGGCGGTCGGACCGTGACCGGCCCGCCCCGCGGAGGCCGCGGGCAGGGGCTCCCGCGGACGTGTGATCGGCGGCCGGGTCGGTCGGACCCGGGCGGACGGCGTGTCCGGCCGGCGAGGAGGAGATGGGAGGCTCCAGGCGGTAGTCGGGATTGGCCCGACCTTCATACAACCTCGCACCGACAGGGCTGGGGACCGGTGCGGCCGGCGGGAGCCGGTGACGCCCGGGCGGCGGCCGGTTCCCGCGGCGGGCGCGGCCGGGCCCGGGCAGGCTCCGCTGGTCACGGTGCGGGCGCGGGACCGGGGATCTCACCGCGGGAGGGCGACGGGGTGAACCGCCCGGTCCCGTGCGCCACGCTCACGGCTGGAACCGCGGGAGCGGGACGCGGCGTGGGGCGGGGCACCGCGGGGGGCCGCGCGGGGGCGGCGGGCAGCGCGGGAGTCATGGGCAGTGCGGGAACGGCCGCGGGCCGGGCGGGAGCGGCGGCGGTCGTGGGCCGGGCGGCGGGCACCGGCCGGGCCGGTGTGCCGGGCCGGGTACGGGCCGTCGGCCGGGCCGGTGTGCCGGGCCGGGTGGGGGCCGCGGGCACCGGCAGCTGGCCGGGCGGGGCACCCTGCGGTTCCCCCGCACCGCGCGGCGTGGCCGGCCGGCCGAGCAGCTCGGACGCGTCCACGACACCGAGCTCGCCCAGCCGCTGGCGACGGCTGACCGGCGGGAGCCCGACCCGGCTGAGATAGCGGCGGGCCCGGACGACGTCGACGAGCATCGCGGGGGTGTGCCGGGTGATCCGGAAGGTGCCGCCGGGCGTCTCCTCCCAGCGCACGGGTACCTCGGCGATGCGATAGCCAACCGAGCGCGCGATCGAGAGCACCTCGACGTCGAATCCGAAGCCGGTGGAGCGCGCGAGACTGAAAAGAATCTTGGCTTCCGCGTGCCGAAACGCCTTGAAGCCACACTGCGTGTCAGCGACGTCCAGCGCCGCGAGTGAACGCGTAATCTGATTGAAAGCCCAGCTACCGGCCCTGCGGCCGCTTGTCCGGGTGGCTCCGTCGCCGATTCGCCGCGAGCCCAGCGCCACCTCGGCGTGCTCGAGCGCGGCGAGCAGCAACGGCAGGTCGTTCACGTCGGAGGCCCCGTCGGCGTCCATGAAGACGATCGACCGGCCATGCGCGGCCGACACGCCCGCCCTTACCGCGGTGCCCTTTCCGCAGTTCCACGGCAGGCGTACCACACGGTGGTTCGGAAAGCCCTCGAGCAGGTCCTCGGCGACCCCGGCGGTGCCATCGGTGCTGCCGTCGTCGACGACGATCACCTCAGCCCTGGGGATCTTGCCCACGACAGCCAGCAGCCGCGGCAGGGACGCCGGAAGACGAAGTGCCTCGTTGTAAGCGGGAATGACCACGCTCACAGGCACAAGGTCCATTACTCACCCCTCGGCTGTGACGACAGGAGCGATGACCGGACCCTCACCGGATGGAGTCTGTCCGTGGCGACCAGTCTGAATCGCCGAGTTTCGGGGGAGTTGCGTGCTCTGTCAACTTCCTCCCGTCTTAGCGACGTCTGTACGCCAGAGGGCGACAGATCCGCTCGCTTACCGGCCATACCCGCGCAACGATCGCCGCAGATCGGCGCTCAGCATACGGAATGGCCTGAAGATCGACGCTGCTGGGCAGACGGGGTTCTTCATGGTCAGCAGCAACACCGGGAACATTGTACGCAACGGCACCAAGGTGCTACTCATCGTTCACATCTACCTCCCGAGAAGCCCCGGATCGTCACATGTGTACCTGGACCCGGAAACAGCACGAAACTTCGGGACCTGACGGCGACGTCGGTGTTGACGGTCGCACGAACCACGGCGGGGATGTCCGGCGGGTGGCCCCGGCGGCACCCCGCGACGGGGCCACCCGCCGCCCCGGGGCCCGGTACGACCCGGTTCTCGACCACCCCGCGAACATGGGGCCACCAGGAGATTTCCCAGGGGGAACAGCCCCCTGGCCACGGGGCGCCGGCACCGGGAGATGTGGGTGGTCACTACGTCCGCGGAATACCACCATCGTGCGTTCCGCCGGCCGTCCGGCGCGGGGATGCGCGCATCCGCGCACGCACGCGGGCACCATACGGTTCGAGGCCTTTCCGGCGGCCCGCACGCGCCCGACGTACCGCGGCCGCCGGCCACCGCGCACGGACCTGACGGGAGGCGGCATGCCACGTGACGACCAACACCGCGCCGACGCGATGCTGCGCGGCCTGGTGGGCGCCGGGCGCTCCCGGCTGAGCCTCAGCGCCGCGATGCGCGCGCGGGACGTCTCCCGCCCCACCGAGGCGGACCTGGCCTGGGCGGAGCAGGCGGTCGTGCTGCGCCACGCCCACCCCGCACCCGCGGGGCCCGGCGGCGCCGCGGATCCGGCGGCAGGCCGCGCCGCCACGCGCTCCGCCGACAGTCCCGGCCCGTCGAGCCCGTCAGGCCCGTCAGGCCCGTCAGCGAACCCGTCGGACCCGTCAGCGGGCCGAGGGCGCGCCGGACGGCCGCGGCGGGCCGGTGGGGCCCGGCGCGGGCCGAACGGCGCTCAGGACGCCGGCGAGGAGGGGGACGGCTCGGGGATCTCCCCGGAACGCTCGTAGGCGGAGATCATCCGCAGTCGGCGGAGGTGACGCTGCTCTCCGCTGAACGGCGTCGCGAGGAAGATCTCGACCAGCTCCACCGCCTCGGGCAGCGAGTGCATGCGGGCGCCCACGCTGATCACGTTGGCGTCGTTGTGCTGACGGGCGAGGGTCGCCGTCTGTTCGCTCCAGACCAGGGCCGCACGCACCCCGTCGACCTTGTTCGCGGCGATGACCTCGCCGTTCCCCGAGCCGCCGATCACGATCCCCAGGCTGTCGGGTTCCGCCGCGGCGGCGGCCGCGGCGGCCATGACGAACGGCGGGTAGTCGTCGTCGGGGTCGTACTCGACAGGCCCGTGGTCGACGGGGGCGTGGCCGAGCTCCGCGAGGCGCGCGACGAGAGCCTTCTTCAGGTGGAACCCGGCGTGATCAGAACCCAGATGGACGCGCATGATGCGCCATCATGCCCGGTCACCGCGCACCGCCGCGCGGGGGTGACCAACCCCTCGCGGATCAGTCGAAGATCGGACCCTGCTCACGGCTGCGCTTGAGCTCGTAGAAGCCAGGTGTCTCCGAGACCAGGAGGACGCCGTCCCACAGCCGACCGGCGGCCTCGCCGCGCGGGGTCGGAGTGACCACCGGGCCGAAGAACGCGTTGTCCCCGATCGCGATGACGGGCGTCCCGACGTCCATGCCGACCCGGCCGATGCCGTCGGAGTGGCTGGCCCGCAGCCGCTCATCCCACTCCGTGGAGTGCGCGGCCGCCGCCAGCGCCGGGTCGAGGCCCACCTCCTCCAGCGCGGCGACGAAGGTCTCCTCCGTCAGCTCGGCCTTCTCCAGGTGACGGCGGCGGCCCAGCGCCGTGTAGAGCGGGAGGAGGATCTCCTCCCCCGCGGTCGCGGCGGCGGCGATGCAGATGCGCACCGGCCCCCACGCCTGCTTCATCAGCTCCTGGTACTGCTCGGGCATGTCCCGGCCGTCGTTGAGGATCGCCAGGCTCATGACATGCCACCTGGTCCGGACGGGCCGGACCTTCTCGACCTCCAGCATCCAGCGCGAGGTCAGCCACGCCCAGGGGCACAGCGGGTCGAACCAGAAGTCCGCGTCGACGACCGCCGGCACCGCGGTGGGCAGTGCCTCGACGTTGCCCACCGCGGTGCCGGCGGCATCCACGGATCCGGCCCGGTCGGCGGGTGCGGCGGGCCCGTCGGCGACAGGATCTACCGAGGCGGCGACGTCGGCTGACATGGCGGCTCCAAAGGTGGCGTACGGAACAGGACGGGGTCCGGCCCGATGGCTCGGAAGGGCCATCGGGCCTCGTTCCCACGTCAACCATCCGCGGGCTGCGGATCCTTCCCGGCCGAGGCCAGGTATGTCGCCACCCGGTTGACCACCGCGACGAAGGGCACCGCCGCGATCGCCCCCGGGATCCCGGCGAGCACGCCACCCGCGGACAGCGCGATGACGATGGCCAGCGGATGCAGCCGGACCGCCCGGCGCATCACCAGCGGCTGCAGCAGGTGGCCCTCGACCTGCTGCACCGCGATCACGACGCCCAGGATGATCAGCGCGTCGGGCACGCCGTTCGACACGAGCGCGACCAGCACGGCGGCAATGCCGGCGACGGTCGCGCCGACGATCGGGATGAAGCCGCCGAAGAACGTCAGCAGCGCCAGCGGCGCGACGAGCGGGGCGCCGACGGCGACCAACCCGATCGTGATGCCGACCGCGTCCACCGCGGCGACGAACACCGTGCCCCGGATGTAACCGGTGAGGGTGAGCCAGGCCTCCCGACCCGCGCCGCGAACCCGGTCCTCGGCCCCGCTGGGGAACCGGGTGACGATCCAGCTCCAGATCCGCTCGCCGTCGTAGAGGAAGAAGAAGGTCGAGAACAGTGCGACCAGAATGCTGGTCAGCACCTCCGCGGCGACCGACGCCGTCGACAGCACGCCGGAGACCACCCGGCCGCGGTTGCTCGTGATGCTGCTGCGGATGTCGTCGACCAGGTTGTCGATCTGGCCCTGGGAAAGGTGGAACGGCCCGTCCGTCAGGTAGTCCCGGACCTGGTCCACGCCCTCGCTGACCTGGTCGGCCACCGCGGGGATCTCGTTGGCGGCGTTGAAGCCCACCGCGACGCCGGCCCCGACGACGAGCAGCAGGAAGATCAGCAGGGCCGCGAACGCCGCGCCGAGCCTGGGCACGCCCATCCGCTGGAACCGGTGCGCGATCGGGTGGATGAGAGCCGCGATGAGCAGGCCGGCGATGACCGGGATCACGACGATCCGCACCCGTCCCACGATCATGGCCAGCACGTAGACGGCCGTCCCGATGATGAGCAGACGCCAGGACCACGCGGAGGCGACGCGGAGGGACACCGGCACGTGCTGCTCGGCGCGGCGCGCCGTCGAGCCCTGCGCGGCGCCAGCGGCGGCGCCGCCCGCTCCGCCCGCTCCGGCCGCTCCGGCCCGGCGTGGCTCCTGCTCGGGCGGGCCGGCACCGGCCCCCGAGCGGGCGAGGCGCAGCCGGCGTGGGATGCGCTGGCGCGGGCCGGCCGGAGCGGGCCGGCCGTCGGGACCCGGGCCCCCGGCGGAACCCGCGGAGCCTGGTGTGGCCGGGCCCGCCGAGCCTGGTGTGGCGGAGCCGGCGGCCCCGGAGTCGGCCGCGGCGTCCGCGGCCGCCCTCCTCGGGCCACGCCGGACCGGGACCCGGCCCAGTCCCGCCACCCGCCGCACCGCTGCCCCCTACGTCCGGTGTCTGAAGGTTTCGTCCTTCGGGACATCCAACCCGATGGTCGGTGCAAGCTTCCACCAAGGGTGAGAACAACGCACTCAGCACACGTCCGAACAGCGCGATCCCGTGGCCGGACCAGGCCGGAGGTGCCAGGACAGGACGGGCGCGGCGGGCCCCGCCGGGCCGGAAGCGGACGGGTCGGCGTGCGGCCCGGACGTCGCCGGACCCGCGTCCGGGCATGGGAGACTGGTCACCGAGGTCAACGTCATGGCCGCATGCGACCGTGACGCGGCGCGCACGTCCAGTGGTTCGCCGGCCCAGTGGGCCGCATGCCCAGTGGCCGCGCGTCCTCGCCGACTCCGCGACGTTTCTGCGAAAGGATCCGGGTGCCTCACAACCTCACCCGCGACGAGGCGCGCGAGCGCGCCCGCCTGCTGGCCGTCTCGTCCTACGACGTCGAGCTCGACCTCACGGTCGGCGACGAGACCTTCCTGTCCAGCACCACCGCGTCGTTCACCTGCGCCGAGCCCGGCGCGTCGACCTTCGTCGAGCTGGCCGCCCCGGCGGTGCGCGAGGTCGTCCTCAACGGCCGGTCGCTGGACCCGGCGGTGGTCTTCGACGGCGGGCGGATCGCTCTGCCCGACCTGGCCGCGACGAACGAGCTCCGGGTCGTGGCCGAGTGCGCCTACTCCCGTACCGGCGAGGGCCTGCACCGCTTCGTCGACCCCGTCGACAGCGCCGTGTACCTCTACACGCAGTTCGAGACGTACGACGCGCACCGCATGTACACCTGCTTCGACCAGCCGGATCTCAAGGCCGCATTCACCCTCGCGGTGACGGCGCCCGCCGACTGGCGGATCATCTCCAACAGCGTGGTCACCGGCACCACGGCCGCTCCCGACGGCGCGACGCGGACCGCCTTCGCCCCGACCCCGGTGATGTCGACCTACATCACCGCGCTGGTCGCCGGGCCGTACCACGAGGTGCGCGACCACCACGACGGCATCGACCTCGGGGTGTACTGCCGCCGCTCGCTCGCCGAGTTCCTCGACCCGGACGAGATCCTGGAGATCACCAAGCAGGGTTTCGACTTCTACCACCGGGTCTTCGACTACCGGTACCCGTTCGGGAAGTACGACCAGTTGTTCGTGCCGGAGTTCAACGCGGGCGCGATGGAGAACGCCGGCTGCGTCACCTTCCTCGAGGAGTACGTCTTCCGGGCGAAGGTCACCGAGGCGCGCCGCGAGCGGCGGGCCGAGACGATCCTGCACGAGATGGCGCACATGTGGTTCGGCGACCTCGTGACCATGCGTTGGTGGGACGACCTGTGGCTCAACGAGTCCTTCGCCACCTACATGTCCGTGCTGGCGCAGGTGACGTCCACCCGCTTCACCAACGGCTGGACCACCTTCGCCAACGCGGAGAAGGGCTGGGCGTACCGCCAGGACCAGCTCTCCTCGACGCACCCGATCGTCGCCGACGCCCCCGACATGGACGCGGTGCGCACGAACTTCGACGGCATCACCTACGCCAAGGGCGCCTCCGTCCTCAAGCAGCTCGTCGCGTGGGTGGGCCAGGAGGAGTTCCTCGCCGGGCTGCGCAGCTACTTCCGCAAGTACGAGTACGGCAACACCTCGCTGAAGGACCTGCTCGTCGAGCTGGAGAAGGCCAGCGGGCGGGATCTGAGCCCGTGGTCGGCCGACTGGCTGGAGACCACCGGGGCGAACACGCTGCGGCCGCGGTTCCTCACCGACTCGTCGGGCCTGTTCACCTCGTTCGACGTCGTCCAGGAGCCGGCGAGCGCCCCCGCGACCGCGTCGCGGACGCTGCGCCCGCACCGGGTCGCCATCGGCCTCTACGACCGGGACACCACGGGCGCCCTCGTCCGTCGCGAGCGGGTCGAGCTGGACGTCGTCGGGGAGATCACCGAGGTCTCGAAGATCGTCGGGGCCCGCCAGCCCGACCTGATCCTGCTCAACGACGACGACCTCACCTACGCCAAGGTCCGGCTGGACGAGCGGTCGCTGCGGACCCTGATCGACTCGATCGGGACGATCTCGTCCTCACTGCCGCGCACGCTGTGCTGGGCGGCGGCCTGGGACATGACCCGCGACGCCGAGCTGGCCGCCCGCGACTACGTCCGGCTCGTGCTGTCCGGCATCGACGCCGAGGACGACATCGGCGTGGTGCAGTCGCTGGTCACCAAGGCGGCGCTGACCGTCGACAGCTACGGCGACCCGGCGAACCGCCCGGCGGCGCTGCGCGAGCTGACCACCCGGGCCGAGGAGCTCATGCGCTCCGCCGAGCCCGGCAGCGACCTGCAGCTCGTCTTCGCGACCGCCTTCGCCCAGACCGAGGAGCCCGAGCAGATCGCCCGGGTCATGGCGATCTTCGAGGGCTCCGACGTGGTGCAGGGGCTCGCCCTGGACACCGAGCTGCGCTGGGCCCTGCTCATCCAGCTCGTCGCGCGCGGGGTCTACGGCGACGCCGAGATCGGCGCGGAGCTCGCCCGGGACAACACCGCCACCGGGGAGAAGCGCGCCGCCACCGCGCGCAGCGCCCGCCCGACGGCGCAGGCCAAGGCGGACGCCTGGTCGGCGGTCATGGACTCGGACGCCCTGTCGAACCATCTGGCGGTCGCCACGATGGGCGGCTTCTGGATCTCCGACCAGCTCGAGCTGACCCGTCCGTACGTCGACCGGTTCTTCGCCGAGATCGGCGGCATCTGGGAGACCCGCTCGTTCGACACCGCTCAGACGATCACCCAGATGTTGTTCCCGTCCGGGGTCATCGAGCAGTCGACGGTGGATCTGACCGACGCCTACCTGGCGGAGCGGGACCCGGTGCCCGCGCTGCGCCGGGCACTGATGGAGGGCCGGGACGGGCTCGTGCGGGCACTCGCCGCGCGGGCAAAGGACACCGCGGGGCCGGTCGCGGGCTGACGGTCCGCCGCGCCGGGCTCTCTGCGCCCGGCGCGGCGGCCGGTGTCAGCGGCGGGAACCGTCGAGATCAGCGGCGGGACCCGTTCGGCGCGGCAGGCGCGCCGGCGGCGTCGGAGAGCTGACGCAGCCCGGTGATCACACCGCCCACCAGGTCACCGAGAGCGAAGCTGGATGTCATGGCCAGGGCCGCCAGACCGGCAGCCGAGTCGTTGATGCGCTTCTTCGCGGCCGGCGTGGTCACAACGCGGACGAACCGCTGCCCCGGGGAGACGGCGACGAGCACCGCCTCGTCGTTGCGGGGATCGGCCAGGCCGCCCAGCAGCCGCTCGGCGGCGAGCTTCAGATCGCCGTCCAGCGCACCGACGCGGACAGCGAAGCGGATGCCGGTCTGGGTCTGCGCGGACTGCCGAGCACGTTCGATCCGCTCGGTCTGCTCGTGGGTGAATGCCTCACCAGGTGCCACTGGCACCACCCGCACCCGGTACGGCGGCCCGCGAACGCTTCGCCTCGATGTCCTCCGGCTTCGCGCCGATCCAGATCTCGTCGTGCTCCCACGGCTGGCCCGGACGGTAGCGCGACGGGCGGCTCAGTCGGCTCGTCACCGCGGTGAGGAGGAACGCCAGCAGGAAGCCGCCGATGACCGTTCCACCGTAGAGCGCCCAGGCATGGACAGCTGACAGCGGGTCGGGGTCGTAGGGAGTCCCCACATCCTGCGCGGAGGCCGACACCGCGAGGAAGGGCACCGTGAACAGGGACAACGCAGCGACGGTCAGAACGCGGCGCGCGGCGACCCGCCGACCCGACCTGGAGGTCGGGTGCAGATCGCCGGCCGCGGCGGACCGCCGAGACGTACGGCGCGGACGACGTGGAATCACGTCCGGAAGGGTACCGGGAACGACCGGCACGGTCCGTGCCCAGGGGTGCGAGCTAGCTCGCCCACACTGCCGACGAGCACGGTTGCGTCCCGGCGACGCGTGCCACAGCGCTTCAGGGGCGCCGGGTGGTGGTGGCTCCCGCCCGATCGGCGGTGATCGCCCCGAGTGCCTCGAGTGCCTCGACCATCCGGCGCGACCGGGGATCGGTGATCAGCCGTTCGACGGTGACGCGCTCCCCGGCGTCGTCGACGACCGGTAGCCGCCAGTTCGGATAGCTGTCGACCGTGCCGGGCAGGTTCGGCTGACGGACGTCGCCGAACGCGTCACCGGGAGCGACCAGCACGATCCGCGCGCGTGACCGGGCAAGCAGGACGTGCAGGCCGAGCGCGGCCGCCGCACGCAGCTCCGGTTCGAGGCGATCCTCCTCCGCCACGACCCCCGCCGGCGGGCTCACCAGGCCCTCGTCGGCGAGCAGCCGCAGCAGTCCGGCGCGTTCGGCGAGCCAGGCGGCGCGTTCCTGCTCGTCGGTGCGGGCGAGCAGGCCGAGCCGCGCGCGCACGCGCACGTGCTCGCCCTCGAGGAAGCCGGCGGCGGTGGGCAGGTCGTGCGTGGTCACGCTGGCCATGGTCCGGGCCCGGTACTCGCGCGGCGGGAGCGGGGAGCCGTCCGCCGCCTGCTCGAACCACAGCACCGAGGAGCCGAAGATCCCGGCGCCGTCGAGCGCCTCGGCCACCGACGGCTCGACGGTGCCGAGATCCTCACCGACGACCAGGGCGCCGGCCCGGTGCGCCTCGAGGGCGAGCAGCCCCAGCAGCGCCTCGGCGTCGTAGCGGACGAAAGTGCCGCCGGCGGCGCCGGCGCCGTCCGGGACCCACCACAGGCGGAACAGCCCGAGAATGTGATCCACCCGTAGCCCGCCGCCCCGGGACAGCACCGCGGCGACCATCGCCCGGAACGGGGCATACCCGCTCTCCGCGAGGACGTCGGGCCGCCACGGCGGGAGGCCCCAGTCCTGGCCCTGCTGGTTGAAGCCGTCCGGCGGGGCGCCGACGGAGGCCCCGGTGGCCAGCACGCCGCGCATCGCCCAGGCGTCCGCGCCGCCCGGATCGACCCCGACAGCGAGATCGTGGACGATGCCGACCCGCATCCCCGCCGTCCTGGCGGCGGCCTGCGCCGCGCCGAGCTGGTCGTCGCACCGCCGCTGCAGCCAGACATGGAACGCGACGCGCTCCGCCAGCTCGGCGCGCGCGGCGTCGACCGCCGGCCCGGCGGGATCGCGCAGGTCCTCCGGCCAGGTGCGCCAGTCCCGGCCGTGCCGCTCGGCGAGCGCGCACCAGAGCGCGAAGTCGCGCAGCGCGCCATCGGCCTCCTGCCCACCGGCCGGCCCGTCGCCCGTCCCGCCGCCGGACGAGGTGAACAGCAGCTCGACGGCGGCGAGCTTGGCCCGCCACACCGCGTCCCGGTCGATCAGGCCGTCCCTGATCCCCTCCCGGCGGGCGACTCCCGCCAGCCGGTCGACCTCCGCCCGCACCGTCTCGGAGGCGTGCCGGTACTCCGGGGTCAGCTCGGGCCGCAGGTAGAGCGGTGAGACGAAGCGGCGGCTCGCCGGCGAGTACGGCGACGGCTCGACCGGAAAGGTCGGCGCCACCGCGTGCAGCGGGTTCACCAGCAGAACGTCGGCGCCGTCACGCGCGGACCACTCGGCGAGGGTGGCGAGGTCGGCGTAGTCGCCCATCCCCCACGATCCCGCGGAGGTGAGCGCGTACAGCTGGATCATCCAGCCCCAGGCCCGCCCGGTGGCCTCGGCCGGGCTCGGGGCGGCCGCGAAGTCGGGCACGCGCTCCGGGACGACGATCAGCGGGCACTCGGTGGTGCTCCCGCCGAAGCTCAGCCGCAGGCGGTGATCCCCGAGCGGCAGGCCGGACGGCAGGTCCACCGTGCCCGCGCGGACGGCATGGCCGTCGACCTCCCCGACAGCGCCGCGCAGCCCGACCGACAGCGGCACGCTCTCCCCGCCGGCCAGCACGGCCTCGGCGGTGACGGCGTCCGCGGCGGCATCCGGCACGTGCACGGCGACCGGCGCGGGGGCCTGCGCCCGGACGACCGCACACGGGGGCAGCGGGCGCCGCCGACGCGCCTCGCGTGCCCCGGCGAGCGCGACGGCCGGGTCCGACGGGTCGACGCCGAGCAGGCCCAGCGCCGCCCGGACGGCCCTCGGCTGCACCGTGACCGGCGTGCCGTCCTGCCCGTCGTAGGACGTGGCCACCCCGAACTCGGCGGCGAGGGCCTTGAGGTCACCGAGCCCGGACCAGACCGACGCCGGGCCCTGCTGCCCACCGGCTCCGACCGCGCCGCCGGCTGACGGCGCGGCGGCTGACGGCGCCGCAGTGGTAGGCGGCGCGGTAGCGGCGGGGGGCGCGGCGGGCTGGTCGGGGCGCTCGGGCGCGGATGTCACGGACCTGATCCTGCCCGCTGCCCCGGGCGGACCGTCGAACGCCCCCCGGGCCGCTCCGCGCCAACGCCGGGCGCCGTGGCCGGACCGCCCGTGCCTGCCCCGCCCGCCTTCTGCCCAGCCGCCCGCTCTGCCGTCTGTTCTGCCTTCTCCGCTCTCTCGGCCACCGCCTGCTCCGCTTCGGCGGCCGCTGCGGAGCCGCCGGCCGGCCGCCGCCACGGCGAGTCCGCGTCCGCAGCCGCGGGCCCCGAGCGCGCCGGGGAGACGCCCACGGGCCCGGCTCCGCCCGCCGGAGCGAAGCCGCCCATGGACAGAGGGCCGCTCATCGGAGGAGGGCCATCTACCGAAAGGAAGCCGTTCGCGCCGGCGGTCCCGCCGTCGGAGACGAACCCGCCGTACCCGACGGGATCGTCGCCGTCCCAGGGAACCCCCCGCTCCCAGGCCGCCACGCAGGGCAATGTCATCCGCAGCAGCGCGCCGCCGGACGGCGACTCGGCGGCCTCGGCCGTCCCGCCGTGCATCGCCGCGGCGTCCGCGACGATCGCCAGGCCAAGGCCGGAGCCGGGCAGGCTGCGCGCCGCCGTGGCCCGGTAGAAGCGCTCGAAGACGCGGGCCCGGTCGGCCGGCGCGATGCCCGGGCCCTCGTCGGCGACGGTGACCTCGCCGGCCCGGCTGACCACCCGCACGGTCGAGGACGGCGGGCTGAACTTCACCGCGTTGTCCAGCAGGTTGGTCACCGCCCGCTCCAGCAGGCTCGGCCGCCCGTCCACCAGGGACGGCTCGACGCTCACCTCGATCCGGATGCCCTTGGTGTTCGCCCGGCGCCGGGCCCGGTCCGCGGCGGCCCGCACGACCTGGGCGAGGTCGAGCCGCTCGATCTCCTCCGTGGGCACCTCGTCGCGGGCCAGCTCGATCAGCTCGTTGACCAGCGCGGTCAGCTCGCGCATCTGGGCGTCGACGTCGCGCAGCAGCGCGTCACGGTCCGCCGCGGGCAGCGCCCGGTTCGGAGTCGTCTCCGCTCGCATCAGGAGCTCGATGTTGGTGCGCAGGCTGGTCAGCGGCGTGCGCAGCTCGTGGGCGGCGTCGTCGACGAGCTGGCGTTGCCGCAGCCGGGATGCCTCCAGCGCCCGCAGCATGCTGTTGAGGCTGGTAGCCAGCCGGGCGATCTCGTCCGAGCCGGTGACCGGGATCAGGGCGGAGAGGTCCTGGGTACGCGCCACCTCCTCCGCCGCGGCCGCCGCGGCGTCCACCGGTTTCAGCGAGGCACGGGCGACGAGGCGGCCGGCGATCACCGAGCCGACCACGCCGACCAGCCCGACGATGAACAGCACCAGCCCGAGATCGCGCAGCGTGCGATCCACGTCGGAGGTGGACCGGGCCAGCTGCAGGGCCCCGGTGCCGGTGAGTGGCGGCGGATAGCGCAGCGGGACGGTGGCCACCCGGTACCGCTGGCCCTCGACCGTGACGGTGCGCAGGTTCTTGCCACGCAGGCCCCGCGCGACCTCGGCGTCGGCCGCGTCGACGGGGATCGCGAAGGTCTCCAGCGACGGGAAGGCGCTCTCCAGGGGCACTCCGTCGCCGTCGAGGAACTGCAGCTCCATGCCGAAGTTCAGGGCCCGGACGCTGATCTGGCTCGCCTGCAGGTTGCCGGCCGACGCCTTGGCCTGTTCCAGGAGCTGGTCGTCGATCGCCTGGTTCAGCACGATCCGGGTGACGCCGAGGGCGACGCTGACCACGACGGCGACCGCGGCGGCGACGGCCACCCCGGCGAGCAGCGCCATCCGGGCCCGCAGCGTCAGCCGCGGGAGCCGGCTCGGCCAGCGCGACGCCGCCGGCTGGGACGACGGACCCCCCACCCGCCGGCCCTCGACCAGCGTGTTCGCCGGCTGCTCCGGCCCGGTCACACCGACCTCGTCGGCGTTGTCGGCCTTACCGGCCTTACCGGCCTCTTCGACCTGGCCAGTTTCGTCGGCGTCGTCGGCACTGACAGCGGCAGCGGGCTCACACCCGGTCGGCGGCGGGTTCACGCAGGACGTAACCCACCCCGCGCACCGTGTGCAGCAGCCGTGGCTCACCGCCGGCCTCGAGCTTGCGCCGCAGGTAGCTCACGAACACCTCCAGGGAGTTCGAGGAGGGTCCGAAGTCGTAGCCCCAGACTTTCTCCATGATCATCGATCGGGAGAGGACCTGGCGCGGATGGGTCAGGAACAGCTCGAGCAGCTCGAACTCGGTCTTGGTCAGCGTCAGCTCCCGGCCCTCCCGCAGGACCTGGCGGCTCGCCGGGTCGAGCGCCACCCCCGCGTACGACAGCGCGGCGGGGACACCATGGCCCGGCTCGGCGCCGTGCGCGGGGCCGTGGCCCACGCCGGCCCGTGTCACGAGGGTGGACCGCCGGATCAGCGCCCGCAGCCGGGCGAACAGCTCCTCCAACGCGAAGGGCTTCACCAGGTAGTCGTCGGCGCCCACGTCGAGGCCGCTGACCCGGTCGGCCAGCCCGTCACGGGCCGTCAGCATGAGGACGGGGACGTCGTCACCGCGCGCCCGCAGACGGCGGCAGGTCTCCAGGCCGTCCATCCTCGGCATCATCACGTCGAGCACGACGATGTCCGGCTGGTCGCGCGCCACCACCTCCAGCGCGGCGACCCCGTCGGGCGCCGTGCGCACCTCGTAGCCCTCGAACCTCAGCGACCGCTCCAGCGACTCGCGGACAGCCGCGTCGTCGTCCACCACCAGTACTCGCACGGCTCCAGTCTGCCCCGCTCGCCCGACAGTTCCATGCTCCGGACGCGCATCTCAGCAAGACCTTGTCCGATCCTCAGCCCCGCTTCAGGCGCTATGCCCGGAACGGGCCGGCGCGGGCGGATCGATCCTGGGTGTCGGCACGTCGTCCGCGCCCTGGCCCGGCGAGCCGCCGGTGCCGCCCGGCGTCTCCTCCTCCTCGGCGGGCTTGTCGTCGTCATCGTCGTCGACGACCACGACCTCGCTGCGCTGGACGGTGCCGAGCTCGATCCCGGCCCGGCCGAGCGACGCCCGGACCCGCTCCCGCAGCTCGCGGGCGACGTCCCACTGCTTGAGCGGCTGGGTCTTGATGGCGATCCGCAGCGTGTAGCCGTCCGCGGTCATGGTCTCCATGCCCCAGACCTCCGGCTCGGCGAGGATCAGGCCGGACCAGGCCTCGTCCTTCCACAGCTTGTCGGCCGTCCGGACGAGCACCCGTTTCGCGGCGGCGACCTCGGTGTCGTAATCGAGCGGGACGTCGAGAACGGTGCGTGCCCACTGCTGGCTCTTGTTCCCGACCCGGGTTATCTCGCCGTTGCGGACGTACCAGACCGTCCCCTCGACGTCGCGCAATCGGGTCATCCGCAGGCTCACCGCCTCGACGGTGCCCGAGACCGGGCCGACGTCGATCACGTCACCGACGCCGTACTGGTCCTCCAGCAGCATGAACATGCCCGACAGGAAGTCGCGCACGAGGTTCTGCGCACCGAAACCGACGGCGATGCCGAGCACTCCGGCGCTGGCCACGATCGGGGCTAGATTCAGGCCGAGCTCGCCGAGGATCGTGAGGAAAGCCAGCCCGAACACAAAGATTGACGTCACGCTGCGCAGCAGCGATCCGACGGTTCCGGCGCGCTGGCGCCGCCGCTCGAGCAGAACGGTCGGATCACCGAATGCGCCCAGCAAGGTGTTCGACCGCAGCCCGCGCAGCATGCCGGTGCTGCGCCCCGAGGCGGCCCGTTCGGTGGTCCGCCGGATGAACCGGTGCAGCAGCGTGCGGATCACCATCGCGAGCAGCAGAATCAGCGAAATCTTGATCGGCGTACCGAGGAACACCTCGGCACCGGACGCAAGATAGTTACTGTGCGTGAGGTCGTACACGGTGCGGCACATGAGGCCGGGGTCCGTGCCGCAGGCGTCCCGCAGCGCGTTGGCGACACCCTCGATCGAGACGAACGGATCCGTCGTCGGACCAGGTGAGATCGACACCGAGGGTATGGGGCTGGGCGAGACCGTCGCCGCGGTCGTCGGTGCGGCGGTGGGCGACAGGATCGCGCCGAGCATCGGGATCACGGGCTGAGCCAGCAGGGACGGCTCCGCACCCATGACAGCCGGGGGCAGCCCGGCCGCGACCGGTTCGGCGGGCACGCCACCGAACGGGACAGCACCAAACGGGACACGTGAGATGGACACAACGCCGGCCATCCTCCGTAAGCAGGTCTCTCAGTCGGATCGACGCCGATCGGGCGCCGTGTGCGTCTGGAAGCCCCCCGGCCGGGCCGCGGCAAGGCGGCCGGCACCCATCCCCCGGCGGCGCTCCGTAGCCCGCACAGCGAGCTGGCGCAGCGCCGAGTCGACCTTGACAGTCTTGCCCATCGGCAGACCCGGACGGCAGGCACCCCCGTGTCGGCCACACACGGACACGACCCTACGGGCAGTCACACAGTGTAATTTTTCGGTCACGGCACACGGTCGAATGAGGTTGTTGTTCGTCACAAACCACGCCGGATATGCACATCGACGCTTTGCCGGGACGGATGACCATGCAAACAGGCTCGCGTTCTGCCGCCGAAGAAGGTTGACTGTCCATTGTCACCGGAGACGCTGGGTAGGACGGTCCGCGAGGACCCTCGGGTGGGCAGGAGGTCGGCGCGTGGCAGAGGCGCTGGTTCTCAATGCCACGTACGAGCCTCTGTGCGTGGTGTCACAAAGAAGAGCACTGGTGCTCGTTCTGACCGACAAGGCCGTGATGGTCGAATCCGCCGGCCAGGTGCTGCGTTCGACGACGGCCGCAGTCGAGGTTCCGATCGTCGTGCGGTTGGCACGGTTCGTGCGCGTGCCCTACCGTTCACAGATTCCACTCACCCGCAAGGGTGTACTGGCACGCGACCATCACCGGTGCGTGTACTGCAACGCCCCGGCGACATCACTGGATCACGTGATCCCCCGCTCTCGCGGCGGGCCGCACGTATGGGAGAACGTCGTGGCGGCCTGCGGCCGCTGCAACCATGTCAAAGCCGACCGGGCCGTCGCGGACCTCGGTTGGCGGCTTCGCACGGCGCCCAGAGCGCCGAGCGGAGCCGCCTGGCGCATTCTGGGGTCCCGTCGCATGGACCCGCGGTGGTCGCGGTACCTGAGCACGGTGGGGGACGTCTCCGAGGCCGCGAGCGCCTGACCCGTCCCACCCGGTCTGTGGGGCGGTACCCGCCGCCGGGCCGGGGCAGGTACCCGGGGTGCGCATACTCGTCACCGGTGCGACCGGGTATATCGGTGGTCGGCTGGCACCCCGCCTGCTCGGCCAGGGCCATCATGTCCGCTGCATGACCCGTGATCCGGCGCGGCTGTCCGACGTCGGCTGGGCCCGGCATCCCGACATCGAGGTGGTCCGTGCCGACGCCCTCGGCCCGGAGTCGCTGCGCGCGGCGATGGAGGATGTCGACGTCGCCTACTACCTGATCCACTCGATCGACACCGGCGGCGACTTCTCGGCCGTGGACCGCCGGGCGGCCGCGGCGTTCGCGCGGGCGGCGCGGGCCGCCGGCGTCCGGCGGATCATCTACCTGGGTGGGCTGAGCCCGGCCACCGGCATCGGCATGTCGGCGCACCTGGCGTCCCGGCAGGAGGTCGCGCGGATCCTGCTCGACTCCGGGGTGCCCACGGTCGTGCTGCGCGCCGCGATCATCATCGGCAGCGGCAGCGCGTCGTTCGAGATGCTGCGCCACCTCACCGAGCGGCTGCCGGTGATGCTCACCCCACGCTGGGTGCGGACCCGCATCCAGCCGATCGCCGTCCGGGACGTCCTGCACTACCTCATCGGATGTCTCCAGCTGCCGGCCGAGATCAACCGCTCGTTCGACATCGGCGGGCCGGACGTCCTGACCTACGCCGACATGATGCAGCGTTTCGCGGCGGTCGAGGGCCTGCGTCGCCGAGTGATCATCCGTGTGCCGGTGCTCTCCCCCGGCCTGTCGTCGCTGTGGGTCGGGGTGGTGACGCCGGTCCCCCGGGCGATCGCGCGGCCGCTGGTCCGCTCGCTGCGGACGGAGGTGGTCGTCGGCGAGCACGACATCGCGCGGTGGGTGCCGGACCCGCCCGAGGGGCTGCTGCCGTTCGAGACCGCGGTCGCCTACGCGCTGGCGCGGGTGCGCGACCGGACAGTGGAGACCCGGTGGTCGACTGCGGTCTGGCCGGGCAGCCCGCTCGCCGCGCCGTTCCCCGAGGTCGCCGCATACCTCTCCGCCGACCGGGCCGGCCGCCGCGGGCACCGCCCGGTTGCGGCCGGTGTCCGGACCGCGGACGCCAGCCGGACGGCGGCGGACGGCGGCTCGCCGGACAACGCCCCGTCCAACGGAATCCTGCCCGGCGGCGCTCCGCCGGGCGAACCCGTCCCGACCGATCCGGCCTGGGCCGGGAGCTCGCTCTACAGCGACGAGCGGTCGAAGGCGGTGGCCGCGCCCGCGGACCGTCTGTGGCAGGTCATCGAGGGGATCGGCGGCGAGAACGGCTGGTACAGCTGGCCGCTGGCGTGGTCGGCGCGCGGGTGGCTCGACACGCTCGTCGGCGGGGTCGGGCACCGCCGCGGCCGGCGCGACCCAGCCCACCTGCACACCGGGGAGGCGATCGACCTGTGGCGGGTCGAGGAGCTGGTCCCCGGACGGCTGTTGCGCCTGCGCGCCGAGATGAGGCTGCCCGGCCACGCCTGGCTCGAGCTGCGCGTCGGGCCAGGCGGCCCCGACGGCAGGACGGTCTACCGGCAGCGGGCGCTGTTCCTGCCGCGCGGGCTGCCGGGCCACCTCTACTGGCGGGCCGTCAGCCCGTTCCACGCCGTGGTCTTCGGCGGAATGCTGCGCACCATCGTCCGCCGGGCCGAATCCGCCCCGGCCGCGGCCGCGCCGGCTGTGGCGGCCCCGACGGAGTCGACTTCGATCGAGCCGACCACGCCGGCCGGCCGGTGACCGGCCACCGGCCGGCACACCGCCTCGTCCTTAGGTGTGGTCTCAGGTGTGGTCGGCCTCGTCGGGGATCTCCATCTCGAACCAGACCCGCTTGCCGTCCGGTGTCGTCTCGACTCCCCAGGCCTGCGCGAGCGCCTCGACGAGGAGCAGGCCCCAGCCGTGCTCGGCCTCCGGATCGTCCGGGGAGTTGCCGCCGGGCCGGGGCAGGGCGGTGCCCTCCCTGTCCTCGACGCTCACCCGCAGCCGCCCGGGTTCCAGGGTGGCCCGCAGCACGAGATCGCTGCGCGCGTGCAGCACCGCGTTGGTGACCACCTCGCTGACCAGCAGAATCGCGTCGTCGAGTGATCCGATCCCGGCGTCGAGCAGCGAGCGCCGGACGGCCGTGCGGGCCTGTCCGGCCGATGCGGCGACGGCGGGCAGCGCGAGCTGGAGCAGCGGCGGGCGCAGCTGCCGGGTGACCAGCGCGAGCAGCGCTATGTCGTCGTCCGTGCGCGGCGGGAGATCCGCGGCCAGCAGGCAGCGCTCGAGCAGGGTCCGGGCGGTCTCCTCGCTCGGGCCCGATCCGCTGCCGCTCACCGCGTCCGGGCCGGACCAGCTGCGGGCCGCGAAGCCACCGCCGGTGCGGCGGCGGTCACCGCTCGCCCGCGTCCTGCGGTAGCCCCCGCGGCGGTCCCGGCCCGACCGCCGCTCTCTGATCCGCCGCTCCGGCGTGACCATGGCTCCGCCAGCCGCGGCGGCCGGCGCGGAGGCCGCCAGTGCCACGACGGCCGCGGGCGGATCACCCGCGGCGGGCGCCGCGCCCACGGGCGGATCACCTGTGGCAGGCGCCGCGCCCACGGGCGGATCACCCGTGGCAGGCGCCGCGCCCACAGACGGATCACCCGAAGGCGGCGCGAACGCCCGAACGGCGCGCGGACGGGCGATCTGCTCGCCCAGGCCCGACCTCAGGTGCTCCAGGCCGTCCGCGAGCGGCCGGCGCCGGGATTCCACCAGGCCGTCGGTGAACATCACGAACGCCGAGCCGGACGGGAGCGAGACGGTCAGCTCGGAGAAGGTGCCCTGCTCACCCGTCCCGAGCGGGAGCCCGGGCTCGAGAACGAGGTAGTCCGGCTCCTCGTCGGGCAGCAGCAACAGCGGCGGCGGATGGCCCGCGCTCGCGATCGTCATCCGGCCGGAGTAGGGGTCGTACACCGCGTACATGGAGGTGGCCATCTGCAGGCCGGGCAGCGAGTCGACAACCCGGTCGAGCCGGGCCAGCAGCTCGGCGGGTCCCCAGTCCTCCAGCGCGTACGCCCGCAGTGCGGCCCGCAGCTGGCCCATCACCGCGGCCGCGTGCAGGCCACGGCCCATCACGTCACCGATCGCCACGCCGACCCGCCCGCCGGGCAGCGGGATGACGTCGTAGAGGTCCCCGCCGACCTCCGTACCGGCCGTGCCGGGCCGGTACTCCATCGCGATCTCCATGCCGTCCAGGGCCGGCGGGTGCGCGGGAAGCATCGAGCGCTGCAGTGTCAGCGCGGACTCCTCGACGTCCCGGAAGAGCTGCGCGTTGTCGAGCGCGGTGCCGCCGCGCCGGGCCAGCTCCTCGATGAGGCGGATGTCGAGCGCGGTGTACTCGACGGATTCGCGCCGGCCGACCGTCAGCGCGCCGAACACCCTCCCCCGGGCGTACATCGGCACGGTGATCGCGGCGCCTGCCTGGATCTCCCCGAACCGCTCAACGGCCTCGCCGGGGAACAGTCGGCGGACGACGTCCTCGGTGTAGCGGGGCACGTAGTACGACTGGCCGGTCCGGACGACGACGCCCGGCGGGATGTCCTCGGTGGCTGTCGGCGGGTGGATCTGGACGACGGCCCGGACGAAGTCCGCCGTCTTCGGGTCGAGAAAGCGCGACCCGGCGATCCGAATGCTGTCCCCGTCGCCGCGAAGCCAGACCACGGCCGCGTCGCCCATCCGGGGCACAACCAGGGATGCGATCATGTCGATGATCCGCTGCGGGTCGAGCGAGCTGCTCAGGACCAGGCTCGCGTCGGCGAGGAACGACAGCTGCTCGAACGTCGCCTCCTCGGTGACGTGCACGCGGCGCCGGCGCCGGGTACTCGACAGCTCGCGGACGATGGCGCGGCCAACCATGGCCGTCGTGGCGGCCCAGCCCACCGAGCGGGACTCCGTGTCGATCACCGGGCCTCGACTCTCCCATCCGTGCGTCGCCCGCCCGGACGTCGCCCGCCCGGCCGGCGCCGGTCCGGACGCCTCGACCGGATCGGCCGCGGCGCCGAGGGGACGTTTAGCCACCGGGACACATCCACCCCCAGGAAGCACACCATAACGGACAGTGACGTCATCCACTCGCGGAAGTGTAGTTCGAGAGTCGGACATCGCGCCCGCCGAGCCGTTCGACGGACACTTTCCGTAACCGGAGCATCCCGTTTACTTCATGCCCGCAGAGAGGGTTTGATGCTGGCATGGATCCCGTTGTCGCATACCGTGCGGGCGAACCCGGGCAGCCCGGCGGCCGCTCCGGCCCGGCCGCGCCACCAGCGGGAACCGAGGAGACCGATTACTCGGCGTGGTGGCACGACGCCGTGATGTACGAGGTCTACGTCCGCAGCTTCGCCGACGCCGACGGCGACGGGGTCGGCGACATCGAGGGCATCCGCCGGCGCCTGCCCGATCTCGCCGACCTGGGCGTCGACGGGATCTGGGTCAGCCCCTTCTACCGCTCCCCCATGGCCGATCACGGCTACGACGTGGCCGACCACACCGACGTCGATCCCTTGTTCGGCACTCTCTCGGACATCGACGCGCTGCTGCGCGACGCCCACGAGGCCGGCCTGAAAGTCGTCGTCGACCTGGTCCCGAACCACTCCAGCAGCGCGCACCCCGCCTTCCAGGCGGCGCTCGCGGCCGGGCCGGACGCGCCGGAGCGGGACCTCTACCTTTTCCGGGACGGGCGCGGCCCGGACGGTGCGCTCCCCCCGAACAACTGGATCTCGGTGTTCGGTGGCCCCGCCTGGACGAGGGTTCCGGACGGCCAGTGGTACCTGCACCTGTTCGCCCCGGAGCAGCCGGACTGGAACTGGCAGCATCCGCGGGTGCGGGCGGCGCACGCCGAGATCATCCGATTCTGGCTCGACCGGGGGGTCGACGGCTTCCGGATCGACGTCTCGCACGGCCTGGTCAAGGACGGCGAGCTGCGCGACCATCCGACCGGCGCGCTCCCCACGCCGGAGACCGGCTTCCGGGAGGAGATCGAGCCGCACGCGTGGGATCAGGACGGCGTCCACGAGATCTACCGCGAGTGGCGGGCGATCGTCGACGCCCACGACCGGCGCGACGGCCGACAGCGGGTGCTCGTCGGCGAGACCTGGGTCGCCGACCCGGGGCGCCTCGCCCGGTACGTCCGTCCCGACGAGCTGCACCTGACCTTCACGTTCTCGCTGCTGTACGCGCCGTTCTCCGCCCCGGCGTGGCGGGCGGCGATCGATGCCGCCCGGGCCGCGACAGCCGCCGTCTGCGCGCCGCCGACCTGGGTGCTGGCCAACCACGACGTCGTCCGTCCGGTCAGCCGCTACGGCGGCGGCGAGACCGGCCTGCGCCGGGCCCGGGCGGCGCTGCTGACGCTGCTGGCGCTGCCCGGCACGGTCTACCTGTACCAGGGCGACGAACTCGGCCTGCCGCAGGTCGACATCCCGCCCGAGGCCCGCCAGGACCCGGTCTGGGAACGGTCCGGCCACACCTCGCCCGGCCGGGACGGCGCACGCGTGCCGCTGCCGTGGTCCGGCGACGCGCCTCCGTACGGGTTCAGCGCCGGGGCAGCCGAGCCGTGGCTCCCGCAACCGCCCGACTGGGCGACGCTGACCGCGTCCGCCCAGTCCGTGGACCCGATGTCGACCAGGGTGCTCGTCCGCGGCGCGCTGGCGCTACGCCGCGCGCTCCCCTTCCTCGGCGGACCGGCCGGGCCGGGCAGCGCGGCCGAGCCGGCCGAGCCGGGGCACTCGGGCGAGCCGGGGCGGCCGGCAGGCACGCGGCCCGGGTTCCGCTGGCGGGACGATCTGCCCGCGGACTGCCTGGCCTTCGACCGGACGTCCGCCGCCGGCGCCCTGACCTGTGTGATGGCCACGCGGAGCGAGATACGCCTGGAGATCGCCGGCCGGCTGGTGCTGGCGAGCGGGCCAGTCGGCTACGACGGCGCGACGCTCGTCCTGCCACCGGACACCACCGCGTGGGTCATCCCCCGTTCGGGTTGACCCACCCGGCTACCGCCGCACGGCGGACGTCCACCGCCCGTCGAACCGCTCACCTCGGAAGACCCGGCCACGACCACCACCGGGCCGGACGTCCCGTCGATCGAGGCCGGGGCCGCGGCCGGGGAGCGGGCGGCCAGTGGCGCAGAATGGACCCGTGAACCAACCGTCACCCGCGCGACCACGCGCAGACTTCTACGAGGCCGTCGGCGGCGAGGCGACGTTCCGCGCGTTGGTGGCCAGGTTCTACGAGGGGGTGGCCAGCGACCCGGTGCTCCGGCCGCTCTACCCCGACGAGGATCTGGCGGCGGCCGAGGAGCGGCTGCGGCTGTTCCTCATCCAGTACTGGGGCGGGCCGACGACGTACAGCGAGCAGCGCGGCCATCCCCGGCTGCGGATGCGGCACGTGCCGTTCGCGATCGGCCCGGCCGAGCGGGACGCCTGGCTGCGCATCATGGAATCCGCGGTCGACAGCCTCGGCCTCGCCCCGGAACACCGCGCCCAGCTCTGGGACTACCTGCTGATGGCCGCGAACTCCCTACAGAACCGCCCGGGCTGATCTCCGGTCTCGACGCGTCGCGGGCCGGGAAGTCGAAGGACTTCCCGGCCCGCGACGGTCGGTTTCGCGGCGGCTAGTCGCGGGTGAGCTTGCGGTACGTCACCCGGTGCGGGCGGGCCGCGTCCGCACCGAGCCGCTCGACCTTGTTGGTCTCGTAGTCGGCGAAGTTGCCCTCGTACCAGAACCAGCGGGCCGGGTCGGCCTCGGTGCCCTCCCAGGCCAGGATGTGCGTCGCGACCCGGTCCAGGAACCACCGGTCGTGGGAGACGACCACGGCGCAGCCCGGGAACTCCAGCAGCGCCTCCTCCAGCGACCGCAGGGTCTCGACGTCCAGGTCGTTCGTGGGCTCGTCGAGCAGCAGCACGTTGCCGCCGCGCTTGAGGGTCAGCGCCAGGTTCAGCCGGTTGCGCTCTCCGCCGGAGAGCACGCCGACCGGCTTCTGCTGGTCAGGCCCCTTGAACCCGAACGACGACACGTACGCCCGGCTCGGGATGTCGGTCTTCCCGACGACGATGTGGTCCAGCCCGTCGGAGACGATCTCCCACACGTTCTTCTTCGCGTCGAGACCGCCGCGGGACTGGTCCACGTAGGCGATGTCGACCGTCTCGCCGATCTGCAGCTCGCCGGAATCAGGCGACGCCTGGCCGACAAGCATCGTGAACAGCGTGGTCTTGCCGACGCCGTTCGGGCCGATCACGCCGACGATGCCACCGCGCGGCAGGCTGAACGACAGGTCGTCGATGAGCACCCGCTCACCGAAGCCCTTGGTGAGCTTCTTCGTCTCGATCACCAGGCTGCCCAGCCGCGGGCCGGGCGGGATCTGGATCTCCTCGAAGTCGCGCGGCCTGGCCTTGTCCGCCTCGGCGGCCAGCTCCTCGTAACGGGCGAGGCGGGACTTGCTCTTGGCCTGGCGGGCCTTCGGGTTCGAGCGGACCCACTCGAGCTCCTGGGCGAGCGCCCGGCGGCGCTTGGCGTCCTTCTGGCCCTCGACCTTGAGCCGGGACGCCTTGTTCTCCAGGTAGGTGGAGTAGTTGCCCTCGTAGGGGTGGGCGCGGCCGCGGTCGAGCTCGAGGATCCAGCCGGCGACGTTGTCGAGGAAGTACCGGTCGTGCGTGACGGCCAGCACCGCCCCGGCGTAGCGGGCCAGGTGCTGCTCCAGCCAGGCGACGCTCTCCGCGTCGAGGTGGTTGGTCGGCTCGTCCAGCAGCAGCAGGTCGGGCGCCTCGAGCAGCAGCTTGCACAGCGCCACCCGGCGGCGCTCACCACCGGAGAGCGCGGTGACGTCCGCGTCGCCGGGCGGCAGGCGCAGGGCGTCCATCGCCTGGTCGATCTGGCTGTCGAGCTCCCAGGCGTTCGCCGCCTCGATCTTGTCGATCAGCGCCGCCTGGTCGGCGAGGAGCGTGTCGAAGTCCGCGTCGGGCGCGGCCATCTTCTCGTTGATCTCCTCGTACCGGGCAAGCACCGCGCGGATCTCGCGGACGCCGTCCTCGACGTTGCCGCGGACGTCCTTGGCCTCGTCGAGCCGCGGCTCCTGCGCGAGCATGCCGACCGTGTAGCCGGGGCTCAGGATCGCGTCGCCGTTGCTCGGGTGGTCGAGGCCGGCCATGATCTTGAGTAGCGACGACTTCCCGGCACCGTTCGGCCCGACGACGCCGATCTTCGCGCCGGGCAGGAACGCCAGGGTGACGTCGTCGAGGATCACCTTGTCGCCGTGGGCCTTGCGGGCCTTGCGCATCTGGAAGACGTACTGCGCCATGCGTCAACCCTAGGGCATGGCGCCCAGAAGCCCCACGGCGGTGATCCCATCGCGGGCCCCCGGCGATTCCACCGTGAGCCGCCGACGGTCCCGCCCGATGTTCAACCGGGCACGAATCGGGTACTCCCCGGAGTTGGGCGAGCACCATCGGCCATCGGACCGGCGTCGATGGGCCGGGGCTCCCGGGAGGCCACATGCGAGCGGATGACCAGCGAGTCGGACTTGCCTGCGAGGCATTCTTCTTCGGGTACCCCCTCGTGTGCGCGGTCCGGCAGATCATCAGGATCGCCCACGACGGGCTCGGGCCGATCGAGCCGGCCGGCTTCAACGCCTTCGCCCACGAGACCGACCCGCCCGGTCCGCACTCACACTTCCTGCACGTCAGCCCGGACGTCCTGGTCTCGCTCGCCCAGGTCGACCTGAGCCCCGGGCCCCTGGTCCTGCACGTGCCGCCGACCCCCGGGCGCTACCTCGTCCTGGAGCTCTACGACGTGTGGCTGAACGTGTTCGCCTATCTCGGCACCCGGGTCACCGGGGACGACGGTGGCGACATCCTGCTGCTCCCGCCCGGCACGGCGGACGCTTCCAGCACGGCGGACGCTTCCAGCACGGCGGACGCTTCCAGCGCGGCGGACGCTTCCGCGCACGACCGCGTGGTCGAGGCACCGTCGCGGGTCGTCAGCATCATCGCCCGGTTCGGCTACGGCGGGCCGGCGGACCTGCCCGCCGTCCGGGCCCTTCAGGACACGCTGACCCTGCGCCCGCCCGACCCGGGCGCGCGGCGGCCGGAGGGGCCACCGGACGGCTCCAAGCGCGTCTGCGACGACCTGCGCTTCTGGGAGGAGCTGCGAACCTGGATGCACGCCTTCCCCCCACCGGCCGCGGAACGCGACTACGCCCGCCGGTTCGAGGCACTCGGCCTGCTGACGGACCCGTCGCCCTACATCGACCCCGATCCGCGGCTCGCCTGGTCGCTGCGCAGCGGCCTGCGCACGGGCCGGGACGAGCTGGAACGGCTCGCCGCCGCCGGCCGCCGGGCCCATCAGGGCTGGGCCGGCACCCTGCACGAGGCCGACTACAACCTCGACCGGTTCGGCCCGGGCGTGCTGGACGACCGGCACTGGGAGATCCCGGACCGGGCGCAGGCCCGGATCGCCCGTGCGATGGCAGCGCGCCGGCCGCTCGGCATCGTCCACGCCTACGAGTCGACGTCGGCGTGCTGCTCGGTGGACGCCGACGGGCGCCACCTCACCGGAGCGCACAGCTACCTGTTCCGCCTCCCGCCACCGG